>CAYSJW010000035.1:0-1586 GCA_964431555.1 uncultured Gammaproteobacteria bacterium | reverse complement strand
CCTGAAACTACATCAATGGTTGTTTGTTTTGTTAAATTAACTTCCACAAAACGCATCCATACTTGCTGAACAGAAAAAAAGGTAATTAATGATATTAAAATGGAAAAAAATCTTTTTTTAATCACTTCATTTATAACTATTATTACTAAAACAACCAACCACAATGCTTCGGCTGATCTTGTCCATGTGCTCAAACCACAAAGTAAAACACTTACCACCAAGTAGCCAATATTTCTTTTACAATCCCACAAAAAATAATAAATTAATCCAAGCGAAAAATAACTTAAATAGGCAAGATTTGTATATGATATAAGAGAATGCTCAAAAACTTGAGGAACGGATAAAAGCACAAATGTAAAAAACAAGCTCAATTTTTGAGTAATAAATTCTCTTAACAACCCGTAAAATACTAAGCCCAAAGATAAATAAAAAAGCGAATATACAAATTTAGGATTATAACCACCAAATATATAAACAATTGTGTGTAGCAAAGAAGTTAAAAGCGGATAAGCAAAATAGAAACCATCGTTTAAAGAAACTAAAGCATCCTTGATAAATCCCTTTTCAATAAATACACGCGCCCGAAAGTCATACAAAGTTAACGAATCCCATTTAAATACAGGCCAGTAAAGTGTGCTTATGAAACTGGATATTACAAAAAATGCAATACCTCCCAGAAGAATTTTATCAACCAAATCAAATTTATTAAATTTTATAGCTTTTCTAATTTCACCTTTAAAGCTTTTAATTTTCTTCCCTTGCAATACCAATAAAGGTAGCGAACATGCAAAAAGCAAAACTGTAAGATTTAAAGCTGTTATCTTAAAGCCCAATAAATTCGTTACAAAAACAACTAGAGTAAAAACACCAACTCCCAACAAATAAGATAATCCTAGCTTTCCCCAAAGATTATGCTTGGGAAGCAAAAACAATACTATTGGTAAACCTAACAAAAAGCTTATAGATAAAACAAATAATATAGCCATTATCATATTTTTAATAATCCATAAGGATTTGGTGTATCGGAAGGATTATAAATGACATTTTCTCTTACTTCTTTTATTCCAGTTGAATTTTCCTTTTTAACAATAATTTCACTAACTTTAATCTTTTGAATAGGCCAGCCGCGACACATCCCCTCGATATCACACCTCCACTCTCCCCAGGCAATCAAAATATACGTTCCTTTTGGTAAACTTTCTATATCGGGTATTTCCTCTTTATCATACTGAACTAGTTTTCTCGGATACAAAAATGCCTTAACTAAACGAAAGTCTCCGCTTCTATTCCACCATGGAGGAATTTTCGGCGGAATTACTATCGTTGAATCCGTGGGTGTATTTTCTTTGACAAAAACCATATAGTCATAAAAATTTCCCCACTGATAGCGCATTTTATCATCATAGGAACCTTTAAAATGAGTTAATATGTAAAGGTTTTCATAAACGGCTTTATTTACAGTTTTACCTAAGTTAACAAAAAGAGTATATATAGCAAAAAAAGTCAATATCATTCGTGAAAATCTAGGTTTGAAATTAATTAACCCTTTAATCTCTTTATTTAATGCAACCAACAATAAAAAACTA
>CAYSJW010000034.1:0-1547 GCA_964431555.1 uncultured Gammaproteobacteria bacterium | reverse complement strand
TAAATTGGAAATGTGGGTTTGGTTAATAATTTGGCTTTTTGCGATTTTTTCGGTTGTTTTTACTGATATTTTGCGTTCTTTTGCAAAAACTTTTTCCTTTTCCCGACTTTTTGACATGATGGTGGTAGGCGGATTTTTTTTGGTTATCAGCTTATCTGTAAGATCATATTTAATTACTCGGAAATTAGAAAAGAAATTTGAAGATTTTGTGAGAAAAAAGGCGTTGAAAGATGCAAAAAAGGTCAAAAAGTGAGCTTCCCAAAGTTTCTATAATTATTCCTTCTTTTAACAAAGGGAATTTTATTAAAAAAACTTTGGATTCTATTGTTTGCCAGAATTATCCTAATTTGGAGGTAATTATTCAGGATCCCGGCTCAACCGATGGCAGTTTGGAGATAATAGGTAAGTATGTGAAAAAGTATCCGAGGATTTTTAAGCTTTTTAAGGAAAAAGATGAGGGTCAGCTTGATGCAATAAATAGGGGTTTAAAAAAAGCAAAGGGAGAGATACTTTCTTTTATAAACGCTGATGATGTATATGAAGATGGTGCGCTGGAAAAAGTTGGGGAATATTTTTTTCAGAATCCGAATACCTTGTGGCTTGCAGGTCGTGGAAGGGTGATCAATGAAGCTGGTTTTGAAATAGCAAAATTTGTTACTTTATACAAAAATATCCTTTTGCGTATTAATTGTTACTTTTTCTTATTAATGACAAATTATTTATTTCAACCTTCTGTTTTTTTAAGTCGCTCGGCTTGGGAAAAATATGGTCCTTTCAAGGGAAAGACAAGATTTGTTATGGAGTATGAAATGTGGTTGAGGATCGGCAAAGATAAAATGCCCTCATTAATAAATGAAACACTTTCTTCATTTAGGATTCCGGGAAAAAGTATATCAAGGGATGAATTTGATAAGACTTTAGAGGCTGACTTTGAAATTGTCAAAACATATACAAATTCTAGATTTTTACTTTTACTTCACCAAATTCACAATGGGTTAAGAAAATTAATAATAAAAATAATTTAACCTCTTGCCAACAAACTTGCTAAAATAATATTCAGTGAAAATTAGATTGATTAGAAAATTAAGCCCACTTATTTCGTTTCTATTGCCTTATTTTGGTGTTTTTTGTTTTTTGCCTTTGTTTATGGATACATTAAAGTATCCGGGATTTACCGGAAGACATTTTATTTTGGATGCAAAACTATATCCTGCATTATTCTTAACTTATTTGATAGTCATTAGAAGTTTTTCTTTCAGTTGGTTTAGTAAAATCAACTTTTTTATTTTGACAGTTTCCACTTTATCCTATTTTTCCCTTTCCTATCTGGAGGCTACAAATTATATAAATTATATTTTGGCTAATTACAAAATTAATCTTGAAGGATTTGTATATATACCAGTTTTTAGTTTTTTATTGTTGGTTGCATTAAATAAAGAGATTAAAGGGTTAATTAATTTCAAACCTAGATTTTCACGAATGATATTGACTTTTTTTGCTATATATACTCTTTTTGTTAACTTAGGTAAAACTGTAAATAAAGCCGT
>CAYSJW010000033.1:0-84762 GCA_964431555.1 uncultured Gammaproteobacteria bacterium | reverse complement strand
CAAAAGTTAATTCTGAAATTAAAAAGCTAATTGATGAAATCAAAGTTTGTTCGGGGGATGTTTATTGTGAATTGTGAATTCTCAACAACGGGTATTGAGTAGATTCTAACAATGGTTTATCTTGTTAAGAATTGGTGGTTGGTAGTAAGTTGTGAGTTGTAAGTTGTACTGTATTATCACACCCGTCGGGTGAACTGTTATAACACCCATCCCCTATTCTAATATAAAGTTTTAATTTTATTTTTTGATTGATATTAAATTAAGAAAAGCAGTAAAAAATATTAGAAGTAAATTAAAGTTGTATTAATATATATTTCCAAGTATTAGATAAAAACAAAATAATTACTGAACCAAAAGACAAAATTCTTGAGACTTACTTTATTTATATTAAAAAATTCAAAAAATAATATTAATAATTTAGTATAATAAATCGTATATAATTAAGATAATAAGATAAAACATGATAAAGAAAAATATAATTCTTTATGTTGTTTTTACAGTTTCATTTTATTTAATTTTTTCCTTTGTTTGTTATGATCTTGTTTTCGCTCAAACTCAATGCCCCACTAGTAAGGAAATTGATGAACAAATTGCAAAATGCAAAAATTCAGGTCTTGATTACTCAATTGAATATGATGAAAAGCAGTGTAAATATGTTAAGTGTATTGAATATAATCTTCAGGAAAATAGCCTTTTTAATATCGGAAAGAATATTCCCAAAATTGATAATTTAAAACCCCTGATTGGGACAGAGAAGATTTATGAAGAAAAGCTAGAGGAAAGTTCAAATACAGAGAACAAAGAAAGTATTACTGAGGAGTCCCAAAAGGAAGAAATTGAAGAAAGCAAACCTGTTGAGAAATTGATTCAAGAAAGCCAAGAAAATGATTCAGAGACTACCCCAGAGATAAGAAAACTTTCAATAAAAGAAGGAAAAGTTTTTATTAATGACAAGGAAGTTCAAATGAATGAAGTGAAAATTAATTTGATGGGTAAAGAGATTATAATAAGGTTAAAAGAAAATTCGTTAGTAGAAATTTATGATCAAGGATTAAGTGTTGAAGTAAATATTCCAATAGAATATTCCGATGGTGTTTTAAGGTCAGGAAAAAGTGGTAAGGAAATAAAATTTATACCGTCACAGATTGTAAAAAAGATTAAAGAAATTTTAATATCACAGATTAGAGGAATAAAAATAGCTGAAGATCAAAAATTCGGTTTAATTTATAACGTATTAATTGAGAAAAAAGGCAAATTTTTGGGTTTAATTTCTCTTAGATATAATAAGGAATACAAAATAAGCACCGAAGATGCATCTATTAGGAATGTAAAATCTCCTTGGTGGATATTTTTAGTTGTAAAAGAAGCAGATCCTGTAAGGGTGGATCTTCAATGTCCCCCAACTGACTCCTATAGCATTAGTTGGCCTGATGAACCTTACGACTTTTCCAGAGGAGATTGTGCCAGTTTGGGGAAGGAAGAAGAGATTGAAGAGTATATTCGGCAATTGACTGCAAAGGCTCAAGATTGTTTAGATTCTATTGATGATAATATTAGGCGGTGGAATGAGCAGAAAGAAGCAATAATTAATTATTTAAGAAACGCTCCTCAATATCCATCACCAGAACCATCAACTGATTCTAATTCAAGAGGATTGTATTTGATGCCAGCAGAAGAAGCTGTTCCCGGCTTGCCATTATTTTCGGGGTGTGGATATATCGAAAATCAACTTGAAGCGGATGGAGAAACTGTTGATGGTTTTGCCTACACGTCTTTGCTTGAAAAAATGAAAGAAGCAGTTAGTGAAACTTGCGAAAGTGCAAATGTGTTGAACGAAGATCTTGTGTGTTTGTGTGAAGATGTAGCTGATTATATTAATGGACAAGAGAGATTATTACCGGAACATAAAGAGGATATTATTAGCCTTTTTGAAAATAGCCAAATAAATGAATCTGTCGTGCGTCGGAAAGCAAAATTTACATTTGATTGGCTTAATTATCTTATTGATAGTTGGCATAGTACTTATAATCCGGAATATGTTAGTTGTAGTTTAAAATTAAAATTGCCTAGAAGTGTGGTTAAAAATATTGAAGAAGCAATTAAATTTCCTGAGAAACAGATCCTTCCCTAAAAGTTTTTTCTCAATAATTAAACCTATCACACCCTATCACACCCGTCGGGTGTACTGATATGACACCCCTCACCTATTCTAATAGAAGATGTTTAATTTTATTTAATTTTCTTTGATAATCAATTTGATTTGCAACAAATTTTTCATATTTATTATATGAGCCGATTATTTTGATTATAAAATCTGTATCCACAAAAGATTTTTTCTTAATTAGATAAAAAGGAAATGAAGTTAAATTACTTTTCTTTAAATCTTCGTAATTCATAATATGAGAGGTAACAGGATTAAGGTGAATGTACCTTGATATGTGTAAGAGTTCATCATCGGTAGAAATGTGTTTCGCTTTGAAGGGTCTCTGAAATAAAGCTCCAAACCTTTTGTTTTTAATATTGAAATATTTAGCAAAGCTATTTTGAAAATTTGAGAGTAAACTTTGAATTCCCTTTTCTTTTCTCTGTTTCAGTAGTAAGTGGAAGTGATTTGGCATCAAAGCGTATGCGTAAATATCAACTATTGGATTTTTTTCTCCAAGCCTTGCCCAGTATATTGTCTTTTCCTCATCTTGAAGCCTATTGAAGAAAGAAAATCTAAGAGTTTGTTCAAATTTATAAAAAGAAAGTAGATCAAGAGCTTTTCTTGTTTCTTTCTTTCTAACAAAAACCTGTTCGTTTGCCGTAGTGCGATTAAAAACGTGATAAAACTCCTCGTTGCTAAAAACTACATTTCTTTTACCAGACATGATATTGATAAAATATTAGAACTTTAAATACTGTTAGATACAATATTAATAGAAGTTAAATTAGAAGTAAATCCGAGTTGTGTCAATACATATCACCCGACGGGTGTGTTATAGTGATTATTTTCCCTATTTAATATTTATCGCAACAAATGCCTGATTTCTTAGTTAAAAATCAAACATTATTATTTAATGTAAAGTATATCTTTATAATAATATAAATTTGTACAAAATATTATGATATGTTAGTAGAGTTTCGATATAAACAAATTCATTTAGAGCATGGTAATTGTCACCAACTGGACCAAAACCAACTGAAGGGACACCAGCTAAATTAGCAAAGCGAGAATCATTAGTTCCATGGTTTTTAAAAAAAAGATTTGTTTTTTTGTTTAATTCTTCTTTTGCTATATTATGAAGTGCGACAATATACTTATTTTTCAGGTTAGTATTCATCATTTCTGTTTTGTAAATTAATTGAAATTTAAGTTGTTCTTTTTCGGCTATTTTTTTGACACTTTTAATTATTTGTTGAGATGATTCCCAAGGTTCACAAAAACGAATATCAAAACTTGCTTCAGAGTAATTTGGGATTGAATTGGTTACAGTTCCACCATTTATTAAACCTAAATTAATAGTGGAATACCAATGATCTTTGATGTTTTTTTTGGGAAAAAGTTTATTGATTTTTTCATAACAATTAAATATTTTAATAATTGCATTTTCAGAAAGCCATTGATAGGCTGAATGTCCTCCTTCTGTATTAGCTATTAATTTGAACATAACTATTCCTTTTTGTTTTACTTTTAAAAGGTAATCCTTTTCCCCTTCGGCGGTAAGAAAGAAGTTACCTTGTAAACCTAAATCCTTAAAAAAATAATTTGTTCCATTTTCACCACCAATTTCTTCATCTGATGTTATTAATAAAATGATCTTTTTATTAGTTTTCGGTAATTTTTTCATCAAATATATCAAGACACCTAAACCTCCTTTCATATCTAAAGCTCCTCTTCCGAAAATCTTCCCATCTTTGACTTTTGGCGTAAATTGATCTTTTTCTGAAGGTGGAACAACATCAATGTGGCCGTGAAAAATAATATCGTATCTTTTTGAAAGATCAATTTGGTAATTAGATATAGCTAAAGATAAAAATCCATTTTTTTGAAAATTTTTGACATATAAATCACTCTCTTTTAAGTAATCTCTAATAAAGCTAAAAGATTTAGTAACATTTTTTGACTCTTTAGTGATAGTCTGAAAACAAATGAGATTTGTAATTAAATAAGTTAATTCTCTTTTTAAATCTTCCATTTTAAAATTCTAAAAACTTAGCAGAAGATTATAATGAATATAGTAATATTTTCCATCATGACCCAATTCTAATCTTGGAACTTTATCCTCTTCAGTTAGTGACAACCAGTGTTTTATAAATCTTGGATCATAATTTTCAGGTACCTTATATTTATTTTGTGATATAATTTTCCAACCTTTTAAACTTTTTCTTTCTACTAATTTATCTAAAAAAGTTTTCCAACGAGGAGTATTTTGTTTTGAAGAAACGGATAAAACTACTAATCCATTTGGTGCCATAATTTCTTGTAATCTTTCTCCAACATTTAAAAATATTCCCAACCCATCAGGATCTCTTGTCGAGTCAACATTCCAAGCTGAGGCTGAGACTTGTCTTAGAGCTTCCAACTCTTCCCCATCAACTAACGGTTGTTGAGGTAAATTAGCAACTAAAAAATCAATACCACCCTTTTCACCATTTTGCCTTGATAAATTAACTAATTGATTGTCTATTCCATCGGCAACTAATGAAGTTAATCTTTCTTCGGGTAAACTATTTAGTATCCAATTGCGACGTGCTACTAAAACTGAATATGGATTTAGATCAGTAATAATCCAATGAGAATTAGGAAAATATCTACCTCCCAAAATGGCTAAAACTCCTGATCCTGTCCCGATATCGCAACATAAAATTTTACTCTCATTTCTACCATTTAAGTTAGCTTTGACTATAGGAAAGGTTGTCTGAGCTAAATAAAAAGCTGAATAAGGCGGCCACACGTTACTTTCAACTGATATTTGAACATTCATAAAAAGCTCTGTAGATTGTAATTTTTCTACCATAATAAAGATTAAATTTATGATAAACTTTTAACGTAATCTTCTACCCTCTTTAGCATTTCATATTTAGAAACATAAAGAATACTAGGATGTGTTAAAGGAACTGCTAACTTAAATTTAAGAAAATCCGGTTTTTCCTCGGTATGATCGCCTCCAAAATAACCAAAAGAAGTAGAAAAAGGAATAATTCCCTCTTTATATAATTTTTGACAAATTTGAGTGTAAAATTGATAACGACTTAAATTATTAGTTTTACCTTCTAAATCAATCACTATTTGAGCCTCAAAAAATGATGTATCAGTTAAAGCAATTAAAGCTTCAAGATAGGAGCGACCCCCACGACGGAAATTATAATCATGAACGTATAAATTTCCATTACTCCCAACCATTACATCTCCAGCTAAAATACCATCTGTATATCCATTTGCTGCTAGAATTCTTCCCATTTCCGCAAAAGATTCAAATAATCTTCCTTGTAAGGAGGTTTCTATTCCTATCTCTTCTGAATATTGCCCCATCCAACCACAAACATACTCATCACTAGCATTAACCCCAAAAGGAAAAATTGACATTGGGAAAAAAACACCATTAATCATTATTCCACCAACTGTAACATCTAGTTTTATGTCATCAATTACCCTTGGCTTAATTCTTTCTTCAACAACAGCTAAAAAGGGTAATTCTTTAAACCCGTATGATTTTATAATTTCATAAAGAGCATGTGTTCTTCGTTCTGTTTTTAAATTTGGATCATAAACATAAGGGTATTTTTCCGGAGAAAGATTACCCAATCCGGAAACTCCATTAGAATCAAGTTTGATATAAGTTTCTAAATCGGACTCTCTTAATTTTTCCATTGCGGTCACTATAGCTGAAGCAAATTTACTCATGTTTTCATCTGTGGGTGGTAATGAATTTGATCTGCCTATTTGTTTCAATCCTTCTCTATCTTCTATTAATCTACCTTCTGCAGCAACTCCAATCATAAAAGGAATATCTTCAAATCCAGCTTCTCTAAGTAAAAAATTATTTTCTAATTTATTCATATTAGGAATTATTGGTAATCTGACATTTTTCGAACTTGAAAGTCTTTCATAATGATATTCGGTTGTTTGAAAGGGGATTACTAATGTTGGTAAGTCAAAAAGATCTTGAGAATAACGATTAACAACATCTAAATGATAAAAAGGGTTATATCTTTTTAAATTTTGTGGATTGTCTAAGTAATTTGCATAATCCTCACATAATTTCATATAAGTTTCATCATTTAATGAAAAAATATCCACCAAGCTTCCATCCGAGATTTCCCACAACACCCTTAAGTTCACCACTTTTCCTATTTTTTCTTCTAATTGTTTTTTAAAAACTAATGTAATTTCTCTTTCTATCGGATTAGGAGGCGCAGCGACTAAAACAGAAGCTCCAACTTCAAAACCTGGCGAAAGCATCAATGCTGGTAAAAGAATTCTTTCATAACCCGGTAGCGCCATAAGATGAGGTCTTTGAGCTTCTGGAACAGCAAGAGCAACATCATCAAAAACTAGAAGCCTTTTTGTTTGAAAAGATTCGGCTAATCTTTTTGATAATTCTAATCTATAATCTAAATTCGCCGGATATTCTATAGCTGTTCTTTGTAGATCTAAAGGTGGCAGCGTATTTAATTCATTTCGATTTAATTTTTTATAAAAGAGATTCGAGTTTTTATTTTTATATGTTGTTATTTCTGGTTCTCTTTCCATTTTTTCTCCAATTAAAAAACCTCTTCGGTTAAGAAGAGGTCTGATGTACCTAAAAATACTACCTTACCACATCAGACCTCGCCCTTAAAAAGGACGAGACTAATGATAATAAGGTTATTTAGTTTCATAATTTGAGTGTATTTTACAAAAGATCAAATAGTATTGTCAAGATATTTAAGTGATGAAAGTGTAACTATAGTTATAGAGATTTAAAAAAATCTTTCATCAATTCAATTCCTTTGTAGTAATTTTTTAGATTAAAGTGTTCATTGGGAGCATGGATATTTGCATCAGGAAGTGCAAATCCGACCATAATTACGGGTATTTTTAAAGCCTTTGCCATAATTGGGACAAATCCGATACTTCCACCTACTCTTTTGAGTATTGGTTCTTTTCCATAAACCTTTTTTAAACTTTGTTTCATTAAATCATATACTTTATGATTGGTTGGAGCTATATATGGCAGGCAATCTACCAATCTTTTTATTTTTACATTAACCCATTTGGGAAAAATTCTTCTTACCTCCTTTTCAAAGAGTCTAAAGATTTTATCGGGATTTTGGTTAGGAACTAGTCGCATTGATATTTTTGCGGAAGCTTTATAAGGAATAATGGTTTTACTTCCTTCTTCTTGATAACCTCCCCAGATTCCGTTTACGTCAAAAGTGGGTCTTATGCCTATCCGCTTTTCCAAAGAATAATTGTATTCCCCTCCTCCTATTCCAAAAAGCCCGCCTTCTTTGATAATTTCTTCTTGAGTTTTTGAGTATTTTTTAATATCAGCCAAATGATCTGATGTAGGAATTATTACATCTTTGTAAAAACCCGGAATATTTATTTTTCCATTTTTATTTTTTAGCTTAGATATTAGCCTACAAAGAAGAATTATCGGATTTTCGGCTACTCCTCCAAAACTTCCCGAGTGAACATCCTGCTTTGCTGTTTCGATTGAAATTTCTGTGTATAAAATTCCACGAAGACTGATATCTATAGCAGGCTGATTTTTGTGAGGCATTTCAGAATCTGAAACGATAAGAAAGTCTGATTTTAAAAGATCTTTTGAATATTTTTTGGCAAAGGAATCAATACTTGGGGATCCTATTTCTTCTTCTCCTTCGATTATAAATTTTACATTTACAGGAAGTTTAAATTCTTTTTCTTTCCGAAGTTCTTTAATTGCCATAATATGAATCATAAACTGGCATTTATCATCAGAGGAACCTCGGGCGAAAATTTCGTCTCCCTTGATAGTTGGATTGAATGGTGGTGTTTTCCATTCATTTAAAGGATCGGGTGGTTGGACATCATAGTGGCCATATATCAAAGTTGTTGGTAGTGAGTGTTTTGTTGTAAGTTCAGCGAATACTGCGTCGTGTTTAATTCCTTTCAGGATTTTAGTTTTAAAGCCCATTGAAGAAAAAAGTTTTAAAAGATAATTTCTAGCCCTTTCCATATCTTTTTTGTATTTTTCTTGAGTCGAGATAGAGGGAATTTTAAGTAACTCAAAAAGTGGTTTAATAAGATCTTGCTTATTCATTGTCAAGTATTTTATTTGAAATAAAGAAAAAAGTAAATTATTTTAACCGATTCCAATATCAAAAATTATTGATGAAATTGTAAATAAAAATTATCCAGCTGATCTTTGTAGATAGTGTTCACCTGATAGAAGATATTTTGCTCCGTGTTTTTTATAAAGAGATCCCCACATATTTTTTTTGACTGCTCTTTTATTAAGTGCGTGAAGCCATACGCTAGCTTCTTCGATTTTCTTTCTAAAAGAATTAATAAAGTCAAGCAGTTTCTCAAAAAATCTTAAATGATATACACCTGGTTCTATAGGAGCCTGCATTGCCGCTATCTTTGTTTCCTGGGCGAGATTTTCAGTATTTTTTGCAAGAACCAAAATTTCTTCCCTAATGGCTGATAAGTGCATCTTTAGTTCATTGGTTTTTTTCTCAACTTGAATTTTCTCTTCCTCCAGAAGTTTTCTTTCTAAAGCCGTCTTTTTTCTTAGTCTGGTTAGTTCTTCGTATTTTCCTGAATAAATTTCACTTATATTTATAGCTTCTCCTGGTTCGATTTCACCCGTAAATTTCTTACCAAAGGGTCTAAAACCAATCAATTGCTCCATAAAATCACTAGTTATATTAGATGCTTCCTCCCTCATTTGTTGGGATGTAGCAATACCTATATCTTTAATTGTTTCCAATGGATTTGGCTGAATAAAAAGTTTTTGACCTTTTTTACTGGATTTAATATTCATAGTAGCCTGAATTTTATCACTCTCTGGCAACAATTTTCAACTAAGTTAATGAAACCAGGAAATCTAAAGCCTTCCTTCTTCTTAAAATTATCTCAATTAGTTGTCTTTTTTCTGGCGTATCAAGTTCTTTGGCGAGATCTCTATCTACTTGGGAAGCTTTTATCATAGCATCTATATCGTTTTGATTAACTGTGAGATTTTCTTCTTCAGCGATTTTACTTAGAATAAGATCAAGAGCTATGGCATTTTTTGACTGTTCTTCATACTCTTTTCTTAAATCATTTGCAGATTTTTTAATTGAAGTAAGATAAGACTCAAGAGAAAGACCTAGTTTTTCAATTCGTTCAAGAAGTTTAGATAGTCTTGAGTTTACTTCTTCTTCTATGAGGAGTTTAGGTATATTAAATTTTATTGTTTCTAAAAGATGTTTTATTACAGCTTGTTCTTTCTCTTCTCTGGTTGGATTCTGATTAGCATTATCTTTATCCTTTCCTGGCACCCAGATTGATGAAGTTCTTGTGATTTCGGGTAAACCTTTTTTATAATCTCCCAGATTTATTTCGGGAATTTCACATGTTACGGCTCTAATTTGCCAGTCTTTTTCTTCTTGAGCGCTGATAAGTTCGATTCTAGGATATATGGCTGGTTTTATATTATTTTCCTTAAAGATTAAACTTAAAAGGTTTGGGAGGATTTTTTGAAGGATTTTTTCAAGTAGATTGTTTTCTGGAATTTTTTCTAGAACTTTATCAAGTGGAGCTTTTCCCGGACGAAAGCCTGGTATTTCGACTTTGTCAGAGTATTCATTTGCAACTTCTTCTTTATGTTTTTTTATATCTGTATATGGAATTGTTATAGTTATTTGGATTGTTCCATCATCAGACTTGGCAATTGTTGGTTTATTTGGCTCGCTTACTTTTGTTGTGCTTTTGTTTTCATTTAATTTTTTAGGCATATAGGTATTATACATTAGATAAGCGAAAAACCTAAATATTAAGTTGGAATAAGTTAAAAATTTTATTTTTTAGTAAATATTAACCTTTGTGTTGTGTCTTAAATTTTGCAGGATTAAATTTGAGGTTGGGTGTTTTAAATTTACTTTGGTGTATTTTATTACCTCCCCTAGCAAGAGTGGCACCTTTGAAATGATCGGGTGTTCTGTAACTTGGACCCTGTGTATATGATTTTGATTTTATAAATTTTTTAACCATATAAAAAATACTTGTGATAATTATTAATTTTTCGTGATATTTTAGTCAGAGTCTTTAGAAAGTTTATTTAAGAAAAGCGAAACTAATGAAAGTACAATGGAGGAAACTGCTGCAGTCCAAAAACTATTTATTTCAAATCCGGGGACGATATAAGACACTCCCCAGAGAAGGACTATATTAATAAGCAAAGCTGTTACTCCAAAGGTTATTAAAGAAAGCGGTATAAATATTATTTGGAGGACAGGTTTTATGAATGTATTTACAACTCCAATTACAACTGCTGTAACAATTAAAGCTTGTGTTGATTCAAAGTAAAAACCAGGAATAAGATAAGATACGATCCAAAGAGTAAAGATATTAAATAATAGTTTGATTAAAAGTTTCATAATTTAAAATTAAGATAAATAAATTAAATTGTCAATCTTCAATATATTTCTTAAAAAATTTAAGGTCTTCTTCAATAACTTTGTTCCAGTTAGGGCGCATATTATGGTCGGTGTTTTCGTAAGTAAAATAGTTAATTTTTTTCCCTTTTTTCCTCAAAATGCTAACTAAGTTGTCACTCCATGATTTCGGGACTGCTTGATCATTTTCGCCTTGATGAATTTGAAGTGGTGCGTTTATTTTATCAAGGTAATTGGTAAGAGAGTATTTTTCTACATCATATTCGCTCTCAAATTTTGCTAGCTCACTTCTTATAAGCTTTCCTTTATCTTCGCTTTCATCAGTGTAATAAAGTATTGAGTAAGGGAAAGATTTTGAAACGGGTGCCCAAAGAGTTGTTGGGTATTCTTTTCCGGAAATTTCAAGTATTGTTAAGGCAATTTGTCCGCCATTGGAATGACCCCAAATGAAAATATTACTACTGGTTTTATATTTATTATTTTCAAAAATGATTTCTGGGTTATTTTCAAGATATTTGAGTAATGAGATGGCAGTTACGTATGTCTGGAATCTTGATTCAAATATATTACCCGCTTCTTTGTCAGATTCTCCATAACCTAAAAAGTCTGGAGCTATGGTTATAAATCCATTTTTAGCAAAATATTCAGATGCGTTTCTTGTTCCATCGCCTGTTTTATAAGTTTTTTGATTTATGAATCCTCGAAGCATAAGTATTACAGGAAATTTTTCTTTTATAAATTTCGATTCTTTTATACTTGGTAAATTTATCTGTCCTGAAACATTTTTAAAGGTTTTACCGTCTAGATTTGGGTTAAATCTAAAAGAGAAAAGATAAGAATTAAAACTTTCACCTTCTTTAAGAATTTTTGTTATTTTAAAATCTGAAACTGTAAAGTTGGCTTTCTTAAGATTTTCAATTGTGTATTTATCTAGTGATCTATCGGATATGGGGTTATTTTGCTTATCTTGAGATACTTGATTTTTTAGATTTTCAATTTTTCCTCTGGAGAAATATCCAACTATAAAGGCAAAAGTTATAATAATTAAAAAGAGAATTTTTCTAAACATAAGATATTTTACAATTTAATAATTATAAATACTTATTAAAATTATGAAAAAGAGAGTTTTTATAGGTATCAAGGCGGAATCTAATTTAATAAATGAAATTGAGGAATGGAAAAATAAGTATCAGAATAAATTGAATGTTCGTTGGATAGAAAAAGAAAATCTTCATATAACCTTGGTACCTCCCTGGTATGAGGAAGATTTAGAAAAAGTGATTGCAGGGATTGATCAAATCCGAGCTTTAATTAATCCATTTGAAATTTTATTTAATGAAGTATGCTATGGTCCAGATTATAAAAGACCAAGACTTATTTGGGCTAAGGGTGAAACTAGCGAAACAATTACCAAGCTTAAGAAAAGTATTGAAGAAAGTATTAGTATAAAACCAGAAAATAGGGATTTTAAGGTTCATCTTACCTTAGCGCGTTTTAAGGGTAGCGATTTTAGGTCATTTGTTATAAAAAGGATTGAGGATAGGGTTTTTTGGAAAATCAAGGTTGATACATTTTGTCTTTTTGAATCTTTGCTTTCCCCCTTTGGAGCTAAATATATTGTTTTAAAAAGGTTTGAACTTAAGAATCTACTTTAAATTGCCTCTTGATTTGTATTTTATTCGGTTTTATAAATAAATTATATTTCGTATTATATTCGGATTTTTAATTTTATCTGATATGAATACAAAGGTTAATGAACCGGTTTCAGTGGTTTTGGTTTTTGATCAAAAAACGTGCCGGGTTTTTCCCAAATGGGTTGTTTGGAATAATCGCCTTTACCCGGTAGTTAAGGTTGGATTTCATCACACCTATCGAGAGGGTCTTACTCTCTTTCATGTGTTTTCGGTTGTTAGTAAAACTTTATTTTTACGTTTGGTTTTGAATACAGATAATTTGCACTGGAGGTTGGAGGAAATTAGTGGGGAGTGAGTAGTGAGTGATGAGCGGGTGGGTTGTGAGTTGTAAGTTATTAGTTGTTAGTTGTAAGGGATGATTTTGGGTACTGGGTGAAGTAAGATTGGAATACGATAAGAGATTGAAATTATGAATTAGCCTTTATGTATTAAATTTGGTTAATGGTTAATGAATGATTTTAATAAATGATGTAGGAATATTTTATTAAAAAGAGTAGATAATTTTATAGTTATTATTTTGTAATTATTACCAATTACCAGTTATCAAATTATTCTTAATAGTTGACAAATTTTAAACTGTATCGATGATTCGAATCATCGAAGTGGATAAAACATTTAGAGTATAAATAAGTTGATGATTGTAAGTAGCGAGTAGTGAGAAATGAGTGGTGGGTTGTGAGTTGTTGGTTGTTGGAGATTGGAAGTAGGATGTAGGACGTAAGAAGTAAGATGTAAGAAGTGAGAAGTGGGAAGTTAGAAGTGAGATGTGGGCGATGGGAGGTAAGAAGTGAGTGGTAGAAAATGAGAAATTAGTTGTGAGTTGTAAGTGATTTAGAAATTAGAGAGTAAAATCTAGAAGCCGGAAGTGGGTATTTAGGTATTAGTATTTGGTATTTAGAGTTTTTTTAAATTATCTATTAACTATGAGATTTCTTCCCTTTAATTCTAAAAAACCAAGTGTAATGCACATTGATTTAAACTCCTGCTTTGCTTCGATTGAGCAGCAGGCAAATCCGTATTTGAGGGGAAAACCAATTGCAGTGGCTGCTTACACCACTCCAAGGGGATGTATTATAGCTCCTTCTGTTGAAGCTAAAAGACTTGGAATTAAGGTGGGAATGAGAGTTGAAGAAGGAAAAGCAATCTACCCTAACTTGGTAGTTTTGCCTCCGGATCCTTGGAAATATAGAAATGTTCACCTCAAACTCCGCAGGCTTTTGTCGGAGTATACTCCCAAATTAGTACCAAAATCCATAGACGAATTTGTTTTAGACTTGGAAGACTATTGGAGTTTTAAAAGCAAGGTATCGGGGATTGAAAATAAGATGTTTAAGTTAGGGAAAGAAATAAAGTTAAGGATTAAAAGGGAGATTGGAGATTGGTTGACTGTTTCAATAGGTGTTGCCCCGAATAGATTTCTTGCCAAGTTGGCTTCAAATTTGCACAAACCCGATGGCCTTGAGGAGATAAATAAAGATAATTTTTGTGGTATTTACTCAAAACTTAGCCTTACAGACCTTCCTTATATAAAGTTTCAGAATTCTCTGCGTTTGAATTCTGTGGGCATTTTCAGTGTTTTGGATTTTTATCATTCACCTTTGTGGAAGTTGAAAGCAGCGTTTGAATCGATCAACGGATATTTTTGGTATCTGCGCCTTCGCGGATATGAGATAGATAATATTGAGTTTGGCAGAAAAAGTTTTGGGAATTCCTACGCTCTTCCTAAGCCTTTGGTTTCACTTCAAGAACTCTCCCCTATTCTTTGCAAACTTACTGAAAAATCGGCTTTTAGATTAAGAAAGGCTGGTTATTCGGCAAAAGGAATACATGTAGCCATAGGATATAAAGATGGAACCTTTTGGCATAAGGGAGTTAGTTTTCTGAGAAGCTTTTTTGATTCTAGAGAAATTTATAAGAATGCTTTGCGAATTTTGGCTATGTCTCCTTATAGTAAGCCAGTGCGTGATCTTTCAGTTTCGGTTTTTGGTTTGAAGAAAAAAAGTAATTTACAGTTGGAACTTTTTCAGGATTGTCTAAAAAAAGAAAAGCTTTTTGAGGCAATTGATAAGATTAATAATCGCTGGGGAAGTTTTGTCCTAAAACCAGCCCGAATGCTTTTTTTGAAAAATAATGAAGTTCCAGACAGGATTGCTTTTGGAGGGGTTAAAGAGTTGGAAGATTTTGTTTTTTCTTCCTCTGTGCTTGAAAGATCTAATTACTCTTTGCTTTAATTTGAAAATTATTTTTGTTAATTTTTCCTCTTTAAATTATCTATTTTTAGAATTTAATTTCTACTGTATCGCCCTTTTTAATTGAGTATTTTTTTGAAAAACCGGCGTTTACCTCTAAAACGTAATCTACCGCTTCAGATGGTCTATAAAGTGGTAAATCGCTCTCTTTTTGTATTTTATTTGGAGAGGGTATATTTTCGTCGATTTGAACTATTTTATTATTTGATATCCAGATTATGTCTAAGGGAAACTTCATACCTTTCATCCAAAAAAAGGGGTATGTTTTTTGGGGAAAAACAAAGATCATTCCCTCGTTGTCTAAAATAAAATCCTTTCCTGAAAGACCTTTTTCTTTTTCGTAAAGGCTGTCTGCAATTTCTACATTGATTTCTTTAGAACCTATTTTTATTTTTGCTTCTTGTTTCAAGGTAGAAGTATTTTTTTTGTTAGTTTGGTGGTTGGTTAAAGACCTAGTTTTATTGATTAAATGAATGGAGAAAAGCACACACATTATAAGAGATAGAAATAAAATAATACGCTTCATTAGAAGAGAAGAGATTTTAATAATTAGTAACTTGTGTTTATTTCTTTTTCAATGTCAGAAAGTTCTTTATCAATATTGTTTAAATCAGTATTTTGTAAGTCTTTTTCAATATCTTCTAAATTATCTGATTTAGATTGAGTTTGGATTTGTTTAATTTCTTTATCGCTTTCCGACGGAAGTTTTACCCCTTTTTTAGAAGTGTTTATAGCGAAAAAACCCAAGCCTACGATTAAAATTGCAGCTAAAAGTATTATAAAATTCTTTCGTGATACTAATTGCATAAATTAAACTCCTTCAGTCGGTGTCACTGTTGATGTTGGCATTGTTGTCGGTGTAGATGTTGGTAATGTCTTTTGAGTTGGTGAGAGTTTATAAGTACCAACTCTTAAACCTTTAATATCACCTATTATGTGTACTAATATGTTATGAACTTTAATCAGATTCTTTTTAATTTCTTGAACTTTTTCTCTTAGGATTTCAAAAGCAATTTTAGGATTTTCTGATTCTAATATGACATCAATATTTTCACTGGTTTCATTGAGTAATTTTTGAGTGTCAGAAAGCAAATCTTTTGCTTTATCTATCTCAGGTTCAACTTTTGAAGTATCAATATCAGTGTTTTCTTCTTTAATTTTTACAATTCTTGATTCGATTCTTGTAATAAGCTTATTCAATCTTTCTATTGTGGCTGATATTCTTTTTTCCATAAGATTCCAATATTTTCTTATCTTTTCTTTTCTTAATTGTGTAAGTTTCGACTCTTGGGTGGCTCTTTTTTCTTTTATTCTTTCTTGAATTCTTTCTTGAATTTCAGCTCTGATATTTTCGCTTTGAGTAAGATTTTCATTTACTCTTTCTTTTAATTGGTTTCTATATGTATTTTCCTCTGATGTCGATATTAATGCGTACGAGGCATTTGGTGAGAAAGTGAGTGAGATTAAAATTAAAAAAGAAATAAAAAGAATACGCTTCATCATTATTATTTAACAACATATTGTATTTTTTTGTCAAGGGCTAGGGTTTAGAAAAGATGCAAGTAAATAAAATAAAATTATTATTGTGTATATTGTTGGAGGTATTAAAAGCAAAAATGTTTCGTATTTTTTAGTTCTTTTGTCAAAATGAATGTGTAAGATATTCATATTATTTATATTATAAAATTTATTTGTGCCGAGGAGAGGACTCGAACCTCCATAAGGATTAACCCTCACAGGATCCTAAATCCTGCGCGTCTGCCAATTCCGCCACCTCGGCTCTATCAATATTATATTAATATTTCTGATCTATCTATCTTATTAATAAGATATTTTACATCATTTGCCCAATTTTTGCTTAGGGATGTATAAATTTTTGTAATTTCATCATTACTATCATTATCTTGTAGGTATAAATTTAATTTTGCTAAAGAAGATACATAAAAACTGTTGGCAGGAGCCAAATCAGGAAAGTTAAGTTTAATTAAAGTAAGTATTATTATTGAAAATAATTTTATTATCATAATTTATCTTACAAAAAAAAGACAGGTACCCTAAAGTACCTGTCATGAAAAATTCTGACGCGCTCACCCAAGTTATACTTGGTTTGCCTCAGAACGTAAGTGTACTATAACACATTACTATAAGATTGTCAAATATTATTAATAATTACTGAATAATAATATTATAGGTTCTTATTAAAAATATTATATACATTGTTATAGTATATTTATTATATGCTACATTTTTTTGCAAGTACAAAGATTGAAGGACCAAAATGAATGTACGAAAATGGTTTTTGTAAAAGTTTTTCTAGAATTAATAGATTATCTAATGAGAAAATCTTTTTCATAAATTTACTTCTAATGTTTGAAACTGACCTTTGTTCAACAATATTATATCCATGTTGAGATAATTTTTCTCTAATCATATCAGGATGATAATTTAAAAATGGTATTGTTTTTGTCTTTTTATTTTTACTTTTTATCTCTTTGGGAAAAATATCCAAGGGAAATGTAAAATTGCCTTTTAGAAATTCAAATAAGGTTGCTTTAAGATGTCTTTTATTAGCGAATTCAAGTATAAGATAACCACCTTTTTTGGTTATTTTGGAAATAATATTAAGGGCTGAATCTATATTTTGAATATGATGAATTACTCTAACAAATATCACCAAATCCGCTGTATTACGCCTAATTTTAGGATGAAGATTTTCAACACTTGACTGGATAAAATTTATTCCCTTATTTCTAAGCCTGCTTTTTGCTATTTTGAGAAGTCTAGCAGAAGGATCGGAAAGAATGATTTTTTTTGCTCTAAAATAATAAGAAGGGACAAGTCTTCCATAGCCCGCTCCTACTTCAACAATGGTATTTATTTTTGGAATTTTATTAATAAAACTTTTTATAGCCATAATTTCAGCTTCATGCTCATATTCTCTACCCTTCCAATATGAAGGATAATCGTATGAATCGTAATATGCAGACATAATTAATGTTTGATAGATTGAAGTATATATAAATTTTTAATTTTATCTTCTTTGATTTTCTTTTTTAATGAATACACATTTGTATGAATCGATGATAATAAAGCTATATTTTTTTATAAGAATTAAAGCAACTTAATAAAGTATGTTTTTAAACTGTGACGTAAATTAAGACTCATTAAATTAAAATAATTTTAACATGGTTTATCAAATAAAAGTTTAGTTTTGTCAAGAAATAGAAGATTTTAGAGATTATTCCATTTGTTTCATGTACCTATTAACACCCTCTGCCCAAGTGGTTGATTCTGGATGGGCGTATTTTTTCATTATTTGTTCTATTGTTATATATCCTTTGTCTATGTAGTTTTCTTTTAGTCCTTTGGAAACAGCTTCTATAGCTTCTTCATAGGAGTCAAAACTTAAGGTTCCTTTGCTGTGTATTCCCCAGCCCCAGCAATTGTGGCTTTCTGGAGGAATGATACGACAAAGTCCTGATTCTTTTTGTGCAATTGCAGTTAATAATCTAAAATCTAGTTGATATTTGTCTGCAGTTTGAACAAGTAGTTCAGCGTATTTTTCTAAAGGAGAATTTCTTTCTTTTAGATATTTTCTGATTATTTCTGGGCGAGCGTCAGCGGAGATAATTTCTTCATTTATTGAAGATGTGTTGGGTGGAAGTGCAGCAAATACTTTTAAGCCCGGTTTTGGTTTTTCTAAAAGGTTATTGTTTTGATCAAGATTAGAAATATGTCTTTCTGTTAAAGCTATGAGAGATATTACACTGGAAAAGAGTGCCAATGGGGTTATTACAAAAAAAATAACCATTAGTAACAATTTTCTTGATATTGACTCCTTTTCTAAGTTTTTATTTTCCACGGTAGATAACGTATGTATATTTGTACTTTTAGCTATTATCAATCAGAATTACATATTTAAGATTATAAAGTCAAGTTGTGGGTGTGAATTTGTTTTAATGATTTGATAAAATTAATTATTGTTTGTTTTTAATTAAATAAAATTGTTTAAATTATTAAAATTAAATCTCATAAATTTATGGGCCCATAGCTCAATGGTAGAGCAGCTCCCTCTTAAGGAGTTGGTTGGGGGTTCGAATCCCTCTGGGCTCACATCAAGAATTTTCAAGGTAGCAAGAAGTACTTCATATGACTTTATTAATCTTAAAAAGCTATTAAAATTAGATTTAATAAGATCAAATTTAAAAATTAAAGATACAGATAAAAATTTAAGACATTTATATTACCGAAGATAGATAATATCAGCTAAGATTTACAATAACTACTTTTATTATTTTTGAGTTAAGATGTTTATATGATAAAATATGTTTTTAGTAAATCTTTGTTTAAAACTTTAATTTTTCCCTATCTATTTTTTTTAGTACTTGTTTATAGCTACGGTTATTTTAATAAGTTACTACCGGTTTCATATTGGGATGAAGTATATTGGGTAGATAGAAGTAATTTTTTTGTTTATTTTATAAATGGAGATTTTGGTAATGAAGTTTGGAAAAATTATAAATCATTTGATCAACCTAAACTTGCTGAATATGCTTTTGGTGCTTGGCTTTATCCTATATATCTTCTCAATAAAGCGAAAGATTCAAAACCTATCGACTATAATCAGTTTTTGATTAAGAATGGATTTTATTTTATTCAAGAAGATTATGATAGTGCACCTCTTGAATATAAGAGTATTTATAATTTTGTTAAATATGATGGTGCAATGATTGGTTATCTTGAGGATTGGGTTGCAAAATATGGTATTGAAAGTAGAAAAACTGTTAATTTAATTTTATACGCTAGAATTCTTAACGTATTTTTGTTATCCGGAGCGGTTATTATTGCCTACTTTTTAGCATTAAAATTCAAAGGATTTATTTTTTCAATAATTTTTTCAATACTTTACGGGTACAATTCTTTAATTATAGAAACAGGGTTAAAAGCATATTCAGAAGCTCTTTTTCTTTTAACTTTTAACGCGTCACTTTATTTTATGGTTCTTTATTTCGAAAAGAATAGAAATATTTTATATTTGATTTTATTCTCTTTATTTTCTTCACTGTGTATGTCAACCAAATTAAACGGTTCTTTTATGTTTATTATATTTACATTTGTAAATACTTTGATCCTTATCCTTTTTAAGGAAAAAAAAGTTTCAAATATTCTTTGGAATATTTTTTCTTTGTTTTTAGGATTAGTAATTTTTGTAGGTTTGAATCCTTTTACTTATTCAAATCCTTTTAAAAATATTAAATATATGTTTGAACATAGAAACAGTACAGCTATCTATGAGAGAATATATAATCCTGAAGCTTCGATTGAACGTGGAAAAAGTATAAAGAAAATATTTGAGAATTTCTATTTTTCTGGATACACGAAAATCTTCAATGGTATAAAGATATTTAATCGATTGAATTTAATAAAAAATTATGGAGTTTATCTTTTTCTTTTATTTTTATTGGGAATGATTTACACAATAAAACTTGTTTTACAGAAATATGTAATGGCTATTATAATTATTACTTCCTTTTTAATAATACTTTTATTTATGAATTATTATCTTATTTTAGACTGGATGCGTTATTATGTTCACCTATCTTTCTTTTTTACCTTATTTCAGTTATCAGGTTTGTTTTTTCTATTAAAATATATTTTAAAATATATGAAATATATTATGATAAAAATAATAAGTTTCGTTTATTAAAAAGATATTGAAATGTTTTTTGGATAAATTAAATTTTGTAAATTGATTTATTTTTTAATATTTGTAAATTTTTTGAAGTCGTTGAAAAAAAGACATTGTGTATGAAAATTTAAGCAGAGAGAGGTTTTAAATTATTTAATCAAAAGAATTCTTAAAGCAGAAAAAAATAATCATCAACCGAAATTTTAAAAGTTTTCTTTTTGTTTTATTTAAAGATAAAAAATTATAAATAAACTTTTTAATGAAGCATTTTATAAAAATCAACTGATGGATGCACTTTTTTTAATTGTTTCTTGTGCCAATACTTGGGTATTAGATGCTTATAAATACATTTTTAGACAGATAAATATAAAATCAAAAATTATCTAACTTCCTACTTTTATGATTGATAGTGCTCGCTGTCCTGGTTCACCGTTCAAAAAAAATAGAAGGGGAATAAACTGAATATTAGGTCCCCAATTAGAAGCATTGATGAATTCGCCCCATTTCCAAATTGATTGACCTTCATTTTTTATAAAAGAAAGACCATAAAATTTATTATGCTTTTTAATAATTGGAGGAAATATTATAGATATAAGCTTAACTTTTATTTCCTGAATAGGTTTTCCTGCAATTTTTGGAATTTTTTGTATATTATAGTAAAAGTTATAAAAACCTCCATCTTTTTTACGCCAGGAAAAGATGTCAAAGGGTGGGTATTTGTAATTTAAAACAAAAGGAGTAACAGCAACGATTCTTTTATCATTCCAGACATTTTCGAAAGCGAATTTTAAACTATGTGAAACTTCGTCAGGGGTTTTATATGCTAAAACTTTGTCATAACGATTATGCGCCCATCCTGTTTCTGTTATAAATACTGGTAATTCTTTATTCACACCTAAAGATTTTAAAAATTCAAGTTCCCAGTCATAGGTAGTAATTGTTCCCCTACCCTTTTCCAATTCTGATCCAGAAAATTCTGGATTTGGGTAGGAGTGAGAATTCCAACCGTCGATATAGTTAAAGAGAGAAGGTTTATGAGATAGCATTTTTTTCAAATATTCATCTTCGCTCATAGATCCTTTTATGCTTTGAGCTGAAGCATCAAGTCCTGCTGGTAATATAAAAAAGTTTTCGGATTTATTTTTTAATTTTTCTGAAAATGTTATTAAATAGTCCGCATATTCTTCAGGATTTACTTCATTACCCCATTCTTTTGCATGATTAGGCTCGTTTCCGATTATCAAATAACGGTTTTTAATTACCCAATTTAGAGAATCGAGAAATGAAACCCATGCGTCAATTTCGTTAAGATTTGGTTTTTCCCAGTAATTTTCAATTTGTTTTGTTGCAATTCTAACGATTGGAATTAAATGTAAACGGCGCATTTTGTCAAATACTTTTTGCCACCTATCTTTATTTAGTTCATCTTTACGGATTACTAATGTTACATAACCCCAGTCTCCTCCACTAGAATTTACGAGTTTTGCTGCATCATCTAAGTCATTTTCGTTCAAAATGTGGATTCCGAAGTAATTGTTAGGATTGGAAAGAGGGTTTACTTTAGATGAGACGCAAAAAGGATTAAAAAAGCTTAAAAATACTAAGATATTAGTTGTAATTAAAAAAATGTATTTTTTCATATGATTTATTGTATTTTAGGATTTATGTGGCTGCATTAAAATGATATAATTGAATGATTCTCATAAGCAATTTGAGGTTAGGTTTAATTTTTAGAGATATAAAACTGAATAATATTTAAGTATTTTTATTTTATGTGTTTTAAGAGATTTAGTAAGCCGAAGTGCTGGAATTGGCAGACAGGCACGCTTCAGGAGCGTGTGCTCGAATATGAGCGTGGAGGTTCAAATCCTCTCTTCGGCACACTGTAGAGTTTTTTGGTTATATATAGTTTGCTGTATGCGCGGGTGGTGAAATTGGTATACACGCAGTCTTGAGGAGGCTGTGCCGTAAGGCGTGCAGGTTCAAGTCCTGTCCCGCGCACAAAAAATTAAAAAATTAATAACTTCATTTTCTAATAACTCTTCATGTTGTATTATTAGATAAGAGCATGAATGAAAAAGGTTTTGATAATAAATGGTGTAGTAAAGATATTAATTCTGTATTAAGAGAATTTGATACAAAAAGAAGTGGATTGTCAGATGATGAAGCCTATAAGCGTTTGAAGATCTATGGTTTAAATAATTTTGGCGAAGAAAAAAAACTTTCTTTTTTTAAAGTACTTATTTCTCAATTTAAAAATTGGCTTACTCTTGTATTAATATTTGCTTCAGTTGTTTCTCTCATATTAGGTGAGAAAATAGATTCGATAGTAATTATTTTACTTGTTGTTCTTTCTGCTTTATTCGGATTTTATCAAGAATATAAAGCTGAAAGAACTCTAGTAAAACTTAAAAAATATGTAAAGCGATATTCTAATGTTTTTAGAAGCGGTAGATTATCTAGGATAGAACATGAATATATTGTTCCAGGTGACATAGTTTCACTACACATAGGAGACATAGTACCGGCGGATATAAGGCTTATAAAAACTGATGCTTTATCACTTAATGAGGCGATATTGACTGGTGAATCTTTTCCAGTAATCAAGGAAGCAGACGTAATAATTTCCCCAGATTCTTTGATTTCAGATATGAAGAATATGGTCTTCATGGGAACATCTGTTGTCGAAGGAAATGCTCTTGGGGTGGTTGTTGAAACTGGTTTAAGAACTCAATTTGGAAAAATTGTAAAGGTTGTTAAAGAAAACGAACCGGAAACAGATTTTCAGATACAAATATCTAAATTTAGTAGGTTTCTTTTTCGTTTGATAATTTTGATGACAGTTTTTATTTTTTTATCTAACGCTATTTTAAATAAAGGTATATTTTCTTCTTTTATGTTTGCCATAGCTTTGGCTGTAGGAATTGCTCCTGAAATGCTTCCAGCAATAATCACAGTAACTCTGTCTCAAGGAGCTATTAAAATGGCAAAAAAAAAGGTTGTTGTTAAGAAATTGGCAGCTGTTGAGGATTTTGGAAATATAAATACGCTGTGTATGGATAAAACAGGTACTTTGACGGAAGGAAATTTTACTCTTTTTGATTATAAAAATAATGATGGAATAAGAGATAAAAAATTAATTATTTATTCTATGCTTTGTACTGAAGGAGCTTCTGAAAGTAAAATTGGCCAAAAATTAAATCCAACAGATAGAGCTATCTGGGAGAGCTATTTTGCCAGAAGTTATAAAAATGAGATGAGTAAGTATAAGGTTATTGATGAAAATGAATTTGATTATGAAAGAAGAAGGATGAGTGTTTTGGTAAAAAGTGGTGACGAGACTTTTTTAATAGTTAAAGGTTCACCAGAATCAATAATTAGTATTTCAAGCTTTTATTATAAGGATAACAAAAAATTAAAATTATCGGAGAAAATTAAAAAATTTATTCTAAACGAGGTTAAAAAATATGAAAAAAGAGGATTAAGAGCTATATCTTTGGCTTTAAGATATTGTGATATAAAAAAATCAAATTCAAGTGACGAAAAAGAATTGATTTATCTGGGAATTATTCTTTTTAAAGATCCGATTAAAACTACGACTAAAGTAGCCATTGAGAAGTTTTTGGATATGGGTATATCTTTAAAGATTTTAAGTGGAGATAGTTTGACTGTTACAAAAAGTATTGCAAAGGAATCTGGAATAGAGTTTTCTGATAATGAAGTTATCACAGGTGATGAATTAAAAAATTGCACTCGTGATGAATTTGTGGATTATGCGAAAAGTTGTATTGTATTTGCAAGAGTATCGCCAATTCAAAAATATGAAATCGTTAAAGTTTTGAATTATGAGGGACATATTGTGGGTTTTTTAGGAGATGGTGTCAATGATGCACCTGCATTAAAAGAATCTGATGTTGGAATTACCGTTGATACTGGTACGGATGTGGCCAAAGAAGCTTCGGATATAATTCTTTTGCAAAAAGATTTAAAAGTTTTAGTCGATGGAATTGAAGCTGGCAGAAAAACTTTTGGTAATATTATGAAATATATTTTAAATACTATTTCAGCGAATTTTGGAAATATGTTCACCGTCGCATTATCTTCGCTGTTTTTGAATTTTATTCCTCTTCTTCCAAAACAAATTTTGTTGAATAATCTTATTAGTGATATACCCTTATTTGCGATAGCTACTGACAATGTTGATGAAGGATTTACTCAGAAACCAAATAAATGGAATTTAAATTACATAAAAAATTTTATGATTTACTTTGGTTTTATAAGTTCTGTTTTTGATTTATGTTTGATAATCCCCATGGCTTTTTTGTTTAAGGTAAGTCCTAGTGTTTTTCAAACAGCCTGGTTTGTTCAATCATCAATTTCCGAGATGTTGGTTACCTTTGCTATAAGGACAAAACTCCCCTTTTATAAGAGTAAGCCAAGTAAGTGGCTTTTTTGGTTAAGTGTAATTTCTATACTATCCGTTGTATTTTTGGCAATATTTGAAATTTCTATTTTTAGTTTTGCAAAAATCCCGAAAATAATTTGGTTTTTAATAATTTTTGATCTTTTTGCTTATTTTTATGTTACGGAGTTGGTTAAAAAAAGATTTTTTATGAAATATGAAAGTTGATATTCTAAAAGGATTTTATCCTATCCTGTTTTATCTTATCTTATAATTTTTATTAGTTTTTTGTATAATATTTAAAGTTTTAAATAAGTTAATTTTCCTTAAATTGTGAAAAAAGATTTAAGGGCTTGTAGCTCAGTTGGTTAGAGCGTACGGCTTACATCCGTAAGGTCTCAGGTTCGAATCCTGACAAGCCCACAATTTTGAGTATATATTAGGTTTTTATATATAATTTTTGCTTGTAAGATCTGATAAAATATATAGAGTTTGCCGAGATAGCCAAGGTGGTCACGGCGGGCGCCTGAAGAGCGTCAGATGTGTGTTCGACTCACACTCTCGGCACATAATAAGCGGTGGTAGTTCAGTGGTAGAATGTCTCCTTGCCAAGGAGAAGGTCGCCGGTTCAAATCCGGTCCACCGCTCAAAATTATAGGTAATTTTATTTTACGGTGTTTTAATGATAGAAAAACATCCCTTCGGAAGTTTTGTACCTCAAAAATCCAAATTTTTGATATTAGGAAGTTTCCCTGGCAAAGAAGGTTTAAGGGGTGATTGGTATTATGGTGGAAGGATAAATCAATTCTGGAAGATAATGGAAAAAGTTTATGATAAAAAATTAAATAATATAAAAGATAAGAAAAGATTTCTTATTGATTTAAAAATTGCGATAGCTGATATTATTTCAGAGTGTGAAAGAATAAAGAATAATAATTCTGATGAGAATCTTAAGGTGATAAAATACAATATAGTGGAAATCAAAAATATTATAAGGAATAATCCGATAGAAAAAATATTTTTTACCAGTTTATATGTTGAAAAATTGTTTAGGAAGAATTTTAAAGGATTAATTCTGAAATATCCTAAAATATCAATTTTTTCTTTACCATCTCCTTCTCCTCGTTTTGCAAAGATAAGTCTTAAAGAAAAGATTAAAATTTATAAAAAGTTATTACCTTGTAATTGATTTTGAAATGTGTCAGGAACTGGTAATCTTTCTTTGCCTTGAGCATCACGCATTGTGTTAAGTAATAAACGTTTTAATATTTCGGAAAAGGAAATTCCATATAGTGATAAAATATTTGAAATTGCAACATCTGCTTCTTTGGGGCCAAAGGCAGGGTTACAATTACTGTCTATAAAAAAATATCTTCCTGATTGATCTAATCTTATATCAAATTTTGCGTAGTCATACATTTTAGTGACATCAAAAGCTTTTTTCACATACTCTCTAAGTATTGGATCATCATATTTTACATACTCAAAGACAGGATTTTTGTTAATCCATTGGTCTTCAAAGGTAGCGAAAACATATTTTTCGTTTTCTTTATGAAAAACTTTTTCTGCCAAGTATACTTTTTTGTTTAATCCTTCTAAGAGAATTGCAGTGATTTCTCTGCCTACAATGAATTCTTCAACAATTACGGGTTGTTTATAAGTTTGGATTAGATATTTAATTCTATCTCTTAAATGTTTTTCGTTTTCAGAAACAGCATCTTTGGTGATTTCTACGGCTCCATGAATTTCATTTAGTTTGGAAATTAGTGGAAATCTAAGACTTGGTATAAGATAATCGCTATAGGTATTAAACATCTGATAGTGAGGAACAGGAACGCCATTTTGTTCTTGAAGTTTTTTAACTAAAAATTTATTAGTAGTGAGTGACAAACCTAGTATGTCTCCGCCTGTATATGGAATGTCTAATATTTCCAAAATTCCGGGTATCGCGCTTTGTAAACTTTCGATACCCTTAATAGAGTCAACCAAATTTATAACCATATCAGGTTTATATTTTCTTAGATACAATGCAATATTGGAATTAGCTGGAAATAACTTTACTTCTATTCCAAATTTTTTTACATATTCAGCAACAAGTATTGCATCTTTTTCTGCGTCTTTTTCGGTGATATATTGAGCTTCTGTAGGAAAATATTCTCTTTTAACAAAACTGTAAAGTATTGCTATTTTTTTTGGTAATTCGTAACCATTAGAAGATGAAGATTTTGTATTTTCATTACTTAAAAAATTTGTCATGTTATATTTATTATTAAATCATAATCTGTTAGAATATCAATAAATAATTATAAATAATCCAATTGTTTTTGACTTTTAAATTTAGTTTATTTTTCAGAAATAATTTAAGCCCTTGTAGCTTAACGGATAAAGCAGTCCCCTTCTAAGGGAAAGACTGGAGGTTCGATTCCTCCCAGGGGCACAATTTTTATTTCATATAAATCTGACTTGGAGTCCGTCTTCTGCGGTTGTTGATAACGATACTTCTTGGCCCGGGTATTTAGCATGTTTTCCCCATATTATTGCTTTTCTTTTATTTTCAACAAAGTCTGTACCTAATAAATTAGCTATATCTCTAAGTGTACTTCCATTTTTTATAACAATAGGGTTATAAAATGAGGGTTCTTCATCCTGACGAACCAAATAAACAGTAATAAATTCGAGTGTTTCCCAAATTTTTTCTTTTAGTTCATCAAGGCCTATACTCTTTTCTGCACTGATGTGTATTATACTTTGATGATTTGAATCATCAGTACAAATCTTAGTGTGGTTTTTATCGTTGAGAAGATCAATTTTATTTATGACGATTAAAGAAGGAATGTATACTCGATTTTTACTGAACGCATCAATAAGTCTGTTAAGAGTTATATTTTCATTTATGGTTATTTCAGCATTCTTAATGCCAAATTCTAGAGCAATTTCTTTTATATAATCTTTAGAGATTGTTTGATAAATGTTACTTCTTATTACTATTCCTCCTTGTGTTTTTTTATCAATAACAACTTGGGGAGGTTTTTGATTAAGTCTGATTCCGTTTTTCTCGAGTGTGTGTTTAATTCTTTCTATAGATGATATATGTTCAGGATCGACTATAATAAGAATTAAGTCAGCTCCTCTTGCAACTGATAAAATTTCTTTTCCTCTTCCTTTCCCTTCCTCGGCTCCTTCAATTAAGCCTGGAACGTCTAGAATTTGAATATTAGCATTTTTATAATTCATCATACCTGGAATTACGGAAACTGTTGTGAATGCGTATGGAGCAACTTTACTTTTTGCATTTGTGAGTTTATTCAAAAGTGTAGATTTTCCAACTGATGGTGGTCCTATTAAGATAACTGTAGCGTCTCCTTGCTTCTTTATGGCGTAACCTTCCCTTGCTCCCTTTTTTTGTGAATATTCTAAAAGTTTTTCTTTTAGGATTGATAATCTAGCTCTTAATTTTCCGATATGATGTTCTGTGCCTTTGTGATAAGGAGTTTTGCGTATTTCTTCTTCAATTCTTGAAATTTGTGTTTGTATATTTTCAAATTTTGAATTATATATCATAGCTGAAATTATATATTAAAAAATGTATAATTTCTTAGAATATTGCGCCTATAGCTCAATGGATAGAGCAGCGGTCTTCGGAACCGATGATGAGGGTTCGACTCCCCCTAGGCGCACATCTTATATTTTCTTATTGTTGACAACTTAAGTGTAAATTGTAGTATTTAAATTTAAAGTGAAATATATAATTGTTTCCGGCGGAGTTCTATCTGGATTAGGAAAAGGGATATTTACAGCTTCCTTGGGTTTACTTTTAAAATCATACGGTGTTAAGGTAACAGCCTTCAAGTGCGATATGTATCTTAATATTGATGCAGGTACTATGAATCCTTTAGAACATGGAGAGGTTTTTGTAACACACGATGGGTTAGAAACAGATCAGGATTTAGGTCATTATGAAAGATTTATTAATACTAATTTGTCTAGGTATAACTATACAACAAATGGTCAGGTTTATAAGAGTGTTTTGGATAAAGAAAGATCATTGGATTACGAAGGAGCTTGTGTTCAGCCGTATCACCACATACCACCCGAAATTATAAAAAGATGGGAAATAGCAGGAAGAGAAAATAAAGCTGATGTTATTTTAATTGAAATGGGTGGAACTGTAGGAGAGTATGAGGGACTTTTGTTTTTTGAAGCGGCAAGAAGGATTAAGTTAAAAGAACCAGACAATATCTGCTTTATACATGTTGGATATTTACCTACTCCAGGCAATATTGGCGAATTGAAATCAAAGCCATTACAACAATCAGTTTATTTTTTAAATACAATGGGTATACAGCCTGACTTTATTGTATGTAGAGCTTCAAAAGATGTAGATGAAAAAAGAAAAGAAAAAATTTCTCTCGCATCAGGTGTTCCTTTGGAAAATATTATATCATCACCAGATTTAGATTCTGTTTATAAGGTCCCTTTAAAATTGGAGGAACAGAATTTTACAAAAAAGGTTGCTAAAAAAATGAATATAAAAATCATTAAAAACGATTTAAAAGAGTGGAAAAGTTTAATTAAAAGAATTGATCGATCAATTAAAGAAATAAACATATCTATTGTAGGAAAATATCAAAAGACAGGAGATTATCTCTTGGAAGACGCTTATGTTTCTGTTGTTGAAGCTTTAAAACATGCGGGATTTAAATTAAAGGTTAAATTAAAAATAAAATGGGTTAATTCAGAAGATTTAGAAAGTTTAAAAGATTCTGAAATAAAAGAAATATTTAACGGTATTAGTGGAATTATAGTACCACAAGGATGGGGAAAAAGAGGCGTTGAAGGAAAAATTAGGGCGGTTAATTACGCAAGATTGAACAATATTCCGTATTTAGGACTTTGTTTTGGAATGCAGATGGCAGTTATAGAATTCTCAAGGAGTATTTTGGGCTTTAAAGATGCAAATTCTCAAGAAGTTAATCCAAAATCATCACATAAAGTAATACATTTAATGGATAATCAAAAAGAGTATCTAAAAAAACATCAATATGGCGGAACTATTCGTTTAGGAGCTTGGCCATGCATTGTTAAAAGTGGTACCAAACTTGAAAGTATTTATAAAAAATACGGAGGTAAAAGGAATAATCCTTGGTTTTTACCTAATCCTTTATTTTCTAAAAAGGTGAGGTATTCAGGTTCAGGTACTTTAATATATGAACGTCATAGGCACAGGTATGAGTTTAATAATGAATATCGGGAAATTTTTGAAAAAAATGGATTGATTATTTCGGGTATTTCTCCATTTAATTCTTTGGTTGAGGCTATTGAGATAAAAAATCACCCCTTTTTTATCGGTGTTCAATTTCATCCGGAATATCTAAGCAGACCTCTTTCTCCTCACCCTATTTTTATCTCTTTTCTCGAATCATCAATGTTAAATCAATAACATTTTATTTAATTTGAGCGGGATACGGGAGTCGAACCCGTCTTTCCTCCTTGGAAGGGAGGTGTTGAACCGCTCAACTAATCCCGCGAAATTTAAATATAATAATATAGATTTTTTAAACGTACAATATTTTTTTATATTTTTTTACTTATTATAATGTCGGGGATGCCAGATTCGAACTGGCGACCTCACGGTCCCAAACCGTGCGCTCTACCAACTGAGCCAATCCCCGAAAGTAATATTTTAAAAAGAGGATTAATATCTAAAAAATTAATTTGATGTGCCGAGGGCGGGACTCGAACCCGCACATCACAATTGTGACACAAGATTTTAAGTCTTGCGCGTATACCATTCCGCCACCTCGGCTTTTAAAGATAATAACCTAACAAAATAATATTTTACAATTGAAAATACTTTTTTTACAAATCTAATTTAAGAATTATTTTAATATTAATTGTTCGTTATATTATATCAAGATTCAAGAAGAATATAAAAATTTATAAATACTAGGGTATAGATTTACTTTCCAACAATAATTTCAATATCAAAATTTGATTCTTCATTAAGAGTTTTTATATCTTTAGAAATTTTGTATTTATCTTTTAATGTATCTTTAATAATGTCTAAGACTTTATTTGAAATATTTTCTTTCGCGCTTAAATTTATATTCGAGTAGTCGTAAGAGTCTGCATTACCTGTTTTTATTTTATCATTATCGAAGCCACCTTTTATTAGTAGGTCCTTTACTCTACCTGCTTCACCAGAAATCCCTGATCCGTTTAAAACATTTATGGAGATATTCTTCAAATTGACAATCTCTTCAGGAGCTTTAGTAATTGTAGGTGTAATTTTTGGGGTTTCTGTTGGTGTTGGATTTATAGAAGGTTTGTTAACACCTTTCTGAAAATAAATAAATCCACCTGATATAGCACCTAACAAGAATAGAGTTATAACTATAAAAAAAACCTTTCCTCCAATACCTCTCCCCTTTTGGTTTTCTTTTGTTGTATCTGGTCGTACATCTTTTAGCCATTCTTTTACTTCTTCAGAAGATATTTTTTCATTTTCTGACGTAGTTTTGTCACTATCTGAACTTTTTTCTATATCATTTATGTTATTTAGGGATGTGTCATTTTCGTTGATTTCTTCATTAAGATTATTTTTAAGTTGAGAATCTTTAGAATCTGAAATAGTTGGAGGTATAGAATCTAGTTGACTAAATGATGTAATTTTAGTTGTATCAATATTCCCGGATGATATATTTGTGGATTCTTCTTTTAATTCTTCAACTTTAATTTTTGGTTTTTTATCTTTTAACTTCATTTTTTAAGATTTATATTTTAATTTTGAAATATTTAATTATATCTTGTCAATTACTAGAAAATTAATACTTTTATTTTTTATTTTGTATGATTCTTTTCCAGTCCGGATAGGTAAATCCCTGTATGATACCCCCCAATAAAGCACCTTTAATCAAAGGTAAGGAAAGGAAACCTTTATCAACAATTATTGATATTATCAGTATTACCGAGAAGCAAATCCAATGGTGAAACCATATTACCTTTCCTTTTACAGCGAAAGTTAAATTTGGCGACAGTTGTATAAATTTAATTTTTATTAATGGTAATTTTTTGCGTATTTTGGATTTAGGGTGACTTATGAGTTTCATTAAGTGATATCCAACAATTGTTGATATAGTGATATCAATCATATAATTAATTATTAAACTATTTAGAATATAATTTCAATAGAAAAAGACTTTTATTTAAAAAAGTTATAAATTGGAGTAAAATTTATATAATGGTGGGTGTAGCTTAATGGTTAGAGCGCTTGCCTGTGGAGCAAGAGGCTGGCGGTTCGAATCCGCTCACCCACCCCAAAAAGTAAATTTTGATATAGTATATAATTATTACAAATTATTCAGTTTATAAACTAACCATTTATTGTGGTAAGTTTTTGAAATAAATAAATAGTTTTCTTCTATAAAATTTACAAGTTCGTCCAATATATAATAATTTTTGTAATTGGATTTTTCTTTCCATTTCAACATCTTTTCTTTGTCTAAAGGAGGTAATGCTGAATATTCACCGATATCTTTATCGTATGTACTTTCTGAAGCATCGATAATTAACTTTGGTAAATTGTATTTGACTTCATATATAAACCTGTTTATGTGGTGACCATCTACATCGTAATTTGGATGAAAAAGACGAAATTGGTAAAAGTATTTTGAGGCTGAAACTCGATTTGATATAAGGTACAAAGATGGCTCGCTTCCCCAGATAATTATTTTGTCATAATTGGTGGTTTCCTTTTTAATAATTGAAATCGTATCCTTATGTTCATCAAAATTGTTATAAAGAAATGAACGAAAGTTAAAATTTCTATCAAAAGGTTTTTTCTCATCAAAATTTATAAATATTTTAATGATTTCTTTGTTAAAGAAAATAAAATATAAAGATATAATTATGAATACATTTAATATAGAAATTTTAAAAATATTTTTATTTGTTATTTTGTCTAATTTAGAAAATAATTTATTTAATGGATAAATTAATAGAATAATAAGCGGTATTAAAAGTGATAAATAATAATGTTTATATTCTCTTCCAGAAATTGAAGAAAAAATAATTTCAATTGGGAGCCATATAGAAGATAATGTTACTATAATATTTTTCTTTTTTTCCTTTAAAAGTAATATATACCCTATAAAAGTTAAAATGAAAACATTATAGTTCGTTCTAATGAAGTTCAAAATGGAGATAATTTTTTTTTCAATATTTGAATCTGAATAAATAATATTAAAGATTATTGTTTGATCAAAAAAATCAATTATTGCAGATTTATATGAGAAAAAGACAATTATGGAAATAATTGGTAATGAAATACCTAAAATTACAAAAATAATGTTATTAATATATTTTTTATAATTATCTTTTAAGAGTAAGAATGAATTAGTTATTAATATTGAAAGAAATATACCTATTAAATTTGGTCTTAAAAGGAAAAGAAAAGCAGTAAAAACTCCAGTAATAAATGAATAAATTTTAATAGACTTTATTTTAGAAGTATTATGTGAATTGTAAAATAATACTAATATAACAATTTGAAATAATATAGCAAATTCTTCTACCCTATTACCTCCTTCTAAAAATTTTATTAGATAATAAGAAATAAATATTAGTCCTATAATAGAATTATTAAATATAAATATCTTGTTTGTTAATATAAAAAATAATAACAAAGAAAGGAATAAAAATATTAATTCGATAATCCATAATCCCCAGAAGTCTCCATTAAAAAGTTTTAATGCAAAAGCGTTGATTAGGAATATCAGGGGAGTTTTGTGTTCCCAAAAGTCTTTATATGGAATTTTGCCTTGAAGAATTTCTTTTCCTGCATAAAGAAAGGTACCTGAATCCCTGCTTGGAATTAAAGTATTTATTGAATTTGTAAAAATTAATAGTACTAAGAATATAATTAATATAGTAGCTATAATATATTTATATATTTTTATGGACATTATATTTTTAAATACTATTAAATGTATTAATTTTAACTTAAAAAAGTTGTAAAAATATTCTTATAAAAATGTTATCTATAAGATATTTTATTAAAATTCTTATCTTCTTTCTATTTATATTTCTTATTTTTTGGATATTTTATTTAAACAAAAAAAATCAAATTGACATTAAGGTTCCAGAAGTAAATAGAAATTTTGAAAGGATAAGGAAACCTGCTGTTTCAGGAACTTTTTATCCATCTAAGAAAGAAGATCTTGAAAAACAGATATCAATTTTTCTTAATAATGCAGAAAATTTTGAAATTAAGGAAAAAATTAGAATATTAATTACACCTCACGCAGGATTATCCTATTCTGGACAAGTTGCAGCTTATGGTTATAAGCAATTAAAAGATAATAATTATTCTAAAGTTATTCTTTTGGGTTCAAGTCATAAAAGAAGCTTTAATTTTATTGCAATTGATGACAATGATTATTGGGAAACTCCTTTAGGAAAAGTAGAATTAGATAAGGACTTAATTAAGTCATTGGTTAACAATGATTCTGTAAAATTAGATTCCAGTCCTCATTCAGAAGAACATTCTTTGGAAATTGAGCTAATCTTCCTACAATCTGTTTTAAATGATTTTAAAATTACTCCAATATTGATTGGTCAAGTAGATGAGTATTTTCTAATGATGCTTGCTCAAAAGCTTTCATATAATTTCGATGAAAACACATTATTGGTAGTAAGTTCCGATCTTTCACATTATCCCAAGTATGAAGATGCTAATAATATTGATTATAAAACAATAAATTCAATATTAGACGGTGATGTTGAAAAATTTAAACATACTTTAAAAGAAATTAATGAAAGTTCATATAATGGTTTAGTGACCACAGCTTGTGCTAAAGACGCGATAGAAACAGCCTTAGAAATTGGAAATATTTTAGGAATCAAAAATTATAAAAATTTAATCTATAAAAATTCGGGGGATGTAACGAATGATAAAAATAGAGTTGTTGGATATGTAAGCATTGTGGGTTATTCTGATTTCTTAGAAAAATTTACTATAAGAGTAAATCAGCAAGATAAGATTAAAATTTTAAAATTGGCAAGAAATACACTAGAGAGCTTTCTTTCAAAGGGAGAATTAGAAAATTATAAAGAAGACTCGCATTTATTAAATACACCAATGGGAGTTTTCGTTACCTTGAAAAAAAATGGATATTTAAGAGGTTGTATAGGTGAATTTGAACCTACAAAACCTATGTATAAAGTTATTCAAGAAACCGCAATTTCAAGTGCTACAAAGGACCAAAGATTTAAACCATTAACATATGATGAATTAAAAGATATTGATATAGAAATATCTATTATGACGCCGAGAAAAAAGGTTAAAGATTGGAAAAATATAAGATTGGGTATTGATGGAGTTGTAGTGAAAAAAGGTTTTAATGCCGGTACTTTTTTGCCACAAGTTGCTGAAGAATTTGATTGGAATTTAGATGAGTATTTAAGTCAGCTTTGTCATCAGAAAGCAAATCTAGATAAAGAATGTTATAAGGATAGTTCCGTCGATATCTTTAGTTTTGAAGTATTAAGTTTTAGCGAAAAGGATTCTAATTTTTAAAATTTAAAAATGTTTATCTTCTAAATTTTAATTTATAGATGTATTATATTTGATGATATAATTTAATAATGAATAAAATCCCTTCATTTTTAAATAAGTATTTATGGGATGTTAAGATTGATTCTTTAGATCTTGATGAAAATTATGCCTTTGTTATTGAAAGAGTTTTGGAATATGGAGATATTGATTCCTTTAGATGGCTTATAAAAAATATTAATAAAAATAAAATTGTTGAAGTTTTAAAAAGTAGTAAAAAAATATCTCCAAAAACAGGAAATTTTTTTTCTTTGTACTTTGATATCAATAAAAAGGAAGTACTATGTATCCAGAAACCCTTTATCCGAAAACAAGAGAGGTTCTAAATAATATTAAGAATTTAGATATTTTAAAAGAATTTTATCTAGCAGGTGGTACTGCTTTAGCTCTACAAATTGGTCATAGAAAATCTTTTGATCTAGATTTTTTTGCATACAACTTTCCAAAAAGAGATCTCATTTTACAAAATTTAAAGCCATATAAACCAAAAATAATTCATGAATCCGATGGAACTCTGGATTTATTAATTGATGACGTAAAAGTAAGTTTTTTATTGTATAAATACCCTTTGGTTAAAAATTTAATAAAATTTGAAGGTATTTATATGGCTTCAATAATTGATATCGCCTGTATGAAATTATCAGCGATATCTTCCAGAGGATCTAAAAAAGATTTTATAGATATTTACGTTATTCTTCAAAGGAATTCTCTTTCTTACATATTTGAAATGTTTGAAAAAAAATATAAAGATGTTTCATTTCAGAAACTAGCTATCCTTAAATCTATGATTTATTTTCAAGATGCTGAAAATGATCCAGAACCTGATTTTGTAAAGTATATAAATTGGAAGGAGATTAAAAATTTTTTAGAAGAAAAAGTTAAAAATTATTTTGATAAGATTTTGTGATATTTTAATATTCAGTCAACATTAAGTTAAAATGAATAAATACGATATAAAACGAATTTTTAAAATTAAAATTAGTAATATATGGTTATTTAAGTCAGCTTCATTAATTTTTGTAATATTTATTTTGCTTTCTCTTTATAAAAGAGGTGTTATCGCATTAGCTTTTATAAACGGTCAGCCTATATCAATATCTGATGTTATAAGATATTTTGAATCAAAAGATAAAAATAATATTATAGATAAAATTATTTCGGAAAAGTTAATTGAGTATGAAGCTAAAAAAAGAAATATTATCGTAAAACAAGAGGAAATAAGATCAGAGATATTAAAAATAGAGAAGGAAGCTTTAACCAATGGTAAAACTCTAGCACAAATATTAAAGGAATCCAATCAAACAGCTTCGGATTTGGAAAGAAATGTAAGGTTAAGAATTATTGTATATAAAATTTTGTCTCAAGATATAGATCTTAGTGAAGATGAAATAGATAAGTTTATAAGAGAAAATCCTGAATTATATGAAAATATGAGTCGTGAAGAGGCAAGAGAAGGTGTAAGAAAACTATTATTGGATTCGAAAATAAAAGAGAGATATGATTCATGGATAGAGGAAGTAAAAGCTTCAAGTAAAATAGATTATTTTATTAAATTTTAAATTATAATCTTTTATTATTACATCTTTTTGTAAAGGTGGATATTTTAAAATGGCATAATGATATAATGTAGTAATTTTCTATGGCTGTTATTTATCAAAATGAAGATTTAAGTTTGCATAAAAACAATGATTCTATTGATTTAACTAGTATTAAAAATAATATGGCTTTAACAGTTAATGACGATGGTGAAATATTAAATGAATATATAGTCAAACTTCTAGATAATTATATTTTTGAATTATTAAATGAAAATGAGAGTTTTACCCCAATACATGTTGATGAGGTAGCATCAAGGATAGCTAAAATTTATGAAAAAATAAGAAAGATTATTGATTGGAAAGATGACAATGCTTTAAGAAGAGGAGCAATAGAAAGAATTTTAAAAAGAATAATATTTCCAAATATAGCTAAGATTACTGTTAAAAAGTTTGATATAAAATATTTAGCTGAAACCCTCACATTTGAATTGATAAGAGGGGGTCATTTACCGAATAATAGTATACCTCTTGAAAGGTTAATTGATGTTGAGAGAATTATTAAAAAATATTTAATTTTTTTAGATTCATCTTCAAAATTTGATATTTTTGCGTTTAAACAAAGAGTAAATTATATTAATTTTTTAATTGAAATTTCTGCCTGTGAAATAGAAGAAATATTAACCAATCCATTTAAGGAATATGGAATTATTAATGCAATGTCAAAATGTTTAGAAAATATAGTTCGTTTTGAACCAAATGATTTTTTGAAGAATGATGAAATTAAAAAGTTTTTATTGATATCGACAATTAAAACTTTATATGATTTAGACGATAAATATATTTCTTATATTTTACTAAAGCTTAATTTTCCAAATTGGAATATTTTAGAAGAGGATGAGATCAGAATTATCTCAAAAAAATTACCTGAAATTTGGAATCAAATTGAAATTGACTTAAAGAATAAAATTTTAAAAAAGTTCACTAGAGTTGCTGAATATGTTGATACAATATTTTTATTGATTGACGATATTTTATTGAAGTATAAAAACAAACCAAATATTTTATATAAGATTTTTGATAATAAAATTAAGTTTGAAAAGGAAATTAAGATAGCATATAAAAAAAGATACTCTACACTTAAAACTCGATTGATAAGATTAGCTATATTTTCTACTTTGTCTGTATTTTTATCTAACTGGTTTACCTTTTTTATAATAGAAGTTCCACTGGCGAAGTTATTTTATGAGGGGTTTAATCTAAAAGCAGCGATTATTGATTTTTTGATCCCGACATTTGTAATGTTTTTATTAGTTTCAATTATTAAACTTCCATCAAAAGACAATATGAATAAAGTTATTAATCTAGCAAATAGTATTGTATATAAAAATTCTGAGAAAAGATATTTCCAGATTAAATTTGATAATGGAAAACCATCATTGTTAAAAATATTTATGGTCTCTTTGTACATAGAAATTATTATATTTGCATTTATAGGTATAGCGTATCTTTTCTATATCGGAGGATTGCCTATGACTTCAGTAATATTTGACACATTTACAATTTCTCTCACATTTTTTGCCGCTGTTGCTATAAAAAATAAATCTAAAGAATTAAATGTTGATGAAGATACTACTATTGGAAGTTTTCTTTTAGACATGTTGTCTGTTCCTATCGCAAAAGTTGGAGCGTTTCTGGCAAGGAAATGGAAAGAATACAATGTTGTTGCAATTCTATTTAATTTTCTTATCGAAACTCCCTTTGCTGTGATATTGAATTTAATACAAGGTTGGAGTGATTTTATTAGTGAAGAAAAACAGGAGTTTCATTAAAAATTATTTTCGAATAATGTCGTAGTAGACTGGATGATATAAAAATATTGCGGGTAATTCCTCTAAAAGATATTTTTGAAAATCCAAATAAATCTTTCTCCTTTTTTCTATGTCAAGTTCTACTCTACCATCTTCTAATAATTTATCTATTCTAGGATTATTTAATTTTGTTATATTAGTATCTTTTTTTGTTGAGTGCCAAAGCGGGTATTGATCTGGATCATTTGGTATATCAAATATAGTTAAAAAACATTGATATTCATTAGGTTTGGTAGATGATACTTGTATGGTTGTTTTAACTGATATTTTTTCCCAATCCTTGGATATTTTTTCCGCTATGTTTAATAAATTTGGAGTTGTTATTAATGTTATTTCAAGATTATCTTTAATTTCTTTAGGTATTTCTTTTAATAAATTTAAAGAATTATCTATGTTAAAATCATAAGATTTTACTTGAGGATTGTAAGCCCAGGATTCAGGATTTAATGGAGTATATGCTCTATTACCAAAGGATTCTTTATCTATAGCGTAATTTAGAGATTGTCTTATTATTTTTTCTGAAAGAATTTTATCTTGTGTATTAAAAAACAAGGTAACAATTTGTGAATAGTTTAAATTTTTTATAATTTTGGAATTATTCCAATTATTGAACGGACTTGGATCTGATATATTTTTAATTTGATCTATTTTCCCCATTTTATAGGCATGTTTTAAAAGATCACTTGAAGGATAAAACTTATATATAAGTGTGTTTCCTTCACTATTTTTAAGCATTAAATAACTAATATAGGTGTTGACGATTTTAATATTTTTAACTTTCCAATCACCGGTTCCCATTAGTCCCTTTTTAAAAATTGGTTTTGAGACTATGTAAGGAAATGGAGAATAAGGTTCATCTAATATGAATTTAATAGTATTATCATTTGGTTTTTCAATACTAACACCAGAAAATTCTAAAATAATGTCATTACTGGAAATTTTGGTACCATCATGCCAATAAATGTTGTCTTTTAGTTTAAATATCCAAGTCTTACCTTTATCAGTAGTTTCCCAATATTCAGCTAAGTCTGGTTCTAAATTACCATCTTTAACTTTTGTAAGTCCTCTACTAATCTTATTTAAAATATATAAAGGTAAGTCATTCGGTCTGTATCTGCCTAATATACCTATTGTAGTTGTTTTTCCTAAGTAATTTTTATAAATAAAATTGTTAAATAGATAAAATGAAAATATTCCAAAAACAATTCCTATTGAAATAATAAACTTAAATTTGTTTAAAAATGCAATTATTAGTTTAAAGTAATACATAAGTAGTATTTAAAGCTAAAAGTTTATAAGAGTACACTGAGAATCGAGACTGCTATAAAAATGCCGGATATGAAGAAAGTAAGTCTAAAAACAACTTTTTCTAGTCCTCTTCTTGTAAATGATGATGGTCCTTTCCAACTTCTGTTAAAACCACTTCCACTTGATTGGATAAATATAAAAAATGTAAGTATTATAGCCAATATAATTTGAAAAATTAATAAAGTGTTTTTCATAAAGATTATTATACAGAAAATATATTTTTACTTCATTAACCAGTAAATAAATGATGTAATTAATGAAAGTAAAAAAGAAAAAAGAACATATGATAAAAATCCTTTAACATCAATAGTAGGTATATCAATCCATTTGCTAGAATATCCGTAAAAATGAAAGCCAATTATTTTAAAATCCTTTATTATTAGTGTTACGAGATAAAGAACTACGGCTGATGATACCCATTTAAAAAGTCCGAAGGTTACTAAATTTAAAGGAAGAAGTAGTAAATTGATAACAGGTTTGGCTAGAAAAAATACAGCAGTTATGGCTATACCAGAAATAAAGAGTGTTTTTAAACCTTTTTCAAAAACTAAACCTGTAGCAATATTACTTATAACCCATAATGAAAATGTATTGATAGCATAATGTTTAAGAATCTTTTTCATTATTATATTTATTATATATTGTTTTTTATAAGATATTTTTTGAATAGCTTATGGTGTAATACTCTTGAAAATCTATGAGCTTCATTTCTTAATCTTTGTATTAATAATAATGAAGGTCCTTTTAAATTAATAATTTTATAAGAATTTTTATATGGTATTATCAATTTTTCAGTTTTTTTAACAATACCTAATATTGGAATATTGGTATCATTAAATTCATTTAGAAAAGCTTTAATTTGAGCTTTTCCACCATCAACTAAAATTAAATCGGGTTTACCCCAATCATTAAAGTGTTTTATTCTTCTTTTAGCTATTTCTGACATACCAGAAATATCATCACCCTTATGGTTGTTTCTTAAGATAAAATGTTTATATAAATTTCTGTCTGGATTTCCATTATTAAATGTAACCATCGAAGCGGTAGGATAAATTCCAGATAAATGTGAAATATCGTAGCATTCAATACGTTTTATATTTTTTAATATTAAATAATTTCTTATAATAGATTTTAAATCATATAGCTCTTTTTCTCTAATATCTTCAATAAGATTTGGGTTTTCTATGTAATCATTATCAGAGAAAGATTTATTTGTTATGAAATTAAGGTAATCAAGCTTTTTTTTGATTATAGAAGCCTCTTCAAATTTTTCATTTTTTATTAAAAAATTTATATTATCTAGTAAAGATTTCTTTAAATTTGACATATTACCATATAAAAAATTTTTTACATTAATTATATTTTTCTTATATTGTTTGATTAAAATGCTTTTTTGTCTTAAGTTATCAGTTTTTTCAATTAAAGATGGACATGGATTACAAAGATTCATTTGGTGATATAAACAAACCTTTTTATTAGGTTTATGTTGAGAGAAAGGAATAATCTTTCTTAAGTGATAAAGTATATTTTTAGCAGATTTTATTGATGTAAAAGGCCCAAAATAATATTTAATATTGTTATTTTTATTTGGTTTTCTTTTTGTTATGACCATAGGATATTTGTCATTGGTAATGCATATATAAATGGGACTTTTGTCATCTTTTAATTGAATATTGTAAGTTGGTTTTAATTTGTTTATTAAATTAGCTTCAAGTATGAGTGATTCTATTTCAGATGATACTAAAATAAAAGAAAAATATTTTGTAATAGAAATCATTTTTGAAGTTTTCGGTAAAAGATTTAAGTTCATATATGATGTTAATCTATTTTTTAAATTTTTTGATTTACCTACATATAAAGGTTTTAATTCTGAAAAGAATATATATACACCCGGTTCTTCAGGTATATTTTTGATATTATTTTTATTAAAAGATAATTTTTTAATTTTATTTAACATACCTTTTGATATTTATCTTGGCTAATATACTTTTTATTAAATTCATATTTAATATTATTAGAAGAAATAAAATTATAAAAATGAAAATTGAAAATATATATATAAGTTGTATGGTTATCAACTTTGCTTTATTTAAATAAATCTCATTTATGTAATTATTAACTTCTATTGATATTTTATTAGGAGAATCTAAAGCAAGAAAACCAACAGGAATGTTAAATACAATTTTTTTGTAAGACATGGGAGGTAATACATTTATCTTTTCTGTAATTATTTTTTTGTTTTCAAAGTAGATGATTGGATTTATATTATAGAAAGCTATGGGAGTTTCATTTTTTATTATAACATTTAATTCTTTTTTAAAGGGGTTCAAATAATTCACAATTTTATGGTTTATTATCAAAGGTTTAATTTCTATATTTGGTAGAGATGAAGGGTATATATATAAATTTTTTTTAATATCATCTGTATTTTGAATAATAGGTGAACTTGGATAAGTTGAACTTTTTCCATGAATTAAAAGTGTTATATGATTTAAATCAAATCCATTAAAATAATCTATATTTGATGTTGATTCCCATGTTGGATCGATAGGTTTCCAGTCTTGTAGATCTTCGTCCCAATATTCAGGCCATGAATGAAAAATATCAGAAATTAAAGATAAAGGTTTTATATTGATATTGTCAGAATAAGCATAACCATTGATTTCTCTGGCTGGGATACCTGAAGCCCTTGAAAGAGCTATAAATAAATCTGTAAATTCAGTACATAACGAATCATTTTTGTTAAGTAGTGCTTTTTTTGCTCCATATCTATCTGCATTTGGTGATATTCTTTTATAGTTATAGATTAAATTGTCGACTACATAATCATAAATTTCTTTTGGATTTTTAAAATTTTCTGTTAAATTTTTAATTAATGGGTCATCAGACTCCCAATAAATTTGAGGCTTTAAGTTTGAGATTATTGATGACGGAGTTTGTCTAAATAATTTTAAGGGTCTAGAAAATACCTGTATATAACCTTCAACATTTAAATTAATATTTTCTTTTGGCTTTAGTAAATATGTTGCTATCCAATTGCCATCTTCGTCAACATAAATATTATTGGGAAGCGGTTCAAGTTTGTTGTAATAAACTTTTTGCATAGATGTGTCAGGTGGAATTGCAAATTTAATTTCTTTATTCTTATTCTCATAATTTTTTAATGGGATATTTACTTTTATTGAATATACTTTAAATTTTCCAAAAATTGCGTTAATTTTTTGGTTTTTTATTAAGTTTTTAGAAAATTTATAAACTATTCTATTGTTTTGCTTTTCAATTTCATATTTGTCAGGAGTAATATAAGCCAAATCTCCAACAGTTTCAGGAACAGATATCAAAATTTTGCAATCACTATACTCCTGATTAACTAAAGGTAAAGAAAATTCCAAAACATCCCCATTTTTTTGTAAAATATTTTTTTCATCATATGTTACAATAAAAGTTCTTGAATTGTTTTTACCTAAGACAGGTTCAACAAATGTAATTTTTAAAGAATAATCGTTATTAATTTTATTTATTTCTACTGGTAATTCTTCTCCTTTTTCATAAACTTTTATATTTACTGGGATTTGATTTGAAAGATTTATTATGTAGTATTTAGCATATTTTTCTGTGGTGATGTTTGTTAAGGTTATTGTATGAGTTACAGAAAAATATCCTTCATCACGAATCTTATATTCTATTATTGAATTTATTTGATATTCTGAAGACGCTTTTATATTTTTTACTGACAAAAAGTAAATAGATACCAATATTATGTTAAAGATTATGGATTTTTTTATCATTTATTAAGATTTTTTATAAAATAGATAATTTGTTAATTTTTATATGTAGTTTTTCAGATATTGGCCTGTAAATGAATTTTTGTTATTAATGATATCTTTTATAGTTCCTTGAGCAATAATCTCCCCACCATTTTCACCACCTAACGGACCCAAATCGATTATCCAATCGGAATTTTTTATAATATCCATATTATGCTCTATTATAAAGATACTATTACCTTTACTTACAAGTGTTTTTAGGACATTAAGAAGTTTTTCTACATCCGAAAAGTGAAGCCCGGTTGTGGGTTCATCGAGAATATATACTGTTTTACTAGTTTCTTTTTTAGAAAGTTCAGTTGCTAGTTTTATTCTTTGTGCCTCTCCTCCTGATAATGTAGTTGCAGGCTGACCTAATTCAATGTAATCAAGTCCCACTTCTGATAAAGTATTAAGTTTTGACAAGATTTGATTGTTTGAATGAAAAAATTCTATTGCTTCACTGACTGTCATTTTCAATACTTCGGCAATATTTTTACCTTTATAGCTAATCTCTAATGTTTGTGAATTATATCGGTTTCCTTTACAAACATCGCATGTAATCCAAATATCGCTCATAAATTGCATTTCTATTTTTATTTGTCCTTGACCTTCACAAGCCTCACATCTTCCTCCTTTTACGTTAAAACTAAATCTTCCCTTTTTAAATCCCATTATTTTTGAATCTTTTGTTTGAGAAAAAACTTCTCTAATATAGTCAAATAATTTTGTATATGTAGCTGGGTTGCTACGTGGAGTTCTTCCTATAGGAGATTGATCGATTAAAATTACTTTATTAATATTTTCAATACCTTCTATTTTTTCAAATTTTCCTACATTTCCCTTAAATCTTGGGTTTATATTTTTTTCTAAAGCTGGATAAAGGGTTTCAACTAACAAAGTAGATTTTCCGCTTCCAGAAACACCTGTTATTGCAACTAATTTACCTAAAGGGAATTTTACATTTATATTTTTGAGATTATATTGTGATGCTCCATATAAGCATATAAATTTTTGATTATCTTTATTTTCAATAATACCCTGATTATAAATTTTAATGTTATTTGTTTTTGCTAAATTAACCTTTTTTTTACCAGATAAATATTGTCCTGTAATAGAATTAGGATTGTTAGATATTTCTTTTGGTGTTCCTTTAGCAATGATATAACCACCATATTTACCTGCTCCCGGTCCAAAATCAATTACATAATCGGAATTTTTTATAGTTTGACTATCGTGTTCTACTACGATTACAGTATTCCCTAGGTTTCTTAAATTTTTAAGGGTATTAATTAACAAAGAATTATCCTTTTGATGAAGACCAATTGTCGGTTCATCTAAAACATATATAACTCCGGTTAATCCGCTACCTATTTGACTTGCCAATCTTATTCTTTGTGATTCTCCGCCGGATAATGATCCTGAACTTCTATCAAGTGTTAAATATCCTAATCCAACAGATTTTAAAAAATTCAATCTATCAACTATTTCTTTTAAAATAAGATTGGATATTTGGCGTTCTCTTTTTGACAATATATCTTTGTTAATTAAATCCAAAAACCATTGATAAGCTTCGTCTATTGAAAAATTAGTAACTTGATAAATTGAAAGTTTATTGATAGTTATTGAAAGAGACTCTTTTTTTAACCTTGCTCCATTGCACTCGGGACATAAATTTTCTTTCATAAATTTTTCAATTTCGTATCTTATCCATTCTGATTCTGTTTCAGAATATTTATTTTCAAGCTCTTTTACTATACCTGAAAAATTTTCGAAAATGCGTGTCATCTTTCCAAATCTGTTTGTTCCAAAAACTTCATACTCTTTATCTCCAGTTCCGTAAAGTAATAAACTTTTTTGCTCTTTTGTTAAATATTTAATTGGAGTTTTAGGATCAATACCATTTTCATGGCAAACAGTTAAAATTATTCTAGAATACCAAGTATCTTGTTCAAATATATTTGAAAAAGGCAAAATCCCCCCTTCTGTTATAGATATCTCTGGAGAAAATATTTTTTCAACATCTACTTTTAATATTTTTCCTATTCCATTACAGATTGGACAAGCACCATGAGGAGAATTGAAAGAAAAACTTCTAGGTTCTATTTCTGGAAAGCTTATGTTGTCTTTCGGACACGCAAACTTTTCAGAAAACAAGTAATCGTGAAATTCTTTTGGATATTCAGGAATAGAAAAATCTTTATCCAACACCTCTGAAACTATGGTGTATCCATTAGAAAGTTTTAATGACAAATCGAGAGAATCGGTAAGTCTAGTTTTTAGATTATTTTTGAAAATTTCATTTTTAATATCTTTCTTTGTAACTGACAACTTATCAATTACAGCCTCTATTGTATGTTTATTTGTTTTTATGAGGTAATAATCTTCAGATGTACTTTTAATAATATTATCTATTCTTATTTTTTGAATTCCTTTAACTTTTAGATTGTCTATTAGACCAGAAAATTCTCCTTTTTTGTCTCTAACAACTGGAGATAATATTAGAAATTTAAATATTTTTTTGGTTTTTAAATTATCATCTATTAATTTCATTACTGAATTTACAATTTCGTCTATACTTTGACTTGAAATTTCTCTTTGGCAAATTGGACAATGTGGATGTCCTATCCTAGCAAAAAGCAATCTTAAATAATCGTAAATTTCAGTTATAGTACCAACTGTGGAACGTGGATTTTTAGAAATTGTTTTTTGATCAATTGATATTGATGGAGATAAACCCTCGATTGAATCAAAATCAGGTTTTTCCATAACACCTAAAAATTGTCTTGCATAAGTTGAAAGGCTTTCAACATATCTCCTTTGTCCTTCTGCATATATAGTGTCAAATGCCAATGAACTTTTTCCACTTCCTGATACTCCCGTAAAACATATTAATTTGTTTTTGGGTAAGTCTATATTTATATTTTTTAAATTATGCTGACGAGCACCTCTTATTTTTATATAGTCCATAAAATTTCACTAATAAACCTCCATCGCTTTACCATGGTAAAAAGATTATAGCAAATAGGATTATAAATTGATAAAATATTTTGATATAAATTTATGAAATATAATAAACAAATAATTTTGTTGCCAAAAGGTCAATTTAAAAGTTTAGAATATATAACTATTCCTGGTTTGATCAATTCATTTATTAACATAACTTTAATGTTCGCTTCAATTTTATTTCTATTTTCTTTGTTGTTTGGTGGAATTAAAATTATATTATCAAGCGGTTCAAAAGATAAACTAGATCAAGCTAAAAGACAACTGATAAACGCATTTTTAGGAATATTTATTGTTTTTTCAATCTATGCATTGATGAATATTTTAAACCAGTTTTATGGTATAGATCTTTTAACTTTTGAAATACCTATATTATAAGTTATCGGATAATTCATATATTTTATCTCTTAATTTTGCAGCTAGTTCAAAATTCATGTCTTGTGCAACAATTTTCATCTCTTTTCTTAACTTTATTATTAACTTTTTTTTATCCATAGGAGTAAGATAATCTTTAATTAATAAATCCAAATCATAATTTGGTGTATTTTTATTGTTTAATAATCTATTTATTTCAGTTGTATTATCATCTTCTATTAATCTGTTTCTAATTGGCTTTTGAATAGAAGATGGTATTATACCATATTTTTTATTCATCTCAATTTGATATTTTCTTCTTCTTTTTACTTCTGATATAGCTCTTTTTATTGATCCGGTAATATTATCTGCATATAAAATTACCCTACCATCTTTATGTCTTGCTGCCCTACCCATTGTTTGTATTAAAGATACCTCACTTCTTAAAAAACCTTCTTTATCTGCATCCAATATAGCTACAAGAGATACTTCAGGAAGATCTAGACCTTCTCTTAATAAATTTACGCCAACTAAACAATCATAATTTCCTCTCCTTAAATCTTCTAGAATATTCGTTCTTTCTAGTGTTTCAATATCTGAATGGAGATAATGGACATTTAGACCTTTTTCTTTAAGATAAGAGGATAGATCCTCTGCTGTTTTTTTGGTTAAAGTAGTTATTAATGATCTCTCCCCTTTATTTCTTACTTTTATTATTTCTTTTATTACATCTGATACTTGATTAATTGTAGGTCTTATAAATATTTCCGGATCAGGTATACCCGTTGGTCTAAGTAATTGTTCAACGACACCTGGATTTTTTCTTTTAATATGCAGGTTTTTTGCAGATTCATTTGCCATGCTAACTTCCCAACTTGAAGGTGTAGCACTGGTAGCGATAAAACCAGGTATTTTTCTTAAAAATTCATCAAATGTTAAAGGACGATTGTCCAATGCAGAAGGTAATCTAAATCCGTATTCAATTAGTATTTTTTTTCTTGAAAGATCTCCCTGAAACATACCCTTAATTTGTGTAAAGGTAATGTGACTTTCGTCTATAAAAGTTAACCAATCATTTTTATAAGGATGATTAAAATAATCCAAAAGTGTGTAAGGAGGATCTCCAGGATTTCTACCATCGAAATATCTTGAATAGTTTTCTATTCCCTTAACATACCCAATTTCCTTAATCATCTCCAAATCATAGGTTACTTTTTGTTTTAATCTATAAGCCTCAAGATTTTTACCTTGTTTTTTTAATTCTTTAACTCTTTTTTCTAAATCGATTTCTATTTGACTAAAAGCATCCTTTTGATTTAAAGGGTCTGTTATATAATGCTTTGAAGGATAAAGGATAAAATTTGAAATTTTAAGTTTATCTTCATTTATTATACCCGTTATAGGATCAAAGAACTCAACATTTGATATTCTATCATGATCAATTGTTATCCTTACAGCTTCGTCTTGATAGGCTGGATATATATCAATATTATTGCCTATAATTCTAAATGTTCCTCTTCTGAAGCTAAAACTGTCTCTTTCATATTGAAGGTCAATTAATCTTTTGATTATTTGTTCTCTTTGAATTTTTTGTCCTTGTGAGAATTCAAAAACAAAATGACCGTATTCTAATGGAGAGCCTATATTATATATACAGGAAACTGAAGCGACTATTATGGTATCATTTCTGGTTAGTATATTAGTTGTAGCTGCTAATCTTAATTTATCAATTGATTCATTAATTTGTGCATCCTTTTCTATATAAGTATCAGTTGATGGTATGTATGCCTCAGGTTGATAAAAATCATAATAAGAAACAAAATATGAAACGGCATTATCAGGAAAAAATTCTCTAAATTCCTGATACAGCTGAGCGGCTAACGTTTTGTTATGAGAGATTATCAGGGCCGGTTTTTGTAACTTTTCTATAACATTAGCAATTGTAAAAGTTTTTCCAGAACCAGTAACTCCCAGCAATACCTGATATTTTATGTTTTTTTTATATCTTTCAACCAATTTTTCTATTGAATTTTGTTGATCTTTTGTAGGTTTAAATGATGATTTTAGTTTAAATTTCATAATAAATTTTTAATAATTATACAGCAAAAAAACTATAATTTGCCTCTTGACATATTCGGGTAATATTTGTACAAATATTATACAAAGATTAATATTATGGCTTTAATAATCTATAGAAAACAGAATCAAATATTAGATTTTATAAAACAATATATACAGAAATATGGTTCAGCACCTACATTAAAAAAAATCGCAGAAGCGATAGGAGTTTCATCTTTAGCAACGGTTCATGAACACCTAACTACACTCGAAGAAAAAGGTTTATTAAAAAGAAATAAAGGAAAAAGAAGATCTATGGAATTAATAAATTATGATATAAATCTTTCTCAAACTGTTGATGTCCCTATATTAGGCTTTATAGCTGCAGGATCACCAATTGAACCTTACACAGATCCAAACGCAACATTCTCTATACCATCAACTTTTATTTCTGGCAATAAAAGAACATACGTTCTTCAGGTAAGAGGAGAATCTATGATTGAAGAACAAATAAGAGATGGTGATTATGTTGTTATTGAACAAACGGAAAGCGCAAATAATGGAGACATCGTTGTTGCTTTATTAGACAATGGTATGGCTACTTTAAAAAGATTTTACAAAGAAACAACAAGAATAAGACTAGAACCGGCTAATTCAAAGATGAGTCCAATTTTTGTAAAAAATGTAAAAATTCAAGGTAAGGTAGTCGGTTTGATAAGAAGGTACATAAAAAATTAATCTTATAATTAAAACTAACTAATTTACTTCATATTTCATATTTAATTTTAAAAATATTTATATATTAGTATATTTCAGAAAATTCATATATTAAAAAGTGAATAATTTTAAATTAGAAATAATTAAATCAGGAAGTTTAACTTAATACTTTTAAAGAATAAATAAGTGAATTGTTTATATTTTATTTATCTGTTTTGATTAATTTCTGCTTCAATACTAAGTAACCTATTATATTTTATTACCCTCTCTCCCCTTGACGGAGCACCAAATTTTGTAAATTCACTTCCTACTCCAACAGCAAAGTCAGCTATAAACCAGTCAGTAGTCTCACCCGAGCGATGTGATGTAACAATCTTCCAATTTGCGTCTCTTGCTTTTTTTATAACCATTAAAGTTTCATAAACAGTTCCTACTTGATTTGGTTTTACCAGTATTGCATTGCAACTTTTTTCAGAAATTGCTTTTTCCAACCTTTCAATATTTGTAGCCAAAAGATCATCTCCTACAATCATCATTTGGCCTTGAAATGTTTCATTTATCTTTTTCCAGGAATCCCAAGCATCCTCGTGAAAGGGATCTTCTATTTCAGCTAAATGGTATTGAGAATTAAGATACTTATAATATTCAAGTAGTCCTTCATCATTTAAGGCATCACTTTTATCTCTAATAGTATACTCCCCATTTTTGAAAAATTGGCTTGCAGCAACATCTAATCCAAAAAAGACATCTCTTCCTACTTGGTATGGTGTCTGTTTTATAGTGTCATACAATACTTCAAGAGCATCGGCATTTGTAAACAAATTAGGCGCATATCCTCCTTCATCTCCGATTGAATGAATAGCACCTCTTCTTTGTAAATCTTTACCTAACATCATATATATTTCAACACCGCTTCTTAATCCTTCAGAATATGATTTAGATGTTGCTGGAATTACATGAAATTCCTGAAAATCAAGATTTCCAGCTCCATGTAAACCTCCGTTTATCATGTTAAATATAGGTGTTGGTACTTTTACATCTTCTTTTATTCCTACTCTTTTAGCTAAAGTGTTAATCCAGCGGTAAAGAGGTTGTTTTGTAGAAAGAGAAGCAGCTTTTACAGTTGCTATTGATATTGAAAGTATTGCATTAGCACCGTATTTTGATTTATTTTTTGTTCCATCTAATTCTATTAATCTTTTATCAATTTTTTCCTGATCAGTAACATCTAGACCCCATACGCCAGGACCTAGTACCTTATTGACGTTATCTACTGCTTTCATCACGCTTTTTCCATAATACATTTTGGGGTCTTCATCTCTTAACTCCAATGCTTCATATGAACCTGTCGACGCACCACTGGGTACAGAAGCTACAGAAACCTCACCATTATCAAGCTGACAAGCTGTTTCAACAGTTGGTGTTCCTCTTGAATCAAGTATTTGTCTAGACCAAATTTTTTGAATTTTTCCCATATAATTTATATTAAATTTATTTTTTACCTAATGCAATCTCTTTTTCTGCATCTTTTATTAGTTTTCTTGCTCTATTTATTGAATCAGGGTTAACAGAAATACTTGTAATACCATATTTAACTAGCTTTTTAACAAGATCATCATATTCGCTTGGAGCTTGTCCGCAAATAGATGTTGTTATTCCTCTAGCAACACAATGTTTAATAACCCTTCTCAATGCCCATAAAACTGCTGGTGATCTTTCATCAAAAGCTTTTGCCACTTCAGAATTATCTCTATCAGTTCCAGTGATAAGCATAGTTAAGTCATTCGAACCTATTGATACTCCGTCAATACCAACATCAATAAACTTATCAATTAAAATTACGTTAGTAGGAATTTCTACCATCATCCAAAATTTAAATGAAACCATTTTAAACAAACCTTCTGCTGCAACCAACCTTCTTACTTTAGCCAACTCTTCTGGAGATCTGACGAATGGAATCATAAGGTACAAATTTGGATATTTAGATCTGACATTTTTAATTGCTTGAAGCTCAAGGTTGAATACATCAGGATTTGATATATATCTGTACGCTCCTCTAAATCCCAACATTGGATTACTTTCTAATGGTTCCCATTTGTCTCCTCCCGGAAGTGATCTATATTCGTTTGTTTTAAAATCTGTAGCTCTATAAACAACCGGTCTTGGATAAAATGCCTTGCAAAAAACACCAATGTCGTGAGTAAGTTTTTCGATAAAAATATTTTGTTTCTTAATTTTTATAGCTTCTTTAGGATGAATTCCGATATTGGCTATCATGAATTCTGCTCTTAATAAACCTACCCCATCGACATTTTCTTTTGCAATTTGATTTGCTTTTTCAACTTCGGCTAAATTAACGTAAACTTTCGTAGCGGTTTTGCCATGAAATACTTCATCTTCTTTTTCTTCTTCATCTTTAAATATTTTCTTAACTTTTGAACCTATATAAACATTACCATCTGCGCCGTTTACAGTAATAACCATACCTTCCTTTAATTTTTGAGTTGCAAATTGTGTTCCAACAACACAAGGAATACCGAGTTCTCTTGATACAATAGCCGCATGACTTGTTTGTCCTCCTTCATCAGTAACAATAGCTGAAGCCTTTTTCATTGCAGGAACATAATCCGGAGAAGTCATTTTAGCTACTAAAACATCTCCTTCTTTGACCTTGTATATCTCTTTTGGACTTTTTAGTATTTTAACAGTTCCTGTACCAATACCAGGCGATGCTCCCGCTCCTGATAATACGGGAAATTCTGATATTTTTATATCTTTATCTTTTATTGAAACCTTTTTATCTTTAATTGTGGTTACAGGACGCGTTTGAACAATAAATATATCTTTTCCTTCTTTTGCCCATTCAATATCCTGAGGGAAATAATAATGTTGTTGTAATTTGTAGCCAATTTTGGCTATTTTCACGATCTCTTCATCTGAAATTTTTTGTAGATCTCTTTTGTTTTTAGGAACTTCTGTTTCTATTGTTAAAGCACCCTTTTTAATGAGTTGAACTTTTTGATCGGATATTTCTTTAGATAATATAGCGAATGTTTCTTTTTGAACAACGTAAGTATCAGGTATTACAGAACCTTGGACAATCATTTCTCCTAGACCCCAGACTGCCTCTATAATGATTCTATCTTTATCATTTGTAACCGGGTCTATTGTAAACATTACACCTGATACTTCCGATTGAACCATTTTTTGAACAATTACTGAGATTTTTACTTTATCGTGAGGAATTTTATTTTGTTCACGGTAAAAAATAGCTCTTTGAGTAAATAATGATGCCCAACAATCTCTTACAGCATTTAATAAATTCGCTTCACCTTTAATATTTAAAAAAGTTGCTTGTTGTCCCGCAAATGACGCTTGAGGCAAATCTTCAGCTGTGGCTGATGATCTTACAGCAACAAGAGCCTTTTTAAAATGACCTGATAATTTATTATAGGATGATATAATTGAGTGTGTTACTTCAGAAGGAATTTCACTGGTTTTTATCAGTTTTTCTATACTTTTAGAAGCAGCTTCAAGTTCTTCAGAATTATTTACATTAACAGTCTTTAATATTTTACTTATTTTTTGCGATATTTCATTTCTCTTGAGAAAAAGATCATAAGATTCAACAGTAATTGCAAAACCATTTGGGACAGGAAATCCAGCTTGGGTCATCTCTCCTAGGTTAGCTCCTTTTCCACCAACTAGGTTTACATCTCCCTTGTCTATATCTTTGAAAAAGGCTATTAATGGATGGGCAGTCATAATTTTATATAAAATAATCCTAAACTATTAGAAATTTTTAATCAACCATTAAAATTTAAGAATATTTTGAAAGCTTTTCCTTGAAGTAATCCACCCATGGTATTTCAAGAGGATCTATATTGTATAATTTTGTTAAAAAGTATACTGTGTATGATCCAAAAATTAATACTTCAAAAATTTCAGATAATAAGTCTTTAGACTTTGTATTGTAAAACAAATAACTTATATTATTTTTATCAAGAACGTCGGCTGTTATTTTGTATCGTTTTCTAATTTTTTCGTCGTAATTTTCAGACTCAAAAAAAATGAATTCAAACAATTCCTTCTGTCCTTTAGGATTGGATAAACCTTCCATTAAATGATGATTTAATTCAGGAATATCAAAAATAACCGAAAATGTTTTTGCTGATTCATTAAACTGATTTTTTATTGTATAAGAAGCACCATAAAGGTGTTCAGAAGCAACGATAATTGGTATTTTGTTTCTTAATGACAAAGAAAAGTGATGTGTTAGATTTTTACTTATTGGAGCATTTTCTTGAATCTCCGTTAAAATCTTATAACTATTTCTTAAAGCATTTCCAATTTCATCATCAGAAATCGTTAGTAAATTTAATTTATTAAAAGTTGCTAAAGTAGCTCCAAAAGCATATCCAATAGACATTCTTGGTTGGTTTGAAGGATTGAAAAGAGGATTAAAAACATAAGCAGGAATTTTTTCTTTTTTCACTATTTCGGAAAGTTTACCACCTGTTGTAATAGCGAATAGTTTTGCATTAGATTTAATCGCTTTATAGGTTGACTCTATTGTTTCTTCTGTCGTCCCAGAATAAGAAGAAACAATAACCAAAGTTTTTGGATTTACATACGCAGGAATTTTGTAATCGTTAACAATTTTTATTGGAACCCTAAGTTTTCCAAACCCAAAAGATTCAACAATTCTTGCACCTAACGCCGATCCTCCCATTCCGCAAAAAACAACATTATCGATTTTTTTGTAATCGTCCGGAATATTGATATTTTTTATTTCTTCCCAAGCTTGTTCAAATTGATTTGGATACAATTTAATTGTGTCAGAAACTAATTTGTACTTCTCAAATAAATATTTATTACTTAAAGCCATTTTTAAATTTTAAATCTATAAACTTCTAAATAATAACAAAACTAAATTAATTTATGATCTTATTATTTTCAATAATTCATCAACTTTTTCTTTAACTATTTTTTCATTTTTAGCTTCCAGAGTTAATCTTAACAAAGATTCTGTATTGGAAGGTCTTACTACAAATCTAAAATCATCGTATTCTACACAAATTCCATCAAGTCTTGATTGTTTTCCACCTTTATATTTTTTGGCAATTTCCTCAATTTTCGCTTCTTTATCTTTTACTTCAGAATTTACTTCATCGTATATTGGATATTTTATTATAACTGGCTTAATAATTTTTGAAAGTTTTTCACTTTTCTCAGAAAGATATTCCAAAATTTGTAAAGGAGGTATCATTCCACAATCTGAATACCAATAATCCCTGTAATATGTATGACCACTTGACTCAACAGCAAAAAGCGCGTTTACCTCTCTCATTTTCTCCTTTATATACGAGTGACCAACTCGACACATTACAGGTTTACCACCGTATTTTTTTATAGAATCTAATAACCCCCATGTATATCTAATATCATAAATTACTTTTCTACCTTTATTCTTCTTAAGCATATATTCTATAAGAAGAGTATTTAAATGATATGGTACTACAAATAAACCACCATCAGCGCAGAAAAATACTCTATCAGAATCCGCATCCCAAGTAATTCCCAAATCAGCATTTGAAGATTTAACTAGGTGGGAAAATTCAATCCTATTTTCTGGAATAAAAGGATCAGGTCTTCCTTTCGGAAAATTTCCATCAGGTTCGCAATTTAATTCAATTATCTCTAGAGGTAAATTTCCTAGTTTAACTATATTTTTAAAAATCAATCCTCCATAACCGAAATTTGGATTTATGACAATTCTAAATGGTTTAATCTTATTTGGATTAATCCATGATAAAATGTATTTTGAATAATCATCTAATATATTGCTGTACCTTCTTACAGAACCCTTTTTAACTATCGAGTACTTTTTATATTTTACTATAAAATCTCTGATATCTCCTATTCCAGTTTCCAGTGTCATTGGAATAACATTTGCTTTAACCATTTTTGCTCCATGCCATTCCGGAGGATTATGAGAAGCAGTAACAGCAATTCCACCATCAGTTTTATAATAACCCACTCCAAAATACAACATATCAGTTGAAATCCATCCTACATCTATTACACTAGCTCCTGCATCAGTTAAGCCTTTTACTATTTGATCTTTTAAAGATTTTGAGTGAATTCTTACATCGTGGCCAACTAATACTTCTTTTTTTGGCTTATTTAAAGAAGCATAGGCATATCCTATTTTATAAGCAATTTCTTCATTGATCGATTCAGGATATACCCCTCGGATATCATAGCCTTTAAATATTGTAGTATCTACAATCATATAATGGAATTTTATTCTAAATACTTTATCATAATAAAATCAAGTGAGTTAGATAATTCAGCTTTTGATGTTTTTGAATTAATATCAGCCAAGATCATGTCATTAATTAAAGATTCAAGGGTATCTTTATTATATTTTATAGCTAAATTCTTTAGTTTAGCTATTCTCCATGAGGGATAATACATTGACTCTGGTTCAAATTTCGCCCAATATATGTCTCTGAGATGCCTCGACAACATTGAAAAAATAATTTCTATAGGTTCATATTTCAATGTCTCAAGAAAAAACCTATATGTATTTTTTAGATTGCCTGGAAAAAATGAGTTCAAAAAATTCCAGATATATCTTGGTAATTTAAATTCCATGATTTTTGTATTTTTTGGAAACTTTTTTAACTTTTTTGGAGAAATCGTCGTTTCATAAAACATTAATACATAAACATTCTTTAGTTCAATACATTTATTTAGCCATGAAAGGAAACTTTTATTTAGATATTTATTGTTTTTAATAATAATTAATTTATTTTCTGAAAAAAGTGATAGATTAAGAACTATTTCTTTAATGTTAGGTAAATAATCATCAATAAATTGTATATCTATATTTTTTTTTCTGAACAAATTTATAAAACTTATTAATTTTGAATTTGATTTTACAACGTGGTCACCATGTATAAGATAGGTATTCATAAAATAAATATTTTAAAATTTTTTTTGCTTAAAATACATCTTAATATATTTATTTACTTTATCATTAAAATTCCTTTTGCCCTTTTTCTTAATATGACTAAGTAGACTGCCGGAAAAATTTTTTGGTATATGGGCTAATTCATGTATTAATACTCTATCTTTTTCTTTTTCACTAAGTTTATCGAACTTTTCACTGATTACCTCAATAATGTAATTAGGTTTTTCTTTTAAAATTAATTGCCAAAGTTTAGGTAATCCCCAAATTCTTGCATAAGCTTGAGTATTTGCATTTTTTGATTTGACAAAATGAAGGTTGGCAGTTTTTATCCAATTAAAATTTAAAACTTTTATTAATTTTTCAACCCTATTCTTTACATCTGTAGATTTTTCCCACTTAATATTTTTTTCACAATCTTTACGTAACATTAAATTTAAAAACTAAATATTTAAGTAGTATATCCCAAAAAAATTACGTGATCTTATATATTTCGGCACCTTCTTTAACAGGTTGATCTGTTTTTAATCCTACAATATCACCTTTTTTCGCTTTTTCTATTTGATTATGCTCAACCTGCATTGAACTAACTTCTTGTTCAAAAAGATCTTCATCACCTCTTACAAATTTTATTTTGTCACCCACACTAATTTCTGAATCAAGTTCTACAACTGCGACTCCAATTTTATCATAATAGTGTGTTACCTTTCCTATCTTAAAATCAGTCATTTTATTCACCTCCTTTATAAGATAGTTTAAAACGTGTCTTCCTTATATTATATTAAATTAAATTAAAAATTTTAAAATTTTATTATAAGAATATTAAAATTAACATTTAATATATTTATTTTCTGTTTATTGATAATATTGCATGTGTTAGTGCAACGGCTATCGCATCTGCAGCGTCATCAAAATGGGTTTTTTGATGTTTTTTACTTCTTACATGATTACCGAGCATTTTTCTAAGAGATTTTTGAATATCTTTTTTCTTAGCTCTTCCATCACCAGTAATAGTTTTCTTTATAGTACCAGGAGCATATTCAATTACCTTAATTTTCGCTTTCGAAGCAGCGAGAAGTAAAACCCCTTGTGCTTGACCTACAGATATAACTGTTTTTGCGTTAGTTGCAAAAAATACTTTTTCCATAACAAATATGTCAGGCTTAATATTTTTAATTAACTTACTTGCAACTTTATAAATAATATTTAGTCTTTTTTCAATATCGCCGTTTTTTTCTGTTTCAATAAGACCCCATTCAATAACTTGAGGTTCGGATGATTTTTTAATATCAACTATCCCATAACCTGTTGTAGCTGTTCCGGGGTCAATTCCCATTATTCTCATACTTTTATTATACATGGTTTTTATGTTTATTCACTGAAATACAATTTAATTATTAAAATAAAGAAGTTCTATTTTGAAGAATTTATTGAAAATTCATAAAATAAATAATACTTCCCTCATTTCTCAATCTTTCTATAAGTTTTTGATATTCTTCAGGTAGTTTATCTTGAAAAATTTGATCTTTGATTTGATCTTTAATATCATCAAACTTAACACTTTCATTATAAAATGATTTGTTTTTTTCATAATAATCCTTAATTTCGTTATCGTTAATGTTTATATTATCAGATATTAAACGTTCAATAATTAATTGCATTTTTATATTATCGTTTAGCGAGTCGTAGTTCATACCTTGCATGGCTAATGCATCGTCTAAATTTATTCCTTGTTCTTTTAAAGCGTTCTTTATTTTTTCTATTTCATTACTTATGTCAACATCACTAACATTTACACCTCTTTTTTTAGCTTCATCTTCAATCAACTTTTTCGTTATTAAAGTGTCCAAAACTTTTTGACCTGCTTGTTTTTCAAGTTCATTAATTAATTTTAATCTTAAAATTGGTTTACCATTTACTATTGCGGCAAACAATATACTTCTCCCAAAATATATAAATACCAAAAGCAACATTAACAAAAAGATTAATTTAAAAAATCTTAATCTTTTAAAATCCTGAATTAAGTTCTCTATTTTTTTGAATAATGGTAAATTTTTGTCTCTCTTATTTTTAGATTTTTTTAATAAATTACCATTTTTATTTAAAGAACTACCTATTTTTTTTAAATTCTTTTCTAAATTTTTTTTATTTACCTTCCTGTTTTTGGCCATAACAATACTAATCATTTAATTTTTGAGTGAATAACACTTTCGTAATTTTTTCTCGCTTCCTCCCAGTTTATAACATTAATCCAAGCGTTGATGTAGTCCGCTTTTCTATTTTGATACTTTAAGTAATATGCGTGTTCCCAAAGGTCAATAGTTATGATTGGATAGAAACCTTTTGATAAAGGAGAATTCTGAAAAGAGTGCCTTTTTAATGAAATTTTTCCATTTTTATCTGAAATCAAAAATACCCAACCACTACCAAAAAGATTTAAAGATTTTTCTATAAATTTTTGTTTAAAATTTGATAGTGAGCCAAATGTATTATCTATAGCTTCTTTTAATGATCCTTCCAAAATTGTTTTTTTTGGAGACATAATTTTCCAATATAAACAATGGTTTGCATGCCCGCCACCGTTATTTATTACTCCCTGCCTTATTGAAGGATTTATTTTATCTATATTTTTTAGAATATCTTCTACAGTTCTGAACCTTATATTTTCCTTCTCAATTAGATTATTTAGATTGTCAAGATACGTTTTGTGATGTTTTGTATGATGTATTATCATAGTCTGTTCATCAATATAGGGTTCAAGAGCGTTATATTTATATGGAAGTTTTGGTAGATTAAATTTCATAAGTTAATATAAACCAAATTTTCTTTTTAACGAACTAAGAATTATATAAATTATTAATGTTAGCAAAAAAGTAGAACTAATTGGGATATAAATATATTTTTGGTTTTTTCTTATGTATATATCGCCGGGTATAATTATCGGATTACCACCTTTTTTTTGTAGTGCAAATATAAAAGCCATGGAAATAAAAAATAAGATAGCAAAAAGCTTAATATTTTCTAACATTTTACAAAATCAAATTGTATATGTTTTTCATTATCATAGTCAACAAGATGATAAAGTTCTTTATGATCAAATAACAACCATTCAAAAATGTGCAATTTGAAAAATAAACTTTTTATTTGACTTTTATGAGCAAGAATTGCTTTAATTTTGTTTATTGAAATCTTAAAGGAATAATTTAATTCATGAGTAGGTTTTGATGCAATGCTTAATTGTTTATTATTTTTAAAAAATCCATACTCTTGCTTATCAGGAACTCTAAGAAACAGAATCGGCCTTTTATCTAATGAAAAAATATATTCTGTTACCTTATGATTCACAACAAGGTGATCAGGATGACCTGTAATTCCGCTTGGATCAAAAGTTACCAAAATTGAAGGTTCAAATTTATCTATTTCTTTCTTTAATTCGGGAAGCCATTTATTTACTTCTGAATAAAGTCCTCCGTCGGGATAATCCCAGACGGTTTTTTCATCTACTCCCAAAATTTCACAGGCCCTTTCTAACTCCTTTATTCTAATATCTTTTATTAATTTCGCTTTTATTCTATTCTTGGGTAGTAAACCCCTCCCACCTTTAGTTAAACATATTAATTTAGTGTGTATGGAAAGTTCTTGAGCAACTTGAAGTAATCCTCCCGATACATAAGCTTCGTCGTCTGGATGAGGAAAGATAAGAAGCATTTTTTTATTTTTAAGATTTTTTAGAAATTCAATAAGATTATCCATTTTATTTATTATACAACTAAAACAATAAACCTGCTTATTTACTTAAATGTTGCAATTATTATATATTGAATAATAATGGACCCAGAAACAAAAAAAGATATGAATAATAATTCTGATTGGCTTTCAGAAAATAGCCAAAATTCTACAAATCCAAACGAGTCAAAGAATAATTTAAACCCATTAATTGAAAAAAATCTTAACAATAATATTATGAATGCTGAAAAAGAAGATATTATTGCACCAAAACCAAATGAAATTACCTCAGATATGATTGTTGGTCCTCATAAAACCCAAGTTAACGGTAGAGGTTTTAAAATCTTTATAATATTGGGGTTAGTTTTAATTACTATTATCTGGGGAAGTGTATTTTACATGTATTTTCAAAACAAAAAATTGAAAACAAAAAGTATTAATAACAATTCAAACTTTACATATCCAGAAGTATCACCGACTCCCAAATTCACTCCATCCTGGATAAAAATAAAAAACGGTAATGTTGTTATGGAAAAACCTGATGGTCAAACTACAATATTAATTGACAAATCTAACTATCCTTCCACAGGAATTACAGGATTTTTAAAGGTAATAGTTTCTCCTGATGAGAAAAATATTTGCTTTGAATCTTGGTCTCCTTCACCAGAACCAGCCTTATATTTAGCAGATATTGATGGACAGAATGTAAAAAAAGTTTCAACTAACAGACAAAATTGTCTTTGGTCTAACGACAGTAAATATATATATTACATAAATACTGCAGCAAAAACTACACCTATAAATATCTTTGAATATGATATAGAAAATTCAAAAGAAAATGATTTAACTAGTAATTTTGTTCCATCAGGTCAACTCAGAAGATACGAAATTGTTGGTTTTTCAGCTGATAAGAGTAAACTTATATGTAAATATGAGAATATATTAGGAGCTGCAACTACAGATAACATATATGAGTGTGAAATTGATCTTCAAACGAAAGAAGTTAGAGATCTCTAAAATAAATTATAAAATTAAATCTCATTTCTTGAACTCTAATCATAATCAAAAGATAATTTTTCAATAATTAGATAAATATTAGGAATAAATTATTGCCCGCTCAAAAAGATCACAAGATTTATTTAAGACATTATTTAGTTAAAAATGATTTATCTTCTTTTATATCAACTTTAATAGGCCGTAAAAGTAGTATTCCGAGTGAGGCTATTTTAAAACCAGAATTTACAAAAAAACCATATAAAATAATGTTAGCAATTAAATTTAAGGGATCATTTAATATTTCCTTTTTCACCAACTCCGTATTCAAGTTTGCTTCAGGAGGTAATTGACTTTCTTGGATATTTGACTGCATTAATCCACTTAAATCAAGAGTAATGGCAGGAAGATCGAAAACTTCAAACGGCTTAATCTTTTTTGAAAAAAGAAAATAAACATTAAATATGCTGAAAAAAATAACAGAGATCCCTAAAATTAATAATATGTATCCTATAAATTTTTCTCTCATTATATTTATATTACAATTTTAAAATTTTATCATCAATTATTAAATTATTGAAAAATTATATATACAATTATATATTTAAACTATAAATGTCAAAAAATATTTTGATTGTAGAAGATGATCTTAATCTTCAAAGAATTTATTCTGAAAAACTTGGAAATAAAGGATTTATCGTTTTCCTTGCTTTAGATTCTCAACAGGCTCTAACAATCCTTAAAAACACAAAAATTTCTCTAATCCTTCTTGATATTATGCTACCGGGAAAAATGAACGGGTTAGAATTTTTAAAACACATTAAATCATTAAACTATATAAAAAATATTCCCATTTTGGTTTTTACCAATTTAGATACCGAAAAAGAAGAAGCTAAAAAATTAGGAGCTATTGATTGTTTAATAAAATCGAATACTGATTTAGAAGAAATTGTAGAAAAAGTTAATAAATATTCTCTTTGAAGAAAATAAAAAATATTTTAGTAAATTTATTATTACTTTATATTTTCTATTCTTTGATTCATTTCATATAACGCAACAATAAAAAGTGACTCACTCCAACCTAAGGGAGTATTTTCATTATATTCAGGAGAATTTGAAAAATAGAGTTCAGGCATTCCTTCGGGAGTGTCAACAGCTATTAAGTCTTTTATGAGTTCTTTAGCCTTTTCCATATTTCCCATTTTTTCATAGATAATAGCAAGCCATGATAATCCAAAAGTCCATTCAGCTTCTTCAGATACATGATCGATATTCTTATTGTAATATCTATCACCCTTATATCTTATAGCACCCCTCTCTCTTAAAAGATGATATTCAACATTGTTTAGAATCTGGTTTCTTTGCTCTTCATTAACAACATTATAAGGCCATATTAAAGACAAAAGAGATAAATCAACGAATTTTTTTTCAGATTCGCGAGGAAGTAATGTTTTAAGTGCATTTTCACCTTTTTTAATCAAATATATTGGAACAGCTATACTTGATAACCTTGAAACAGATTTTAATCCTGCTACACAAGCTCCAACAGATGAAGCGTGCAATTCTTCATCCTCCTCCCACATACCAGAATCCTTATCATGCCAATATTCAATAGCCTGAAGATACTGAACAAGTTTATTAATAATTCTTATATGATCTTTTGTTTTCAAGATGCACCTTTTTTGATTATATTCAAGTTCTCCGACTCTAAATAAAATACATCCTATAGCATCATTTTGTTTGTTACCCCATTCCTCCCAAAACTCTTCAAATGTTTCAGGATTAAATCTTGCGTGAATTCTTTTAAATGATTCAACAGGTTTTTCTTTTATTGCCTGGTCAATTTTATATTCATATTTTAAAAATATCTTCAAAATTGCATTATAGGTTCTTTCAACTGTTTTCCAATCTCCTATTATTTCGAAAGCAATCGTTTCATAAAAATTATCTCTTAACCAACTTTTATCATAACCTGTTTTTACTGTTTTTTTTGATGCAGCAAAAAGTCCTGTTTTATATTGCAGACTTTTTAATATTTTTAAGTGCTTTTTAATTAATTCATCATATGTTAACCTAGTCATGACTAAATTATAATATATTATAATATTAACTTTTTTATTCTAACCTAAACAAATTTATTAAATAGTAAATGAAAAAAACCCTTTTAATTGTAATTACATCATTTATATCTATTTTAATTACTGTAACTATATTTATTAAAAATAAAACAAATTTTAAAAATTCCTATCTAAAATACAATCAAGAAACAATTGAAAAACAATCAAATTTACCAACAAATATAATTATAAATACACCCACTTTTTCACCTAACAAAACAGGTTATAAAAGTAATTGGATTATAGTTAATGAACCTTCAAAAATATTCTTATATTCTAATTTAAAAGAAAAAAGAAATTCTTATGAATTAGCCACACTTAATAACTGCGCTCACCTTATTAGTGGAGGTTTTTATGATAAAAATGGTAAACATATAGGTCTTTTTGTAAGTCAAGGAGAATTATTAAGCCCATATGAAGAAAATCAATTATTTAATGGTTATTTTTCAATAGACTATGAGAATAAAATAGAAATTACAGAATACCCTATATTCAAACCAAGAATTTCATTACAAAGTGGTCCAATATTAATAAGAAAAGGAAATAAGATAACTATAAAGCTAAAAAACGATGAAAATTCTAGAAGAATTGTTCTCGGTTTAACTAAAAAAAATAAAGTTTTATTTATGGCTATATATGATGAATCCAATAATTTTTCCGGTCCGAAACTTGAAGAACTTCCCAACTTAATTGAAAAAATCAATATCGAAAATGATCTTGAATTAATGGATGTGATTAATTTAGATGGTGGATCTCACTCTGCTTTTATATCAGATTATATTTCAATAAGTGAATTATCTATAATTGGTAGCTATTTTTGTATAAAACCATAAATCATTTTTATGATATTTTTTTTGCATTTTTAGGAAGTGCAGGAATAAATTTTTTATAAACACCTCTTACAATATTTATAGGAAAATGTATCCCTTTTATAGAATATTCAAATATTTTTTGTGCCAAATTTATTTTAAAATGTTGGACTATTTTTGAATAATTTTGAGATCTAAATTCTTTTACACTTTGCCTGAAATTTATATTTCTTCTGTAGCGTTTAGTCATAAATAAACTAAGTAAAGATATTTAATATTTTCTTTATATAATTATAAATAATCACATTTCCATGTCCAGGATAGATATATTTTAGATTTTTTATAGAGATTATTTTTTTAATAGATTTAATTAATGCATTTTTGTCTGAGTAAGAAAAATCATATCTTCCTATCCCTTCATTAAAAATGATATCACCACTAAATAATAACTTATTCTTTTTGATATAAAGACAAATTCCTCCAGGAGTATGTCCGGGAGTATTAATTACTTTGATAACCGTTTCTCCTAATTTAAGAAGATCACCACTTTTAATAAACCTATCTGGATTGGGAACTAAAACATTGCTTAATCCTATATAATGTTTGGCTGATTTTGGCATATATTTTAAAATAAAATAATCTTTTTTTGAGAAAAAAAATGGTACATTAAATAAATTTTTTAATTCATAAACTGCCATGTTATGGTCAAAATGTCCGTGTGTAGAAATAATAAAAGATGCTTTTAAATTTAATTTTAGAATTGTTGAAATTATATAATCCGAATCATCACCAGCGTCTATAATTGCTGCTTCATTTATTTTGTCATCATAAAGTATATAACAGTTTGTTTTCATCACACCTACTACTAACCTTATTATCTTTATCATTTAAAAAACTTGGATTATTTTTTTAGAAATTACCTTACTTTTATTGTATGTAAGAGATACTATATCAATTCTAAATTTTTTGTTTAATAATCTATATTTTTGCAAGTATACGTATGCAGCTTTTTTAATCCTATTTAATTTTAAATTACTTACTGCCTCTTCTGGGAAACCAAATTTCAAGCTAGATCTAGCTTTTACCTCAACAAAAACAAGATAATCATTTTTTTTCGCTATTATATCAATTTCAGAAAATGAAGTTCTAAAATTTTTTTTTATAATCCTATAGCCACTTTTTCTGAGAAACTTTGCTGCGTATTCTTCAGCAATATAACCAAAATTTTTGTTATCCATCAATAATACGAGTTATTATTTAATTTTTTATTATTAATTAGAAGGTTTTTTAATTTTATCAACTCCTGAATATATTTTCTCGATTTCTTTTTTAGATTTACCCCTTATATAATAAAGCTTTGCCCTTCTTACTCCCTTACCTGACTTTTTTAAAATTTCTATTTTTTCTAAACTAGGTGATGAGAGTAAAAAAATTCTTTCAATACCTATTTGAGCATCACCAATTCTCCTAACAGTTATAGAATAATTTTCTTTCCTACCCTTAATAGCAATGAGAATTCCATCAAATGATTGCAACCTCGTTTTGTCCTGTTCTTTTATTTTATAAATTACCCTTACTTTATCTCCAATCGAAATATTTGTATTTTTGTATTTTACATTTATTGCCATAGGTGTGATTTTATCAGATATTTTATATTAATCCAAATCATTTTCTGATTCTAAAATTTGTGATATATTTCTAGCAATATCTTCATTCCACTGTATTTTTACATTAAGATCAACAATTCTTTTATGTTTACCGTTAAATACTAATGATACATCATTAATTCCCGGAATTTTTAAAAAATAATTCTTTAATTTTATTAACCTTTCTTTTTCAATATTATTAGGAACTCTTATATATAAGTGATTTTCACTTTTATTTAACTGATCTTTTGAAAATATTTTATCAACCAAAATTGCAGGTTCATCATCTTGTGTATCTACTTTACCTGTTACAATTATGGCATTATTGTCAACCCAAAGATTCTTGGTTTCATTAAATAATCTGGGAAAAACAATAAGATTTATTGTTCCGGTTTCATCTGAAACCTTGACAAAAGCCATTTCTTGACCTGTTTTTCTGGTTATTGCAACTCTAACATCTTTTATAACCACTGCAAGTTTTATTTCAGAACCTAAAACATTTTCCTCAACTATCTCTTGAATACTATGTGTTGACATCTGTTTAATTGATGAAAGTAAATCTGATATTGGTTTTGCAGATATAGAAAAACCCAACAGCTCCCTTTCTAATCGCTGTATTTCCTCATCTGTTAATTCTTCTATCGATTCGCCATTAAAGTTAATTACTTTATCACTGCCTTTCTCAAGTTCATCAGTGCTAAAAAGAATATCTTGATTCTCGTAACATTTAGGCTTACTAACTTTACTTCTTAAATCATCCATCACAGATAAAAGCATAGCTCTTGATCCAAATTCAGATAAAGCACCCACTTTTATTAAACTTTCTAGAACCTTTTTATTTACTTTTCTTGAGTCAACTCGTTTTATAAAATTTGAGAAATTTAGAAATTTTCCTTTCTTTCTTTCATTTAGTATTGCTTCTATCGCTGCATTACCAACATTTTTTATTGCATTTAAACCAAATCTTATAGCTTTACCAAATTTATAATTTTCATTATTTACAATCTTAAAACCTATATCTGACTCATTAATATCCGGAGGAAGAACGGTTATACCCAATCTCTTACACTCATTGACAGCTGAAGATATTTTTTCCGTATCATCAGATTCTGCAGTCAACAAAGCAGTCATAAACTCTACAGGATAATTCGCCTTAAGATAAGCTGTCCAATATGCTACCAGACCATAACTGGCAGCATGAGCTTTGTTAAAACCATATCCTGAAAAAGGCTTAATTAAATCAAACAATTCTTCTGCTTTATTTTTTTCCATACCATTCTCTATCGCACCTTTTATAAATTTATCTTTTTGTTTTTCCATTTCCTGTGGAATTTTCTTTCCAACAGCCTTTCTAAATTTGTCAGCTTCTTCCCATGTGTATCCCGCTATTTTTATAGCAGTTAAAAAGACATCATCTTGATAGACCAAAAGACCATAGGATTTATCAAGATACTCTTTCATTCTCTCGTCAAAATATTTGATCTTTTCAGGATTATTTTTTCTTTCTATATATTCTGGTATCTGAGCCATAGGACCTGGTCTATACAAGGCAACCATAGCCATCAAATCTTCAACTCTTTCGGGTTTAAGCTCTTTTAAATATCTTGTCATGCCACTTCCGGAAAGTTGGAAAACTCCCATCGTTTCACCTCTGGACAACATTTCAAAAGTCTTCTTATCGTTCAAAGGAATTTGTGAAAGTCTGATATCAACATTTTCTTCTCTTTTTATTATCTCTACAGTAGAACCTAATATTGACAAATTTCTTAATCCTAAAAGGTCAAACTTTAAAAGTCCAACCGCTTCTCCAGGGGATACATTTGGGTCAAGTGCATCCATATCATACTGAGTAATTATCTTTTTGCCTTCCGGATCAAGTTGTATTGGAGTAAAATCAGTTATTTCAGTCGGAGCTATGACAACACCTGCCGCATGTACAGATATATGCCTCGCTGAACCTTCTATCTGTTTGGCAAGATCTATAATTTTTCTCGAATCTTTATCTTCTTTATACAACTTTTTTAATTCAGGAGAAATTTCAATTGCTTTATCAATACTCATTGGAAATCCCTGAGAGCCTAATGGTATTAACTTAGAGATTTTATCGCCGACTAAATAAGGATAGCCAAGTACTCTAGCAATATCTCTAACAGATCCTCTTGCCATCATCCTACCGAAAGTGCATATCTGAGCAACCTTTTCTTTTCCATATTTATCCGTAAGATATTGTATAACCTCTTCCCTTCTATTATCAGCAATATCAAAGTCAATATCTGGAGGAGATGGTCTCCACGGAGTAAGAAACCTTTCAAACGGCAAATTATAATCCAAGGGATTAATATTTATGATTCCTAAAACATAAGCTACTAATGAACCCGCCGTTGATCCGCGTGTATTTGTTATTATCCCTTTTTCATTGCACCACGACGCCATATCAGCAACAATTAAAAAATATGTGGAATAACCTTTCTTTTTGATAATATCAAGTTCGTATTCCAATCTTTCTTTTAATTGTGATGTTACTTTTAATTTAAGTCTTTCTACACCTTGATAAGCTTTTTTTTCTAACTCTTCATCAGGAGTTTTTTCAGTTAAAATAAAATTTGGGAAAAACCATTTATCTAAAGTTATTGTAACATCACATTTTTCCGCTATTTTTAGTGTATTTTCACAAGAATCAGGTAAATCAAAAAATAACTTATACATTTCATCGGAGCTTCTAAGATAATATGTGGGGGAATCAATAAAACGTAGTCTTTTAGTATCATTAATAACTTTACCCGTAGAAATGCATATCAATGCATCTTGTGCAACAGCATCTTCTTTTTTAATATAATGTACATCGTTTGTTGCTACCAAGGGAATTCCTAAATCTCTACTTAATTTAATTAACCCCAAATTAATTTTAGTTTCGTTTTCATGAGCTTCTCTAAGAGAATTTTTAATTTCTACTATTTTGGTTTCTTTAATAAAATTATTATTTTCATGCCTTTGTAATTCTAAATAAAAATCTTCTTTAAAAACTGATAAATACCATTCAGCTGAAATTTTTGCATTCATATAATCATCCTCAATAATAAATTGATTTATTTCTCCAAGAGAACAACCTGACAAACATATCAATCCTTCCGAATATTTTGCTAAAGTTTCTTTATCTACTCTAGGTTTATAATAATAACCTTCTATGTGAGCGATAGATGTTAACCTCATTAAATTTTTATACCCTTGATTGTCTTTAGCCAACAATAAAAGATGATAATTTTTTACCCTCGATCTTTCAGGCCTTTCCTTATGAGGAAAATTTGTTGTATATATCTCTATACCTAAAATAGGTTTTATTCCTTCCTTTTTAGCTTTTTTATAAAACTCTATTACTCCATACATTGCTCCATGGTCAGTTATTGCAACACTATCCATGTCCAATTCCTTAACTGAATGAAGCAAAGGACTTATTTTACATAATCCATCCAAAAGGGAATATTCTGTATGTAAATGTAGATGAACAAATTTACTCATTTTTAACACACTTTTAAAAATTTTATAAAATTAACTTCATAAAAAATTCTTATTATAATTTAAAAAACCATATTAAATATTGTACTTCCTTTAATCAACAATCTACCTTTAGGATATTTTATCTATATTACTACAGAAATATCATTCAAGTGAAATTGTTTGAAGTAACATAAATTTTGTCCCTCTTTCCTAATATTATATATAAAAGGAGTATTCCAATTAGAAGCAATCCAAAAAGTATTTTTACTCCAAAGATATCTGTTATTGTTCCCGATAATATTACTGGAAAAACACTCAGTAATGTCACTAAAAACCAATAATTTCCAAAAACTCTTCCCCTTAGATCAAAAGGAGTTTTCTGTTGAAGGAAAGTTTGTGTAGGAACTAAAATTCCTACATAAGAATAACCAATTATTAATATAAGCAGAAAGTCAAATAATAATCTTATATTATCTTCCAAATAAGAAAAAACAAAAACAAAAAGTAACAAAGACAAAAATACGTTTATTAAAGAATTTTTAATAATAACTATCTTTCTTATCTTTTTACTAAGAAGGAATGGTATTCTGAATGAAGCTAAAACTGCTCCCATTCCGGCTGGAACTATCAAATATATTCCTGCCATATTTAAAGGAACTCCAACTATATTTTGAGCTATAGCGGGGGCGTTAACCGTTATTATCGATAAAGATATCTGCGTGAAAATCAATATAAGAAAAGGTGCCAAAACCATTTTATTATTCTTTATGAATCTGTATCCTACAAAAATTTCAGTGAAAAATTTAAGAACAATTTCATCAAATTTATTAGGAACCTCAGTTTTTATTTTCATGCTTGGAAGAAAAGTTGTTGAGATAAATGAAATAATTAAAAATAAACTACAAATCAATAATGTATATTTAAAACCTATAAAATTAAGGAGTAATCCGGAAAAGCCAAATCCCAAAAGTAAGGCTACCTGCTGGGTTACCAAAAAGAGACTGTTTGCTTCAGGAAGATTCTTTCTATCAACAACAAAAGGAATTGTGGCAAATTCCGCTGGCACATAAAATTGATTAATTGATGAATATATTACAACAACAGCATAGACAAGATAATTGTGTGTAGCTGATAATAAAGCGTATGGTAGTATAACCATAGATTGTAAAAAGTTTGTTATAATCAAAATTTTCCTTCTATCAATCATATCGGCGGATGAAGCTGCAAAGGGACCAATTAAAATAACAGGTAAAGCATAGAAAATCCAGACAAGTGAGGTAGCTATTGAAGAACCAGTTTTCTCAAATAATGAAAAGATAATCGTGTAATTTAATATGTTTATGGTCAATTGTGAAAATATCTGTGAAATCCATATAAAAACAAAATTATTGTTTTTAATTAATTTTCTCCAGGACATTTTTTGAAAGAAAAATATTACTTGAGTCTTTGTTCTAAAATTTTCTTAGTTATTATCGGATCTGCTTTACCTTTTGAAAGTTGAACAACTTTACCAACCAAAGCCATAATTGAGTTTGTTTTACCCTTCTTAAAATCATCTATTGCTTTTGGCATTAAATTCATTGCCTCTTTAACCCATTCAGATAATCTATCTTCATCAGTTATCTTTTCTTTTTTTAACTTATATAATTTAATTATTTCATCTTTATTTAAATTTTTAATATCTTTACGATTTATCAATATACTTGCAATATTATTTATATCTAATGACTCTTTCTTTGATTGAATAAATATTTTTTCAGCAACTTCTGCGAGTTTTTGGTTCGATACAATAATATCTGCATAATCTTTTCTCAAACCGTATTTTTCAATAAATCTTTTTCTTTTATCTTCAGGAAGTTCCGGAATATTAGATTTTAATTTTCTTATAAATTCATGATTAAACTTCATTGGAGGTAAATCCGGCTCAGGAAAATATCTATAATCAGCTGCAGTTTCTTTATATCTTTGACTTACTGTGACATTTTTTACCTCATCCCAACCTCTGGTTTCTTGCTTAGGAATTATTCCCTTTTCCAAAATTTCTTTCTGTCTTTTAAGTTCATATTCTATTGCTTTATCCACAAATCTAAATGAATTTAGGTTTTTTACTTCAACTTTATATCCCCAATCCAAACCCCAAGAAACATTTGCTTCTAGACGCATAGAACCTTTTTCCATATCACAATCTGAAACTTTTAAAGTCCTAATAATTTGTTGTAATTTCTGACAATATTCTTTTGCCTGCAAACCTGAATGAATATCAGGATGAGTAACAATTTCAACTAATGGAACTCCGCTCCTATTGAAATCGATTAAAGTAATTTTTCTTCCGTTTATTTCTTTATGTTGGAGTTTACCTGTATCTTCTTCTATATGTACCCTTTCAATACCAACTCTTCCGTAAGATGTTTCAAGAAATCCATCGATTCCTATGGGTTCATCATACTGACTTATCTGATAACCTTTGGGTAAATCGGGATAAAAATAATGCTTTCTGTCGAATTTACTGAGTTCGCTAATTTTACATTTCAACGCTAAAGCTATCATAATTGTCCATTCAATAGCCTTTTTATTTATCGTAGGTAAGGCTCCAGGTAAACCTAAACAAACAGGGCAAGTCTGGCTATTTGGAGGTTTAGCAAAGTGATCAGATGGACAACCACAAAACATCTTTGAAACTGTTCTTAATTCAATATGAGCTTCCATTCCAACTGTGGCAATATATTTTTTACTCATAAAATTATTTATCTAAATTCGGATAAATTTTATTCCAGTTATTTAATTTCTCATAATGATGTGCAGCAGACAAGATTTTTCCTTCAGAAAATTGAGGACCAAATATATCCAATCCTATAGGTAATCCGTCTATGAAACCACAAGGTACCGATATTCCCGGCAATCCTGCTATAGATGTTGGTTCATTAAGAATATCAGCCATCTCTCCAAACATTGCCTGACCTTTAGTTATACCAATTTTAGGAGCTGGGCCAGGCATCGTAGGTCCTATTAGTAAATCAAAATTTTTAAAAATTTTTTTAAAATCATTTATAAATAATGTTCTGACCTTTTGAGCTTTTTTATAATACCTATCTTGATAACCTGAAGATAATGTAAAAGTACCAAGCATAATTCTTCTTTTTGCTTCTTGCTTAAAAAATGATCTATCATTTCCGTAACGAATACCATCAAATCGGGAAAGATTTGAAGAAACTTCTGATCTCTGTATAACAGTGTATACTCCTATAGCGTAATTAGGATCAAGAGTTTTTACATAATCAACTTTTGCGCCTAAACTTTCGAAATCTTGTGCTGCTTTGATAATCAAATCCTTAACTCTTTTATCCATTTTTGGTAAAAGATAATTTTCTGCTATGCCAATTCTTAAGCCTTTTATACTTTTTTTCAAAAAACTTAAATAATCCTCCTTAGGTCTATCTGATGTTGTTGCATCATAAGGATCCTTCCCCGCGATAATATTTAAAATTATTGCTGAATCTTCTACTGTTTTAGTTAATGGTCCTGGACAATCTAATGATGAACCCATAGCTATTATTCCGTATCTACTAACTCTACCATATGTAGGTTTTAAACCTACAATGCCACACCATGCGGCCGGACCTCTTATAGAACCTGCTGTTTCTGTACCAATAGAAAATGGTGCCAAGTCTGCTGACACAGCTGCAGCCGATCCTCCAGATGATCCCCCCGGCAATCTTTTTGAATCCCATGGATTTTTCGTCGAACCATAATCAGAAGTTTCTGTTGAAGAACCATGACACCAGGCATCAAGATTAGTCTTTCCTAAGATAATACCCCCAGCATCTTCTAATCTCTCCACAACCGTCGCCGAATATTTAGGTATAAATTTATCGAGAAGTTTACTCGAAGCAGTTGTTCTTAAATTTTTTGTAAGAAAAATATCCTTAACAGCAAAAGGAATTCCCAAAATGGGTTTCTTTTCGTTAGGTATTCCTGATATTTTCTTTGCCTTCTTTAACGCCTTTTCATCAACAGTCAAATATACATTAAATTTTTTATTATATTTTTTAATTCTGGATAAATAAAAATAGACTAGTTCATAAGAGGATAACTCCTTTTTCTCTATTAGTCTTATAATATTTTTTAAACTTAAATTAGGTTTCATTAAAGATTGCTTTTACCATAAAATAACCATTTAGAGAACTTTTTGTGTTTGATAGAGCTTCGGCTTGGGTTAAGATCCTTTTTTTATCAATTTTATCTTCCCTAAAAACATTAAAAAGACCTGTAACCTGATTTGTGGGAGTTATATTTTTAGTATTTAATTTATCAAAAATTTCAATTATAGATAAAGTTTCATTAAACTGATTTACAAAATATTCAGATTCTTCTTCACTAATATTTAAGAAAGATAGTTTTTCGATTTTTTTTATTAAATTTTTGTCAATTACTTTTTTGGACATAAATAACTTTATTTACATTGTAATTATATCACTATCAGATAAAAAACATATTTAGATTGAAAAATTATCATTTTTTTAAATTGTATCATTGCATTATTATTTTTAAAAAAGGTAATATTATTATATTAATGAAAAAAGAAAACATAATAATATTATTTTATTTTCTATATTTCAGCTGGCTTTTTACCATTGCCTTTCTAACTCCAACTGTAAAAAGTTTAAATTATTTTACAATAATCGTCTCTTTTTTTTACTTTATTTTTTTAAGGGAAAAAGGAGATTTCTTTTACTACCTATTCGCTTGCCTAATCCCAATGTTCTTTGCAATTTTTTCGTTTAATAAAATTCAACCCGTTTTTCTAGTAAATAATCTAAAATATGTTCCTCTTTGGTTACCTCTAGCCTGGGGGATAACTATTGTTGCTTTAAGAAAGTTTTATCTTCAAATAACAAAATGATTAACGTCTTTGAGTATATTTGTAAATGAAGTAAAAAATAAATAATGCAAATATCGATACTAGTATTATATAAAACATATAAAAATATTTTATGCCATTTCTTCAAGTAATTTCAACCTTTCTTCAATGGGGGGATGAGTGTTAAATAAATTTGCAAACCAACCAACCATAGATTGAGATTTATCTTTAAAAGGATTTACAATATAAAGGTGTGCTGTAGCTTTATTAGCAACTTCTAGTGGTTCATGGTCTTGTGATATTTTCTTTAATGCTGAAATTAAACCAGAAGGTTGTTTAGTTATCGATACCGAACCTGCATCCGCCATAAATTCTCTTCTTCTTGATATTGCTAGTTTTATAAGATTGGCTATAACTGGAGAAAGAATAGCAAAAATTATACCTAAAAATAAGAAAATAGCCCCTAAATTTCCTCTCCTCTCATTACTTTCTCTTCTACTAGACCAGTTTATCCTTAACAAAAAATCAGCTAACAAAGCTATAGACCCTACCAAAACAGATACAATAGTCATCAAAAGCATGTCATAATTCCTAATATGACTCAACTCATGCCCTATCACACCTTCTATTTCAGTTCTGTTTAGTTTTTGAAGTAAGCCTGTGGTAGCACAAATTACCGCATTTTGAGGTCCCCTTCCTGTGGCAAATGCATTGGGAGCTGTGTCATCAATAATATAAAGCTTGGGCATAGGCAACCCCGTTGCTAAACAAAGATTTTCAACAACAGTATAATAATCAAAATATTCAGATTTATCTGCAGGTTTAGCATTCGACATTAAAAGTATAATTTGATCACTAAACCAATAACTTGAAAAACTTACTAAACTAGAAATTATTAAGGCAATTCCCAAAAAGCCCAGTCCACCTGGTTCATAACCAAGATAGTATCCTAATGCCATACTGATATAATAAGCAGAAACAGCTATGAAAATCGAAAAAAATATTATAACAATTAAACTTTTTCTTTTATTTTCTTCCTGAACTTCGTAAATATTTTTCATACAAAATACAAAATTTTTATAACAATATTCTTAATCTGACTCCAAACAATTTTTTAATCCAACTTAACCTTAGGTGTTTTCATTTCTTCTTCACTAACCTTTAAGCTTTCTTCATTACCTGGAGTAATTAAACCTGGTTGTTCAGAAAAACCAAAAATCGACGCTATTAAGTTAGACGGAAAGGTTGCCCTCTTTACATTATAATCTGCAGTTAAATCGATTACCAATCTTCTAGCATACATAACCTTATCAGAAGTATCTCTTAATTCTTCCATTAACTTTGTTACCACCTCTGACGATTTTAATTCAGGATTACTTTCAATTATTACTTTAAGATTTGGAATTAGGGATGAAATTTTTTCTCCCGCATCAACCATGCTTTGAACGTTTCCTGATTCGATAGCTTTAGAAATTGATTTTCTTGCATCTGTTAATTTTTCATATATTTCTTTTTCGTGTTTTAAATATCCCTTTGCAGAACTTTCCAAATTTGGAATCAAATCTGCTTGTCTTTTTAATTGATTTCCTATTTCCTGAACAGCCGCCTTTATTCTCGCTTTACTAGAGACAAAAAAATTATATCCTGATACAAACCAAATAATGAATAAAACCGATATAATTACAATAATTAATATTATACTCATTTATTATCACCCCCCTTCTTTAGAATAAAATAATTTAAATTTTTAATAATAACTTAAATTCATTATAATTTCTTGTATTTATTATATCTTCTTTTCTTGTCCAACCTCTTCTTGCTACATATACAGCATATTTCATATTATCCATATGGTCAACATGATGAGCATCTGTTCCTAAAGTTAATTTTATACTTTTTTTTATTGCCTCTCTCACTAAAAAATCTGGTAAATCCAACCTCATAGGATCCGCATTTATTTCCAACCATTTATCGTATTTTTTACAAAAATCAAAAATTTTATCCCATTCTAATTCTATACCTTCTCTTTCATTTATCTTTCTAGCTGTCGGATGAGCAAATATTTTAACTTTTTCGTATGATAGTGCATTTAATACCCTTTTGGTCATATTTGATCTATTCATTCTAAAACTCGAGTGTATAGAAACTAAAGCAAAATCTATGTAATTTAATGATTCTTCAGGTATGGCAATTTTACCATTAGCTAAAATATCAACCTCTAAACTATTGAATATATATTTTATCCTATTTTTCATATTTTTCACTAATGAGTAATTAATTTTATCTATAAATTCTTTCTTCTTTTTTAGCAAATCTATAATTTCTTTTTTACTATGTTTACTATGACTTGGATTATGTTCAGCTAAAACAAAATATTCGTATTTCAAATCGCAAGATTTTTTAATTATTTCCTCAATCGTAGATAAACCAAGATCATGACTTGTTTCAGTATTAAAATTCGAATGTATATGAAAATCAGATTTGATATCTTTTATATTTACTAATAAAGGCAACTTATTATTTTTAGAAAATTCTATTTCCCCACTATTTTCTCTCAATTCCGGTGGTATCCACTGTAATCCCAATTTACCATAAAAATCTTCCTCACTAGCAAAATGCAAAAGTTTTCTCGATCTTTTATCCCTTATTCCATATTCGCTTAAACTATAACCCATTTTTAGAGAATATTCTCTGAGTGCAATGTTATGATGTTTACTTCCTGTAAAATGTTGAAGAAGCGATCCATACGATTTAAATGATTGAACTTTTAAATCTATACGAATATTGGGGAATATTAATATGGAAGCACTTTTACTACCTTTATCTATAACCCTTTTAACTTTTGGATATTTTATAAAATGCTCTATAACAGCTTTAGAATTATCCGATGCTACGGCTATATCAATATCACCTACTGTTGAAACTTTTCTTCTTAAAGACCCCAAAGCATCAACTTTCTTAACAGATTTTTCTTTTCTAATCCACAAAATTATATCATTTGCTATATTTTCAGCATAGGGAAGTAAATATCTCTTAGTAACCCCTTTAACCTTATTTATAGAGTTGAGTATATCTTTTTCTGAATCTTTTCCAAATCCTTCAATTTTAGAAATCAGACCTTTTTTGGCAAAAATTTCTAATTGTTTAATAGGATCTCTTTCTTTTATATTTAAATTCTTAACTAATTTATAGGCACTTTTTGCTCCTATACCTGGAATTAACATAAGATCAAACATTTGTTTTGGTAAATCTTTCATTATCTCTTCAAAATGTTTTGAACGACCTTTAGAAAAAATTTCTGATAAATGTTGTGAAATATTTTTACCAACTCCTGCAATATCCTCTAACTTTCCTTCATCCCAAAGGTCTTTAACCTCGCTTGAAGAATGTTCTATAGCATCTGCCGCTCTTTCATAAGCAATTATTTGATATTTATATTTCTCTTCATCTTTAATTTTATAAGAAGCCGCTATCGCCCTTAATAACTCAGAAATTTCTAAATTTGTCATATATTTATGGATTTTCATAATTACTTATTATACAGAAGCAATAATTTGGAGCAATAAGCGGGGCTGACGAGACTCGAACTCGCGACCTTCCGCGTGACAGGCGGACGCTCTAACCAACTGAGCTACAGCCCCTAAAATCAGTTTATTATATAAAAAATAAAATACTTATACAATATCAAATTTCTTTAAGTATTTCTTTTAAACTTAAAAGATTTATTATAAAAAAACATTTCGTGAAAAAATATAAGTAATTTATTTTTGATATTAAAAATTATATGTGAGTAATAATTATAATCATTACTTTTCACAATAATATTAAAAATATAATAAATTTAAAACGGAATATTTAGTCAAATTATCCTCTACTTTTTACTTTAAAATTTATTATTATAAGATTTATAATGATATAGTTTTTATTTTATTATTGACAAAACAAGTCTTATAGTTTAAATTCATATCATAATTACTGCCTTCAATTTATCTGCCTTCATTATTACTCATAAATTTTAAAATAAAGGGGGTGATTTAAATGGAAATTAAAAAGATATTAAAAACTTTGAAAATTTACGAATCAACTATTAGTGTAGTATTGGGTGCATTAATTATCATTGTAACGGGTATTTTAATAATAAATTACTTTGAAGGTAAAAGGGGTCAAACAATATCTACAGTAGAAACAGAGGAAAAAATAAATTTGCCAAAAATACATAAAATTGAAGCGGGTGAAGATCTTTGGAAAATTGCTGAAAAATATTATGGTAGTGGTTATAACTGGGTCGACATAGCTAAAGAAAACAACATTAACGATCCTAATCAGATAAAAGAAGGTCAAGAAATTTATATTCCAAATGTTCAACCACGAGTAGCTGGAAATACACTCTCTGTTACACCTGAACCTTCTATAAATATATCAGCTCTAAATCTAGATATAGAAAAGAAAGCAACACAAACAACAAATATTCATAAAGTAGAAAAGGGAGAAAATCTTTGGAAGATTGCTGAAAAATATTATGGTAGTGGTTATAACTGGGTCGACATAGCTAATGAAAATAAAATAAAATACCCAAATATAATTATCACCGGGCAGGAATTAATAATACCGAAAGCTGAACCACGATTATCCACAACTGAAAAAACTTTAAAAAACTTAGAACCAATAACCGGTTCAACATATAGCGTGGTTAAGGGAGATTCTTTATGGGTGATATCAGTAAGAGCATACGGCGACGGTTATAAATGGTTAGGCCTTGCAAAAGCTAATAAATTAACTAATCCCAATCTTATTCATCCTGGAAATACCCTGATAATACCAAGATAATAAAGCAAAATTTTATAAAAAAATACTTTAAATATTTGATTTATAATAATTTTTAGCTGATAATATTTTTAATGCGGGATTAGTTGATCGGCTCAACATCACCTTCCCAAGGTGGAGAGACGGGTTCGATTCCCGTATCCCGCTCTTTAACCTAAAAAATGTTCGAGCCACAAAAAAATAATCAACTTTATTTAATACTTTTTATTATTATCACTTTACTAATCGGATTTTCTTTTATCAAATACTACAAATATTTAATTATCCAATCAAATTGTAGTGAAATAGCTGCTAAATCTAGTGACTTTATTTACAATAAACCAGAAAGTAACGACTATACCTATGAAAAAGTTAAAAATAAGTGTCTTAATGATTTTGGTATAAAATAGATTTCATCTACCTTCAACTTTAACAAAATTCTCTTCATAAACTACAAATGATATAATAATACAAATTTCAAGATTATATTATCTTTTCATCTATTTAATTAATAAAAATAACTAACCATAGTGCCGGTGTAGCTCAATGGCAGAGCAATCCCTTCGTAAGGGAAAGGTTAGAGGTTCAACTCCTCTCATCGGCTCATAGCCTATAATTCCTAAACCATATCATTAAATTAAATAACATTTGGTAAATAATGACTTTATATTCAACTTACTCAAGAAAAATTAAAATAGAGGAGACTAAAAATAAGAAACGTACAATCTTTTTTATATTATTAACAATAATTACAATTATCTTGATAGTTATCTATGGTATACCAATTGTTGTAAAATTTGTTACCTTCTTAAGTGACTTAAATCAAAGTAATGAAGCTATAGAAATACATGACAAAACCCCCCCTCCTCCACCTAAACTAACTGGCTTACCCTCTGCAACAAAGGAAAATAATATAGAAATAAAAGGAAACACAGAAGCAGGAGCAAAAGTTATAATCAACTTCAATAACAATAAAGAGGAAATTTTAGCTGATTCATCTGGAAATTTTTCCTTTAAAATTAATTTGCTAAAAGGTGAGAATTTTATTTACGCAAAGGCAATAGACTCATCGGGTAATGAAAGCCAAAAAAGTGACACCCAAAAAGTAATTTACGACACAGAACCTCCAATATTGGAAATAATCAAGCCATTGGAAAACACAGAATTTTATGGATCAAAACAAAGACAACTACTTATCGAGGGAAAAACTGAAGAAAATAACAAAGTACAAATCAATCAACGTCAAGTTGTAGTAGATTCCCTCGGTGGTTTTTCTTACCTTATCACCTTACAGCCAGGAGAAAATAATTTTACTATTATAGCCGAAGACGAAGCCGGTAACAAAACAGAAAAAAATATCAAAGTTTACTTCACTCCCTAAAAGATAAACCCAAATATAAAGCACTTATCCCCATAACGAATGGATAAAATAAGCTATTTACGAAAAGGCAGTGTATTATTGTAGAAAAAAGAAAAATTTTTGCCAGTTCACCATAATAATTTTTTGATAGATTAAGAAAGACATTTTTTAATAAATTAAGAAAAGCAAGAAAACCCAAAGTTCCTGTAGTAGCTAAAATTAATAGAAAACTTGAATCTGATCCAAAACAAGAATGGGAAGTTGTTTCTTCATAAAAAAGATTATTTTTAGCCCAACATATATTGTTAAAACCTATCCCGAAAAGCGGACTTTTCCTAAAAACATCTAGAGTTTCTTTATAATTTTCCATTCGTAACAAGATGCTCTTTGTTCTCTCCAGCCTAACGCCTTCTCCCTTTCCTCGAGGTAAAATTAACATCATTAGAAATATTATTAAAGAAAAGGATATCAAGTACTTTACTTTTTTCTTTACTAAAAATAATAATATCAAACCAAAAAGTAATGCTAAATATGAAGCTCTTGAGTAAGTAAATAATAGACTTATTAAAAAAATTAAGCTTAAATATAGATATATCTTTTTTTTACTATAAATATATTTCAGAAATGTAACAAAAAAAGCAGAACATATAATTATCCCAGTAAAACCAGGATCAAAAAAAGTACCGACCAATCTTCCTAGATGATCATCCCAGCCATAGAATTTTAGATAAGTCAAGTCTTTATATAGAAAGTACTGCAACCAACCCAAAAAAATATTAAAAATCATAATCACTATATACAAATCTAAAACATTCTTTTTAAAAGTAGGATTATAATTTGATAAATTCCATACTAAAACGAAAAATGAATAATAAATTAATAACCTGAATAAATACAAAGATCCAAATAATACTTGATGAAAATTAAAATAGCTCAAAGATATCAAAAGTGAGAATAAGCAAAAGAAAAAAAATGAAAAAAAATATCTGTTAATTTTTGGTTTTTTTGAAAATAAAAAAGTAATTAAAGAAAAAGATGTAACAAGATCCGTGGCAATAACAGGTATAGGTTTTTTAGCCAATATAACCTCAAAGCGAAGAAGCTGTCCAAATGGAAAGATCAAAATATATAAAAAAACTAAAATCTTTCCCCAAAAATTAATAAATTTTCCAATTTCATCGGTCATTTCGATTTTTGACTTAAATACATTTTACTCCATGAAAGAAAGGAGTGAAAACTCATTAATGAAGCTATAACAAATCCATGCGTTTTATCTAAAAACCCCAAGCTTAAAATATAGTTTTTTATAAAATGAGAAATAGGCATAATAAATATTCTTAAAGGATTAGCTCTCTTTCCTTCCTTTAAGTTTTCCTGAGCATGAAGAGTGGAAAAATAGTCTAATTCTTTGACAAATTGAAAAATATTTTCGTGTGGATAATGTAAAAGAGGATTATTTAGAACACCAATATTTCCTTTTACATTCCACCTTTCATGTACACTTCTTTCCCATAATCCTTTATTTTTCCTACCTAATCTTAACAATTTAACAAAACCCGCTTCACCATATTTAATTTCTTTATCCAAAATAAAATCCTTCCTTTTTAGATAATATCCGTCTATATTTGTATTTTTTATTGATTGAATTATCTCATCAGAAAGTTCTTTTGTAACTCTTTCATCGGCATCAACAAACAAAACCCATTCATATTTTGCCTTTTCCAATGCAAAGTTTCTCTGACTTGAAAAATTATTTTTTAATTTTCTTTTCAGTACTCTTGCTTTTAATTGTTTCGCAATACTTACAGTTTTATCAATAGAATAATCATCAACAACTAAAACTTCATCACAAAAACTTAAACTATTTAAACAGTCTCTGATATTTTTTTCTTCATTTTTGGTAAGAATAGCGGCTGATATCATATACTTATTTCTTTAAACTCCACCACTTTCTTGAAAATAATTCAACTATAACTGCACTAAGTAAACCATAATATTTTCTAAAATAATAAAATCTGCTTTGTTCAAAATATTTCTTCGTTACTTTATTTCCATGTGCAGGTTTCCAATCATGCAATATTTTTACACTACTTAATTTAAAAATTTTATAACCATGCGATTTAACCCTATTGCAAAGGTCATTGTCCTCAAAATACAAAAAAAATTTTTCGTCAAAACCACCTATTTCTTCGAATAAACTTTTTCTTATCAAAAATATCGAACCAGGCACGACATCAACTTCATAAAAATCTTTTTTATAGTTAAAAATATTATCTTTATTTTCAAAAAAATTACTTTTAGAAAATAATTTACTTATAAATGTATATCTGAAGATGTAATAAAGAGGTGTGAGTTTAAAAAAATCAATCTGCTTGATTATATTGCCCTCGTGGTTAACCAACTCCGGTGCAACTATCCCAGCTTCTTTCTTTCTTTTAATAAAATCCACTAGAGAAAATATATTTCTTAAACTCGGTCTTGTATCTGGGTTTAATATTAAAATATACTCACTTTTAGCGCATTTAATACCCAAATTATTTCCAGCACCATATCCTAAATTACTACCCGAGTCGATATACTTAATATTACCCGAAATTGTGGATAACTCATTTCTTAGATATTTATCGGAACTATTATCTACTACTATTATTTCGAAATTATCACCTAATCCTAAATTTGAGATACACTCTAGAGTATCTCTTCTACTTTTATAATTAACAATAACTAGCGAAGCTTTAATTTTCTCTTTGAGCATAAATTGTGATATATTCACCTTTTTTTAAAAATGCTCCTAAATAATAAATAATATTAGATAATAGATTTGCAATAACAACAAAGATATACTTTTCATTTGGAAGTTTTTCTTTCTTCAAAACCTCTTTTTCAAAATTTATATGAACAACTTGGTTTTCTTTTCTTTTTCCTTTATTAATATATCTAATACTTTGAAATATTCCATAAATAGAATGGTTTTTATTAAAATGGTCTATTTTGATAACTTTAAAACCGAATTCTTCTACCAGTTTTTTTAAATTTGAAGGATTAAAATTAAAAAGGTGCCTTCCCGGTTGCAATGGGTACCAATACTTTCCAAAAATTAAAAATCCCAAACTTGAAATGTTAGGCACCTGAATTATTAAATAACCATCATCTTTGATAACATTTTTTACCCTTTCCAAATACAATAAAGGTTCGTAAAAGTGTTCAATGGAATTTAACATTGTAATAACATCATATTTTCTTTTAAAGTTCTTTTTTAAAATATCATTAGGTTTAAAAATCTTAATATTAAAATATTTTAAAGCAGTTTTTCCCGCGAAGTCACTTATATCAAAACCAAAAACCTGCCAATCTTTTCTATTAAACATTGATAAAAAATTTCCAGATCCGCAACCTATATCCAAAATATTCCCCTTTTTCTTATTTTCTATGATAAACTTATAAATATTCCCAAATTTATCCCAATTATATTTATCCAATAAACCTTTTGATTTTAGTTCATCCATATCTTGACTCCAATAACTACTATTTTCATAATATTTTCCAAGATTGCTTTTTACAACATACTTTTGAAAAATTAATCCACATTTATAGCATTTCCAATATTCAAACTTATCAGGGTATTCCCAATATCTAACATCACGAAAAAAATCTTTAACAAATTTAGGTGTATTGCAAACTATGCAAAATCCAGTATTAAAGACATTATTATTCTTAGATTTTATATATTGTGAATGTTTAATAACCACTGATAATTTTCAAAACTAATCAAATATTTTTTTCTCTTTGACTATCATTTTAATAAAATCCTCAAGTTTTTTACAATGTTTTTCCCAAGTAAAATTCCTTTTTACATGTTCTCTACCTGCAATTCCCATCTTTTTGACAATATCTGGATTTTTTGACAAAAATAGAATTTTTTCTGCAAAAGCTTCCGGTTTTCTTGGAAGAAGATATCCCGTAACACCATCAATAACAGTCTCCCTATAACCTCCCTCATTAACAGCTAAAACTGGAGTACCACAAGCCATAGATTCTAAAGCAGTTAAACCAAAAGGTTCATT
>CAYSJW010000032.1:0-24555 GCA_964431555.1 uncultured Gammaproteobacteria bacterium | reverse complement strand
TTCAATATTGATATTTTTACTCATATTAATTTTTGGTTTAATTGTTGGTTCTTTTGTTGGTGCTTATACCTATCGCTGGCCTAGAGGGATTTCAATAAGTGAAGGGAGGTCAAAATGCCCCAGGTGTAAAACTGTAATTTCCTGGTATGATAATATTCCCCTACTCTCTTTTATTTTACTTAAAGGAAAGTGCAGAAAATGCGGAAAGAAAATATCACTTCGTTATCCTTTGATTGAATTTTCAACTGCTTTTATTTTTATTTTGGTTTACCTTAATTTTTCGGGTTTTGCGGCAAATATGCAAAACCCATCTTTGACTCAAATGTCAACTTTTCTTGTATTAGCCTATTATTTTTTAATTTCAGCTGCGCTTGTTATTATTTTTGTCATTGATCTTGAACATAAGCTTATTCCCGATGAAGTAACCTTTTTCATTTTTACCCTTTCTTTTTTCAACTTAATTTTGACATCGAATGAAAAATTTTATGAGATTTTGCTTTCCGCTTTTCTTACCTCATCATTTTTTCTCTTTTTAAATCTTGTAACTTTAGGGCGAGGAATGGGTTTGGGAGATGTAAAGCTTGTTTTAGCTTCGAGCCTAGTTTTGGCTGATTATAAGTTGAGTATAACTTTTATATTTTTATCATTTTTTATTGGATCTATTATCGGAATTTTTTTGATACTTATTAAGAAAGCAAAATTTGGTAAACAGATTCCCTTTGCGCCCTTTCTTATAACTTCGCTTTTTATTACAATAATGTGGGGAGATAAACTTTCTGTCTATCTACTCCCCTATTTAAAATGAAACCTTTTAGTAAGAATGAAGTTTTTGCGGTTTTGGGAATATTGTTTTTTATTTTTGTTCTCACTTTTTTAAATATGCAAGTTTCATTAAGGAAAGCAAGAGATTCACAAAGAAGGGCTGATCTTGGCGAAATAGCCAATGCGCTTAGAAGATATCAAAATGATTTCGGCTTTTATCCTCCATCAAAGGATGGAAAAATACTTGCTTGCAAAGGAAGTGATTTTGATTCCGGTTGGAATGAAATTAAAAATGATAAAGAGTTTGATCAAGAGAAGTTTTTTAACTTACTTGTTCCTTGTGAATGGGGAAAAGATCCACTCAAAGATGTTACCGATGAAGCTTATCCACCTTATTTGAAAGTAATTCCTGGCGATCCAAAAGGTAATAAGGGAATCTCCTATCTTTATCTTTCGAATACGAAAAGATTTCAGATTTATGCATATCTGGAGGGTAAGGAAAAAGAAATTGGCTATGACAAGTCAGTTGTTGCAAGATCCTTGTTCTGTGGTCAGGGCTATGTTTGCAGTTTTGGAAAGTCTTACGGAGTTCCTTTGGATATTTCAATTGAGGAGTATGAAAGAGAGCTTTTGGAACAGTCAAAAAGTAAATGATGTGATTAAGAGTTTTTTAGTTTGTTGATATACAAAGATGATTTTATTTGTGGTATAAATAAATAAGTTATAAAGGAGGGAAGGTGGAAAAAGAAAAGAAAATGAAGTTATTTTTTTTGAGTAAGACTTCTATAAAAAGAAAATCTTTCAAATCTTTGTCAGCATTTACCTATATCGAACTACTCATTGTGATAGCAATTATAGGCTTAATGGCTGGTTTTTTTGTTACCCAATATCCGGCGACACAGAAAAGAGCCAGAGATTCTAAAAGAAAAAGTGACATCAAGCAATATCAGATTGCTATGGAAGCTTATGCTAATAAAAAAAATGGTAATTATTTTGAAGCACCAAATGATAATCTTTCATCACAGTGTGGAGCTTTAGGTCTTACCAATTGTCCAAGTGATTCAGTCGGTAATTACGGGATTTATTCTAATACTACAAGCTATGTATTGTGGAGCACTTTGGAACAAAAAGACGATAGCGGTAACACAAAATATTTTATAGTTTGTTCAAACGGTAAAACCGGTGAATTAACAACTAAACCAACAGATGCTACTTGTCCTTTATAAAGTATATCTAAAAAAATGAATTTTTATAAAATTAGGAGATATCGATTTAAAAGAAAAAGTGTTGGATTTACACTTGTTGAGCTTGTTGTGGTGGTTAGTATTATTGCGATTATTTCGGGAATTTCAATTTTTGCGGTAAATAGTGCGCGAACTTCGGGTAGGGATGCAAAAAGAAAGGGAGATTTGGCTCAGATTGCTTCAGGACTTGAAATGTATAAATCTGATTGCAATTATTATCCAAGATCTCTGCCTAGTGTTGGTAGTTCATTAACTGGTAATTCGAGCTTTGGTTGTACGGTTGCTGCTGCTTCATCAAATATTTATATTCAGGCGTTACCTGGTGATCCTGGTGGGTCAAATTATGGTTATACAGTATATCCGTCGGGGTGTTTGAACAATTGTACCCGTTTTTGTCTTTGGGCAAAACTTGAGGATTCCTCAACAACATTACCTTCATACTGTAACGCGTCTTTTTGCGGAAGTGTTCCGGCAGGTTTTAATTATTGTCTAACCAGTCCCTAGAAATGATATGTTTTCTGCCCGAAATAAAAAATATTTTCTTCTCCTTAAAGAGAAAAATATATATTTAGGTTTTTCTTTAATTGAACTTGTAGTGGTTATCGTTACAATGTTTTTGCTTTTTTCTGTTGGTATGGCAAATGTCAGAGATTTTCAAAGGAGAAAAGTTCTCGAAGGCGCTGTTTTAAAACTCAAAGGTGATCTTCGTATGGCACAGCAAATTGCTTTATCTGGTGGTGTTGGAGATACTTGCTCGGCTGTAAATGAACGCTTTACCTCTGTTAGGGTGGTTCAAACTGATTCTTCTAAATATTCCATTCAAGTAGGATGTACTGATGGTCCAAGCGAAATCTTTTATGATTTTGGAAGTTATGACATAAGCAATGATTATCCGGGAATTGCAATAAGCAGTTTCACTGTGATTTTTGATAATCTGGGCAGAGGAGTCAGAACGGAAAGTGATATATCTATAACTTTATCTAATGGCAGTTTAAATAAAACGATAGTGGTTACCAAGGGAGGAGAGATAAAGTGAAGCAAATTAATAAAGGGTTGAAAATATTATATTTTAAAAAAGGACAGTCTCTTTTTGAGGTTGTTGTAGCAGTTGGCTTATCTGCCTTGATTTTAATTAGCATTGCATCTTTGGCGACCAAGTCTGTTAGTAATTCTAGCTACACGAAAACTAATGCCCAAGCAACAAAATATGTCCAAGAAGAAATTGAATGGTTGAGAAGCCAAAGGGATTATAGTTGGAATGGTTTTATCAGCAGTATTGTTTCTGGTGGTTGTGATAGTACAGATACTACTATGAGCTGGGGATCAGTTTGTGATATTGATTCTCTTTTTAAAAGAACAGCTAATTTTGTCTGTAAATATTATGATATTTCAACCGGTTCGGAATCAAGTTTAGCCTGCAACTCTGGGAGTGAAAATATAAATATTGTTGAGGTTGATGTTTTAGTTTCTTGGTCTGATTCAAGCGGGAATCATCAAGTTGGTTCTTTTACGAGGTTTACAAAATGGAGGTAGTCTTAATATGTTTGGTAAAGATTTTCTGAAATTTTCAAAAGGTTTTTCATTGATAGAAATGCTTGTTGTTGTTTTTATCTTTTCTATTTTAGGTGTTGTTTCAACTCAGATAATGGCATTGTCCTTGCGAGGTTCGAAAAAGGTTGAGTCAGTTGTAGATGTACGAGCGGAGGTTGAATATTCCTTAAGTACAATGGAAAGGTTGCTTAGAAATGCCAAAAAAGTTAGCAGTTGCACTTCTAACAAAATTGACTATATTGATGAATGGGGAAAAAGCGCATTTTTAGAATGCAATATTTCTGGAAAATATATTGCTTCGAATTCAGCAAGTGTGAGAATTACATCCGATAGAGTTAAAATTGACTGTAGTAATGTTTTTTCTTGTCCCCCTCCACAAGAAGGGGTTCCTCAATCGATTTTGATTACCCTGAAAGGGCAAAATTCAACATTGGGCACCGGTTCCGAAGGATCGGAAGTAATTGTAAAAACACAATTTCAATTAAGAGTTTATGATAAATTCTAATTGGAAACATTTTTGATTTTTTGTAAATTGACCATTGCTAAAATGGCTGTTAAACTGAATTTATGAGTGTTATAAAGAAGAGAAATAAATATAGTCAAAATGGTCAAGCTTTGCTTATTGTTCTTCTTGCTATTTCTGTAGTTTTGACTGTCGTCTTATCTTCGGCTTCAAGATCTGTTACGGAGATAAAAACGACAACCTATGAGGAAGAATCTCTTCGTGCTTTTTCTGCAGCTGAAGCAGGAGTTGAGGAAAAGCTTTTAAATCCCGTGATAGGTGGCCCAACAGAAGTGAAACCTGATCCTTCGGATGAATCTGTTTCTTATACAACAAGTGTTACGCAGTACTCAAAATTAAGTGGAAATAATCAGCTGTCTTATCCAAAAAGATTATCTTCGGGAGAAACCGCAACATTTTTAGTTTCTTCAAGGAAAGAAAATGGAGAATTTGTTTGCGGTGGAAGTAGTCCTTGTTGGAGAGGAAATAAAATTCGGATTTGTTATGGTGCTGAAGGATCTAACCCTAGACCCGCAATTGAAGTTTTAATTTATTACGATGAAACCGGTCCGATGAACAGTTTTAATGATTTGAAGGTGTATAGGAGGCTTTTCGATGAAGTTAGTAATAGAACTAGTGGTGCAGAAGGGCTGGGTCCAGGAATGGCGGGATGTGAATTTGGTGGAATTAGATATCTTAGAAGAGCTGAAATTGATGAAAGTGAATTTAATTGTATGAGTGTTTTGGGTTGCATCTTGGTAATCAAGGTTAGAATTCTTTATGCGTTAGATCAACCTGTTGGCATTTTTGGAACAGGAAGTGCAGGATCAAGTTTTCCTTATCAAGGGATTCTTATTTCCTCAAAAGGGAAAGCCGGAGAAACTATTAGAAATTTAGAGGTTTACAGCGGTTATCCCGAGCCTTTTGATGTTTTTGAAAACGCAGTATTTAGTCAAAATGGTTTGTCAAAATAAAAATGTCTGTCGGAATTGATATTGGTGCTAAGACTATTAAAATTGTGGAACTTGCCCGTGAGGGAGGCAGGTTTCGTTTAAAAGCTTCAGGAATTGTAAGTCATAAAGGTAAAAGCCCCGATCAGATGATTGAAGACAGAGAATTTGCCTTATTGGCAGAGGCGATTAAAAAGCTGTATAAAGAAGCGAAAGTTTCATCAAAAGAGGTGGCAATAGCGCTTCCCGAAACTCAAGTTTATACGAGAACTGTAAGATTTCCCAATCTTACGGATTCGGAAATAGCTTCCGCTGTAAGGTGGGAGGCTGAACAGTATATTCCGATTCCAGTCAGCGAATCAATAGTTCAATATCAAATAATAGAAAGGAAGGAAAGTTCTTCTCAAGTAGTTGTGCTTTTGGTAGCAGTTCTTAAAAGTGTTGTTGAAAAATATGTCAAGGTAATTGGAATGGCTGGTTTAAATACTGTTTTTGCAGAAACTGAACTTATTGCTTTGGTTCGCGCTTTAGCTCCTGATGATCTAACGTCTTTAATTGTTGATTTGGGGGCAAGATCAACTAACATTGCTATCTCTAAAAATGCTCAATTGGTTTTTTCCCGTTCAATTCCAACGGCTGGTGAAGCATTTACAAGAGCGTTATCCCAGTCTCTGGGTATACCGGAAATGCAGGCGGAAGAGTATAAGAGAACCTACGGTCTCACTCAAAGTCAGCTTGAAGGAAAAATTAAATATGCACTTGAACCAATTTTTAAGATTATATCCGATGAAATAAAGAAAGCCATTCATTTTTATCAATCTGAAGAAAAGGGGGACGTTCCAACATCAGTGATCTTATCTGGTGGAACTGCGGGCATGCCTGAAATAGCCTCTAGTCTCACCAAATTGCTTGGCATAGAGGTTGTTGTTGGCAATCCTTTTTCAAAAGTGGAAATTGATCCTGATACAGTTAAATCTATAGCCGGGTACGCTCCTTTTTATTCAACGTCTGTGGGATTGGCGATGAGGACTTAGCAAAATTATGGGTGAAATTAATTTATTACCTGAAGAATTAAAACCAAAAAGTTCTTATATAAAATTATCTTCTTTTTTAAAGAAGTTTGCTTTGCTGGGAGTGATTATACTTTTGTTTTTTCTTTCAGCTTCATTGGGTGTGGGAATTTTTTTAGATAAAAGAATTTCCGTTTCTTTGAAGAATCAGGAAAGTTTGAAAAATAAGATTAAGGCTTTGGAAAAAACTGAACAGAGAATAGTGTTGGTGAAAGACAGGTTAGAAAAAATTAAAAGTTTAAAAAGTAAATCTAACGCTAACGATGAACTTGATAGATTGAATGTATTGTCCAAGCTTTTTCCTGAAGGCACAAATGTTAAAGAAGTAAATATTAATGTGGATGAGTTGTCTATTTCAGTTTTAGCCGATAACTTAGATGATATAGCTTTATATTTGGCAAATGTTATAACTTCGAAAGAGTTTAATAAAGTTATCTTGAAGTCGTTGGAGTTTAATCTCAAGGAGGGTTATTCGGTTAAATTGGTGTTTCCTTAAACTCTTATGGATGGTTTGGTTTCACAAACACGCTTGGGAGTAAATTTTAAAATTTTAATTACTCCCATTGTGGTTATATTAAGTGTTTTCTTGGTTTTTGTTTTTTTTCTACCGGGAAATATATCCAAGATTAATAAAAAAATTGAAGATTACAAATTAGAACAAAGTAAAGAAAAAGTCTTGAATGAGAAACTTGAATCTTTGAGAAAAATCTCTCCAGATCAAATCGACCCCGAAGACATAACTGTAATAGCGCTTCCAAGTAAGAACCCGCCGATTTGGGTAATTTCCCAGGCTAGGAATTTATCTAAAGAATTGGATATTGAAATTAATGAGATTACCAGCGAAAAAGATGAGAAATCTGAGAATCTTAAAGCTTCAATTTTAAAAATAGAGATTTCATCAGATGATTATACAAAAATTCTTTCTTTTCTTAATAGTTTGGTAAAGATATTGCCTTTATCATTTTTGTCTAGTTTGGATTTAACATATGAGGATTTAGGGGTTTACAATGTCAGTTTGAATCTATTTTCTTATTGGTCCGATTTTCCAGAAAATCTTCCTCCCATTGATAAACCTATAAATGAATTAACAGACGATGATTTAAATATGATAAAATCCCTCTCAGATTACAAAAAGCCACTCTTTATTGAGCTTTCTCCCCAAGAACCAAGGGAAGTTGAGATGCCCTTCTTTTGAGGAAAATTAGATTACCTTTACGTAGGCTTTTTTATTTTCTTTGCGAGCCTTTACTGAAATTATATTCTGAATAGATTTAATCATTTTACCTTCTTTACCTATAACAAGGCCAGCCTTTTCTGGTTTAACTTTGATTTGAAAAATAGTCTGTCCATTATCTTCTTTTTCCTCTATTTCAAACTCGCCGCTTCCCAGTATTCCTTTTAAAATATATTCCAAAAGTTCTCTCATTTCAGATGTTTTTAAGAATTTTTTCTAAAGAAGCGTTTGTTTTTGCTCCTTTTTCAATCCAGTAATTAAATCTCTCTTTTTTAATTTTTACTTCTTTATTTTTGGGTGACCAATAACCTAAAACTTCTATGAAATTACTGGCTTTGCCTTTTCTTTTTTTATCTATAGCTACGATTCTATAAAAAGGTCTTTTTTTTGAACCGGCTAGGGATAGTCTTATTTTTATCATTTTATTTTGGGTATATGTAAGTTTAGCAAATCAGATTTGAAATTACAATTTATTGTTGATTGATTTTGTTTAAGGCAATTTTAGCTGCTTCCTGCTCTGCTTCGCTTTTGTTTTTTCCTTTACCTATAGCTTGCACCTTTGAATCAAAGATAACTTCAACCGTAAAAATTTTAGCGTGATCGGGTCCTTCTTCTTTAATTACCTGATATTTGGGAGCGGGTAAATCTTTAGCCTGAACGATTTCTTGAAGCAAACTTTTGGGATCTTTGAGTGGTTGTTTTATTTTTTCTTCCAAATTATTTGTGATGTTTTCTTCAATAAATTTTTTTGCAGTCTCGATGCCTGAATCAAGATAAATTGCTCCAATTATTGCTTCAACAGTGTCTGCTAGTATTGAGGGGTTATTTCTTCCTCCGGTTTCTTCTTCGCCTTTTGAAAGTTGAATAGCCTTGCCTATCTTTAACCTTAATGCTACTTTGGAAAGATTTGTGGTGTTAACTAAATTGGATCTCAAAGCGGTGAGGTATCCTTCTTCTTCGTTTGGGAATTTTTGATAAAGTATCGATGAGACGATGAATTCTAAAACTGCATCACCTAAAAATTCCAAGCGTTCGTTCGATTGAATGACATTGGGATGCTCATTTACCCAAGATTTGTGTGTTAAAGCTTGTCTTAATAATTCTTTGTTTTTGAAGTTGTTAAAAAGATTTTCCATTATACAAATTCATCCTCCTGACTTTCATGGTCGTCCGATTCCCCTTCTGAAGCTTCGATTAAATCGCCTACTGTTTCGATTTCGGATAGGTCAATTGTATCGATGTCAATTTCCTGAGATTTTAAGCTCTCTAAAAAGTCGGCTAGATCAGAAGCTTTCATATGAAGGTCATGATATAGTGAATCCTCCTCGCTTATGTCTTGAGGTTCAAGACCGAGATATTCTGAAAGGGCTTCTATAATTTTTTCTTTTATATCCTTATTCATTTTTTCCTTTTAATATTGTACCTAAAACTCCATTGACAAATGAAGGAGAAGATTCAGAACCTAATTCTTTGGCCAATTCAACGGCCTCATCAATTACCACCTTGGGGGGAGTTTGAGTATTTTCGAGTTCATATACGGCTAATCTAAGAATTGAAAGGTCAATTTTGTTTAATTTTTCCAATGGCCAGGCTGGAGCTGATTGGCTAATTTTTTGATCAATAGAATTAATCTGCGCCAAAATTTTATTGGTTAATTCACTTTTAGTTTCTTGATTGGTAAAAGATTCAGCAAAAAGTTCTTGAACTAAATTTTTTCTCATTATGTGTCTTGGATCTTTGGCTGTTTTCATAATATATAATGCTAATTAATAATTAAGATTTAATCAATAATTAAGTCAAAATATTCAAAGTTGAAATTGCAGATGTTTTAATCTTTTTATTTATAGAAACCACACGAAGGACAAGCCTTATGAGGTGCTTTGAGCTTTCCGCAAGACGGGCATTTAAGAACTTGGGGTAAGCCTTTTTTGTTTGATGGGCTGTTGAGCCTTTTGCCACTTCTTGATTTTGTATGTTTTTTCTTTGGTAATGGTGTCATTTTTTGATTGTAAATAATTTTAACTTATTGATTGTTATTTGTAAAACCTTAATTTAAAGCTATAGAGTCTAGTTTTAATTTATCAATTAGGAGTTTATATTTTTGGGGATGTGCAAGAGCTTCTTCGGCAATCTCTTTTGCCTGTTTTATTATTTCCGTGTCTTGCCAAGAGGCGATCTTTAATTCCGGAAAACCGTGTTGTTTAATACCGTAGATCTCACCGGGTCCTCTTAATTTTAAGTCGAGCTCTGCCAGTTCAAAACCTGAAAGATTTTTTCTTAGAGCGTTTAGGCGGTTTAAGACTCTTTGCGATTTGCTTTCCGTGAATAAAAGGCAATATGATTTAAGTGATCCCCTTCCTACCCTTCCTCTTAATTGGTGGAGCTGGGCTAAGCCAAAACGTTCTGCTGCTTCTATGATCATGATTGTAGCGTTTGGTACATCAATGCCCACTTCAACCACGGGAGTGGCTGCTAATATATTGGTTTCTCCACTACGGAAAAGATTTAATACTTCATTTTTTTCTTTAGCATTTTGTCTTCCGTGAAGCATTCCTATTTTCAAATCTTTAAATATTTCCTTAAGGTGTTCAAATTCTTCTTTAACAGCTTTTACCTGTTTCATTGTTTCGACGTTTGACTCTTCAATTAGTGGACAGATTACAAACGCTTGAACATTTTTTGATTTGATTTGCTCACTAACCCATCTGTAAGCTCCTTCCCGTTTTTTAGGTGGCACCAGCCAGGTAGTTATTGGTATTCTTCCTTTTGGGAGTTCTGTTAGTGTTGTGAGATCTAAATCTCCATAAACAGTCAGCGCGACCGTTCTGGGTATGGGTGTGGCAGTCATTGTGAGAATATGGGGGGAAGTTCTTTGTCCTTTAGCTTTTTTAACCAGATGTGCTCTCTGTTCTACACCAAACCTGTGTTGTTCATCAATGACGACATAAGCTACATTGTCGAATTTAATGTTTTTATAAATCAAAGCGTGAGTTCCAATGAAAATATCGGTTTTTCCAAGATCTGATTTAACTCCGGCAGAGGTGACTAGAGTAATTCTGACTTTAAATTTTTTAAAGATCTCGTTGAGAGTTTGGTAGTGTTGTTGGGCTAGAATTTGTGTAGGAGCCATAAAAACACTCTGATATCCATTTACAAAAGCTGCAAATGCTCCAGCGGCAGAAACAACCGTTTTTCCGGATCCCACATCTCCTTCAAGAAGCCTGTTCATGGGTTTTTCTTTGGAAAGATCAGCAAAAATATCCTTAATGGCTTCTTCTTGTGATTTTGTTAGTTTAAAGGGCAAGCTGTTTGTAAATTTTTTAAATATCTTTTCGTCTATCTTTAAGGGGTTGGTGACTAAGTTTCTTCCCCATTCCTTTTTTCTAAATAAACTTTTCGACTGGTGTAATAAGACTTCATTGAAAGCTAATCTTTTTTTCGCCTTTTGAGCTTGTTTGAGATTTTCAGGAAAGTGTACCTTGTTGATTGAATATCTGTACTCCGGTAGATCTAGTTTTTTTAAGGTTTCTAAGGGTAAAAATTCTTTAAAATCTTCAATTTTTTGTTCCAGTAATAATTTGATTCTGGTTCTTAACCATTTAGAAGAAACGCCTCTAGTTTCCGGATAAATTGGGACCAATCTCCCTGTATGAATTGTGTCTTTACCCGGAAGAATTTGCTCATAATCCGGTGAGATAAGGGATTTTTTTCGGTTAAAAATATCCAATTTCCCCGAGAAAGAATAAATTTGCCCCTTTTTAATGTTTTTAACCAGATATATCTGATTGAACCAGATGATATTTATTTTTCCAGATATATCTTCAATTTCTGCTTCCTGTATTCTTTTTCCGCCTGAAGTAAATATGTTTTTAATATAATTGACTCTTCCTTGAATGGTTACAGTTTCTCCTATTTGTGCTTCAGCTATTTTAGTGATTATGGTGTAGTCTTTATAGCGGGAAGGAACGTGGTTTAATAACTCTTCAACATTGGTTATTTGGAGTTTTTCCAGACGTTTGGCATAGATCATTCCAATGGAAGGGACTTTTAAAATTGGAGTTGATAAATTCATAATTGGTATTTAAACATTAAAATGCTGAAAGAAGGATAGGTAAAAAAGTTGTCAGCAAAAGGCCAATGGTGGCTATAATTATAATTATCCTAAATACTGTTTCCTTTTTTATTTTTGGTTTCTTTATTTTCATAATTTAGTTTCCAAGAACTTTTATTTTACGCTTATCCTTTAATTTTATTTATCTTACTTATCCTCTTATTTAACTTTAACAAATTGTTTCTTGCCAATCCTTATAACTTCACCACTAGACAATTTATAGTTGGGATTATCGACAACTTTGGCGTTGACCTCTATTGCCTTTTGAGAAATAAGTCTTTTGGCTTTGGATTTGCTGCCGACTATACCAGAGACGGCGTTGAGGAGTATTTTATCGGATGTTTCATTTTCGATGTCCGGGATTTTACCCTGCTGGAAAGTATTTTCAAAAAAAGCTTGAGCCTTGTTTGCGAGTTCTTCCCCCCAGAGATTTTTGACTATTTCCCAAGCTAAAGATTTTTTCTGTCCCATTGGATCGTCTTTTATTTTTTCTTCAAGTCCCTGTAAATCAACATCTGTTAAAAGTTCATACGAAAGATAAATAACATCGTCAGGAAAGGACATTATACCGCTGAAAAGTTCATTGGGTTTTGTATCTAAAAATAGGGCATTTCCTGTAGTCTTGCCTACTTTTTTTCCTTCTTTATCAACCAAAAGTTTTACTGTAAGAATATATTTTTCTTTATTCCACTTTGCTCTCATAAGATCTCTTCCCGCAAGCATGTTAAAAAGCTGATCTTGCCCACCAATTTCAAGATCTACTCCACCTTCTATCATCATAATGCTGTCAATTGCTTGGGTTACCGGATATAAAAGTTCATGAAGTCTAATCGGACGGTTTTCCTTGATTCTTTTTTGGAACATATCTCTTTCTAAAAGTTGTTGTACTGTAAAATGAGAAGTTATTTCTATGAGTTCCTGGAAATCAAGTTTATCATTCCATTGGGAATTAAAAAGAATTTGAGCGGGGTTGTCTCCTTCAAATTCTAGTATTTTTGAAGCTTGTTCTTTCCATTTTTGAGAGTTTTTGAGAGTTTGTTCACGGGTTAAAGGGATTCTTGTTGATATTTTATCGGGATCACCTATCATTCCTGTAAAATCACCAATTAAAAAAATCACCTTATGACCAAGTTTTTGAAATTGCCTCAGTTTCATTAATCCTGCCATGTTTCCCAAGTGTAAAGAAGGCATTGAGGGATCAAATCCTTGGTAAAGAGTTATTTTTCTTTCTTGCATCATTTTTTTCAAACCTTCTTTATCAGGCAGGACTGTTTCTACTCCTCTAGTTAATGCTTTATCAATTTCATCCATATTTTGATTTTACTCTAAAAGTTTTAAGATTTTAATAAGATTTTAAATTCAAACTAATTATTGTTAAAATGAATAGATGGCATATTGGACAAAAATAAGAAGAAGGGCGTTTTGGAAGTCAAGGTTAAATCCTAAGAGAATAAGAAGAACCAGATTGATGTTGAGGATTGCTAAGTTTGGTTTTATATCTGTAATCGCCGGATTTTTGGGATTTTTTATTATTTTGCCATTTTTAGCTTTTAATCTTCCGTCTCCCGATAAAGTGGTAAGAAAAGAAGGTTTTTCCACGAAAATATTAGATCGGAATGGCAAGGTGTTATATGACATTTATGCTGATCAGAAAAGAACTCCTGTAGAGATAGATAAAATACCAAAATCGCTAAAAGATGCAACAATCGCTATAGAGGATAAAAATTTTTACTCGCATCAAGGATTTGATATTTTCGGTATAGTTCGCGGTTTTTCCAGAATATTTACCAGAGGTTATGCACAAGGTGGTTCTACTTTAACTCAACAATTGGTAAAAAATGTTTTGTTAACATCGGAAAGGAGTATTATTAGGAAGTTGAGAGAATTTATTTTAGCAATACAGATAGAAAGAAGATATTCAAAGGACCAGATTTTACAAATGTATTTAAATGAAGCGCCTTATGGAGGAACTGCTTGGGGTGTTGAGGCCGCTTCGGAAATGTATTTCGGCAAAAGTGTTTCGGACTTAAATCTTGTCGAGTCGGCAATTTTAGCAGGTTTACCCCAGAGGCCTTCTGTTTATTCTCCCTATTCGTCAGAACCTAAAGCATATATAGAAAGGACTAAGCAGGTATTAAGAAGGATGAGAGAGGATGGTTATATTTCAGAAGATGAAGAGAATAAAGCCAAAAAGGAGCTTGAAGAAATAAAGTTTCAAGAGAGAGGAGCAAATTTTAAGGCGCCTCACTTTGTCCAATATGTACAAAAAATTTTGGAAGAAAGATATGGGCAAAGAGTAGTTGAGCAGGGGGGATTGAAAGTTATAACTACTTTGGACCTGGATTTACAGGAAAAGGCACAGAAGATAGTTGCTGAGGAAATTGAAAAGGTTAAAAAGTTAAATATCACAAATGGTGCAGCTGTGATCTTGGATCCTCAAACCGGCGAGATTTTGGCTATGATTGGTTCCCGCGGTTTTTCAGACCCTGAAATTGATGGACAGGTAAATGTAACTGTAGCATTAAGGCAACCTGGATCTGCAATAAAACCTTTTACCTATGTTACTGCCTTTAAAAAAGGCTATACCGCCTCTACTCTTCTGATGGACGTCCCAACTGAATTTTTTCAAGGAGAAGGTTTACCTTTATATAAACCGGTAAATTATGATGGTAAATTTAGAGGTCCCGTCCAGGTGAGGTATGCTTTAGCGAATTCTATTAATATTCCTGCGGTAAAGATGTTAGCTATGGTTGGCTTAAAAGATACACTGCAAACTGCTTATGAGTTGGGTATTAACTCTCTTGAACCAACAAAAGAAACCTTAAGCAAAGTTGGTTTATCTTTGACCTTGGGTGGAGGCGAGGTTAGATTACTTGAATTAACTTCGGCTTATGCAGCATTTTTAAACACTGGTTTCAAAGTTGATCCTGTAGCGATTTTAAAGGTGGTTGATTCTAAAGGAAAGGTTTTGGAAGAAGCGAAACCTGAAAAGGTTAAAAGGGTTCTGTCGCCAGAACAGGCTTATTTGATTTTTGACATTTTAAGTGATAATGAGGCAAGGAGTGCGGTTTTTGGTTCCAACTCGCTTTTGAATATTCCTGGGAGGCAGGTTGCAGTAAAGACTGGTACAACGAATGGTAAAAGGGATAATTGGACAATCGGGGGAAATTCACAAACCTTAGTCGGTGTGTGGGTGGGAAATAACGATAATTCTGAGATGCTTGAGGTCGCTTCAGGGGTAAGTGGGGCTTCACCTATTTGGAGAAGAATTTTACTTGAAACTTTGAATGGGAAGCCTAATATTACCATGGAAGTTCCGGGAGGAATTGTAAACTATGCTGTTGATTCTATATCCGGTTATACAGCTCACGATGGATTTCCGTCTAGAATAGAAAAATTTATTGTTGGAACTGAACCTGGTGAGGATCCAATTCATGTAAAGTTAAAAGTTTGTAAAACTGATTATAAATTAGCCACTCCTTCTGATATTACAAATGGAAATTATGAGGAGAGAGAGTATTTTATTTTTAAAGAGAAGGATCCTCTGGCAAAAAGTGATAGAGAAAATAAATGGCAGGAGGGAATAAACCTTTGGCTTTCAAGTCAAACTGATCCAAGGTATCATCCTCCGAGTGAATATTGTGGAACCCCTAATCCTTTGGGTATTGAGTTTATACAACCAGTTGATAAATCTTCCAATTTACCAAACAAGTTTAATATTGAAATAAGGGCTGATTCTTTATATGAAGTTACCGAAGTTAACTTGGATATTGATGGATTAAGAGTTAAATCATTTAATAAAAGACCGTTTTCATACCAGGTTGATTTGGGGAATGGTGTTCATATTTTAAAAGCTAGGGCAAGAGATTCTGGTGGAAATGAGTCAGAAAAAAGTATTATTGTGGGGGTTGGAGTTAGTTGGGATTTTACCCCCTCCCCCACTCCGACATTAACGCCTACTTCTATTCCCACGTTGACACCGGTTTTAACTCCTTAGGAGAATTCTTTTGTATTGTTGTCATACTTACTACTCTTTCAAAATTGCTGCGTATTTTTCCTTTAAAAAGTGAAGCAACTTTATTCTAAGATTTTTAATCTCTTCATCATTTAATGTCTTATGAGGATCTTGATATTTTATTCTGAAGGTATATGCATTTTGGTAGATATCTTTAATTTCTACTTCAGAAATTATTCGGTTAAATGATTTGATTGATTGAACTAATTCGCCTACTTTAGTTCTGTCTGGAAGTATTAGAGTCAAATCCTCGATTTGAGGAGGATATTTAGATATACTCTTGAAAGATGTATAGGGTTTATAGTATTTATATAATTTTTCAATATCAAACTCATAGTAAATTAATTCTGGGTTTTCCAGTATTCCTAATATTCCTAAGCAATCGTTTTTGTTTTTTATCATAAGACCTTTTGATGGTTGAAAATATTTGTTATCTTTTTGTGTAAATGTTGCATCTATGTTTAATTCTTTTAAAACTGATTCTATTATCCCCTTAGCTTTTCTGTAATTGTAATTACAGAAAATTCCAGCAATTTGCATCTTTTCGTCGGGCAGATTATTATTTTTGGGTAAATAAACGTTAGCCATTTCAAAAAGATGAAATTCTTCGGCAGTATTTTTATTTTCATAGTATGCTTCAATTAATGAAAGACGAAGAGAGGTTCTTAAATATTCAGTTTCTTTGCCTAGCGGGTTTGTAAGTTTTAATGCCTTTTGGTCGGTAAAATTAAAAGGAACTAATGATAATGTGTAAATCTCTACGCCGCCAAAAGCTCGGATAATGTTTTTGACAGTATATTCAAATTTAAATCTAGATTTATACAAAGGATCTGGCAGGTCACCACTCATAAGTTTGCTGGGAAGATTATGATATCCGTAAATTCTTGCGATTTCTTCTACTAAATCCTCTGGAATAGTTATATCTAAAGCTCTAAAGGATGGTATTTTTACCAAAAGATAATCTTTTTGCCATAAAGGTTTAAATTCGAGAGATGTTAAGTATTTGGATATTTCTTCTTTATTCAATTTGACCCCTAAACTTTGATCTATAAAATTCTTGCTTATTCTGACAGACCTTTCTTTATAGGGATTAGAGTAATTATCAAAAATTCTGCTTGAAACCTTGGCTTTACAGATTTTCTGGAAAAGTTCAATACCTTTATAAATAGCAATTTCTCCCAATTCCGGATCAACACCTTTTTCATTTATACTCGCGGCTAGAGTTCTTATAGCTAAAGACATTGATGTACTTCTAATTTTGGCGGGATTATTATTGTCTATGAAGAAAAAAACTCTTTTTGTATTGTTTGTGACAACAGAATTTTGTGTGCCAATAATACCGGGTAAATCTACTATATTTCCATCTCCGTCATCAAAAACTATATCGCCTCCTTTCAATTGGTAAGTTTTTCCATCAAAAGTAGTGATTGTTTCCCCTTTTTTTGATTCTCTAATAATAAACTTTTTACTACTTATCCTATCGTAATCAAAAGCATGTGTTGGGTGACCGACTTCTAACATTACATAATTTGTTATATCTACAACGGCATTTAGGGATCTTAAACCTGATGATATAAGTCTTTTTTCCATCCATGAGGGAGTTTCCCAGTTTTGAATGTCAGTTAGAACAACACCCATTGTTCTTTTTACCAATTTATCATTTCCTATGATAGTAAAGTTTAAATCCTCTTCGATTTTTGGATTTTTGTTTATTTCGTAGGGTTTTAGTTTTGCGGGAATTTTGAATCTAGGCAGTATTGCAGAAACTTCTCTCGCGAATCCGTAAACGGAAAATGTGTCAATTCTATTGGTTGTAATTTCAATATGATAGACAGTATCGTCGTTTATTTTTTGAAACCTTTCAATTGATGGACCGCATAAAGAAACATATTTGGCAATTTCATTCGGTTTTGCCGGAGTTTCAAGGAATTCTCTTATCCAGTTGTCAGATATTGTTATATTCATTAGAATTGTTTCAAATATTCAAGATTTGTGCTGTAAATTTGTCTTAGGTCAGGAATGTTTAAATTTGGCTTCATCATTAATATTCTTTCCACTCCCCAACCAAAAGCAAATCCAGTGTATTTTTTTGGATCAATTTTTCCAGCTTTTAGTACGTAAGGATGCACCATACCCGCTCCACCAACTTCAAGCCATCCCTCTTTGCATAATTTGCATCCTTTTCCTTGACATAAAGTGCAAGAAAAATCTACTTCAAAGGAAGGTTCTGTGAATTGAAAGTGGTATGGCCTTATTCTGGTTTTTATATTTTCACCAAAAGTTGCTTTAGCGAAATAGTCAAGTGTTCCTTTTAAGTGTGTGATATTAATACCTTTGTCAATAACCAAGCCTTCAAATTGATGAAACATTGGGTTGTGGCTGATATCAGATTGACGTCTGTAGCATTTGGCAATATTTATCATTCTGATGGGAGGTTTTTTTGCTCTTAACATTTCCCTGACTTGTCCGGAGGAAGTATGAGGGGTTAGGAGCATATTCCCGTAAAGCGGATGAGGTTTTGCATCGATAAAAAATGTTTCCCACTCATCTCTTGCAGGATGGTCTTTTGGGAAATTAAGAGAGCCAAAGGCAAACCAATCCCATTCGACTTCAGGATAGCGAACGCGTATAAAACCTATTTTCTCGAAAACATAGGCAATTTCTTCGATAATCTGGGTGATGAGGTGAAGGTGTCCGATTTCAATTTTTTCACCTGGTATTGTCGGGTCAAACCATTCTCTGATTGATTGTTTTATGCGATTTTTTTGAGATGCTAATAATTTTGTTATAGTATTTTTTGTTTCATTGATTAAAATTCCGATTTCTTTTCTTTCGCCAGGCTTTATATCTTTTATTTTTTTTATAAAATAAGCGATTTTTCCGTTCCTACCCAGATACTCGATTCGAAGTCTTTCTATTTCTTGAAGATCCTTTGTTTCTGTTATTTGAGCTATTGCTTGATTTTTTGTATTTATTATTTCTTCGCGCATTTTTGTATAAAAAAACCCTCTTTAGGGAGGGTGAAGAATCTGATTTTGCACACCTCCACTGGATTTATTATAGTCTAAAACTAAAACCAGTGTGGGTGAATAGCATTTATTTGATTTCGTTAATTATTTTTTTAAAGGTTTCAGGATCGTTAATCGCAATGTCTGATAATATTTTTCTGTCAATTTCGATCTTTGCTTTTTTTAGTCCAGATATAAACCTTGAGTAGGTCAGACCATTTTCTCTTACTGCGGCATTTAATCTTTTAATCCAGAGGTTTCTTAGGTTTCGTTTCTTAAGTTTTCTTCCATGATAGGCATATTGAAAAGCGTGCATTACTGCCTCGTTACCTGCATGGAATCTCCTTCTTCTTGCCTGTTTAAAGCCTTTGGACAGCGCTCTTATTTTTCGATGTTTTTTAGCTGATAATGATTTAACTCTTGTCATTTTTAAATTTAGGTTTTTTTAATACTTTGGGATTTTTATGCCTTTTCCCTAACTTTTAATTTTTATTTTTTGAATCCAAGAACTTTTTTAATCTTTTTTGCGTATGTTTTTCTCATTGGAACTATCCTTTTGAGATTTCTTTTTTTCTTTGCAGATTTTTTGACATTTAGGTGACGTCTGAATCCTTGGCGCCTTAACACCTTCCCCTTTTTGGTAATTTTTAAACGTTTGGTTAGTATTTTTTTGGTTTTTTGTTTAGACATGATTTTTATATTTAGATTATTTTACTTCTTCGTCTTTATTCACCTTTTTTATTTTTTTTAATGGTGATATTGTCATTATTAGTTGCCTTCCTACAAATTTTGGTTCCATATCAACGGTAATTGAATTCTCAAAATGTTCTATAATTTTCTTGAAAAGATTATAGCCGAAATCCTTGCTTTGTAAATTTCTACCTTTAAAAACTACTGAAAGACGAACTTTATTATTTTCAGAAAGAAATTCTCTTATTTTTTCTAATCTTGTTTGATAATCGTGATTTGCTATAAAGGGGGTGAATCTCACCTCCTTTAATTCACTTGCTTTTGTTTTTTTCTTTTCTTTCTGTTGTTTTTTTTCCTGTTCGTACTTGAATTTTCCCAAGTCAACAATCTTGACAACCGGTGGTTTTGCGTATGGCGCTATTTCAACTAAATCAAGTCCTTTATCTTTCGCTTTTTTAAGAGCTTCAGATAACTTTAAAATACCCTCTTGCTTACCATCCGCTCCAATGACCCGAACTTCGGCTGCGTGGATTTGGTTATTAACTTTCCAAGTAAACTTTAAACTTCTCAAGTTTTTATATTTTTATTTAAATATAACTTTGTTAATTATTTTAACAAACTTAAAACTAAACCTCAATAATTATTATAGAATTTTATTTATAAATTTTGTTACGAAATGAATTAAAATTGTGAATTATAATTGATTATAACCCGAAATGTTTGAACCTAATCAACCCGTCGGGTTGAATAGGTTTGAACCTTTCGGGTATTCAATTATTTTAGCTTCAAGACGTAATCTTAAACAATTCAATTTTTTAACTTAAATTTATTACTTTTTCCTCAATCTCTTTTTTTATTTTTTCAATGAACTCTTCAATTTTTATGGTACCAAGGTCTTTTCCTGATCTTTTACGTTCGGAAACATTATTGTTTCGTACTTCTTTATCACCAATAATTAGCATATATGGAACTTTTTCGTTTTGAGCGTCCCTGATTTTTGCGGATAGAGTTTCGTTTCTTTCATCAATTTCAACACGAATATTTTCTGCTTTAATTTTTTCAAAAATTTCTTGGGCATAAGCTAGTTGCTTTTCCGTGATAGGTAAAACCTTTACTTGGACAGGAGAAAGCCAAGTGGGAAAATTGCCTTTGAATTTTTCTATCAAAAAAGCCATCGTTCTTTCAAGGCATCCAATCGCTGCCCTGTGGATTACAATCGGTTGTTTTTCACTCCCTTCACTGTCAATATATTTAAGATCAAATCTTTTCGGCATCACAAAATCATATTGGACGGTAAATGCTGTTTCCTCCTGACCATTAACTTTTTTTACTTGAATATCTATCTTTGGACCGTAGAAGGCAGCTTCATTTTCTGCTTCAAAAAATGGAGCTTGTATTTCTTTTAGTACACTCCTTAGTATTTCCTCCGCTTCGTCCCAAGCTTTGTCGTCTTTGTAATATTTTTTGTTGTCTTTTCTATCGCCTAAAGAAAGTCTATATCGATAATCCTTTCCCTTTACAAGACCAAGTTTTTGATTTGCAAAATCTATTAAATCCAAAACTTTCTTAATTTCGTCTTTTGCTATTTCTCTTTGAACAAAAATATGAGCGTCATTTAGAGTAAACATTCTAACTCTAACTAGGCCTGATAATTCTCCGCTTTTTTCGTATCTGTGTTGAGATGCCATCTCGGCGTATCTTATGGGTAAATCCTTATAACTTCTGATTTGAGATTTGTAAAGCATAAAATGGTGAGGGCAGGTCATTGGGCGAAGTATCAATTCTTCTTCGTCAATTTTCATGACAGGGTACATTGTGTCTTTATAATATGGATAATGTCCTGAGGTTTTATAAAGATCTGTTTTGGCAAGAGGAGGTGTAATTACGTGTTTGTAGCCTCGCTTAATTTCCTCATCAATGATAAATCTTTCAAGTTCTCTTCGGATAACAGCGCCTTTTTCGGTTAATAAAGGAAGTCCTTTGCCTACTAGATCGGAGAAAGTAAATAAACCTAGTTTCTTCCCTATTACCCTGTGGTCAGCTTCTTTTGCCTCTTCTTGTTTTTTCAAAAAATCGTCTAATTCTTCCTGACTAAAAAAAGCCGTTCCATAGATTCTGGTAAGCATGGTGTTTTTTTCACTTCCCCTCCAGTAGGCTCCAGCGATGGAAAGAAGTTTAAAATATTTAAGATTTTTGCTGGGATTTTGAATATGTCCTCCTCGGCAAAGATCTTCAAAATTTCCTGATCTATACAAAGTTATTTTTTCCCTTTTTTTCTTTAGTTCTTCAATAAGTTCGCATTTATATTTATTATCAGCATAAATTTTTTTTGCTTCATCGTAAGAAATTAATACTTTTTCAAATTTTTTCCAAGACTTGACAATTTGATGCATTTTTTCCTCAATTTTTGGCAATTCTTCTTCGGAAATTTTGTGTTTACCAAAGTCAAAGTCATAATAAAAGCCGTTTTCTATTGCAGGGCCGAGTGTTGGTTTAGATTTTGGATATAAATCAAGAACGGCTGCTGCCAAAAGATGCGATGCAGAGTGTCTTAATTTTTCTAGATGTTTTTCATTAATCATTTATTTATTTTAGCCTATTTACCCTATAAAAAATACCTCCCTTCGGAGGCTAGTTTTTGATTTTTCAAACCACAAAACTACCTCCGCTTTAGCAAGAAGTAGTCGTGGTGGTAAAAATCTTCATTATTTAATGATTATTTTAGAGCTTACTATTTTAAAGTCAATATCAAAATTTACCGGGTAAAGGATTATTAAAATACCGGTGTTCTTTTCATTAGTTGCATCTGTGTTTCAGATATAATGTTTGCCAAAAAGTTTCCGATAAAAGGCAGACCCCCAAGACTTTTAAGAATTAAAACTAGTATTGTTGAGATGATAACAAATCCTATTGTTACCCCAAAAGACCAGCCGATACCTGCGAAAAATCCTTCCTTCAAAAGTTCGTTATAGGGGATGTAAGCTATTTTAAGAAGTTTTTTGAAACCAGATGTAGAATTCTTTGGCTTCTTATTTTTAACTTTTGTTTTATCTGTTTTTTTATCTAAAATTCTTTTTAGCATTTAAGTATTAAATTAGCAAAAAATTTTATTATTATATATAATAGTGATTGAGCAGGTATCAATCAAGGACGGTTAGCTCAGTTGGTTAGTCCCGATTAGACATACTAAAGTGTATTTTGTTTATGTTTTGGTAAGTATTAAATTAAACAAGTTATATATAGGTCGCACAAAAGACTTGACTAAAAGATTGTCGGATCACAACAAGGATAAACAAAGATGGACAAAGAGAGGCATTCCCTGGGAAATGATATATAATATAAGCGTAGAAACTAAAAAACAGGCAATTACTTTTGAAAATAGGTTGAAGAAATATAGAAATCCTAAGTATCTTAAAAATTTAATAAGTAATGGATCCATAGCTCAGTTGGCCAGAGCGCTTACTTGACGTGTAAGAGGTCGTAGGTTCGAATCCTACTGGATCCACTCTAAGTCAAAATCGGGATGACGTGCGAAAGGTCGGGGGTTCGAGACCCTCACCGTCCACTTATCTTTAGGGCCTGTAGTTCAGTTGGCTAGAACGCCTGGCTGGCAGTCAGGAGGTCGGGGGTTCGAGACCCCCCGGGTCCACACAGTTTTTTTAAATCCTTTTTATATAGTTTAAGTTTTTTAGATAATAAATTTACCAATCCCACAAAAATACAAACAGTTGTTTTAGTTCTGTTATAATCGTTTGCTATGCGTTCAAATAAGGCTTTGTTAACTATCTTTCTTATCGTATTTATTGATCTAGTGGGTTTTGGAATTATACTACCTCTTCTTCCCTTTATTGCAGAAAAGTATCAGGCTAACGCGGCTCAAATTGGATTTTTGACTGCCACCTACTCTTTCTTTCAGCTTATTGCGGCCCCCTTTTTAGGCAAACTTTCTGATCGTTTTGGCCGCAAGAAAATTTTAATTTTGTCTCAGCTCGGTAGTGCTTTGGGTTTTATCATTTTAGCTTTTGCAAAAAGCCTGCCTCTTCTTTTTCTATCCCGTATTGTTGATGGATTAACAGGTGGCAACATTTCAATTGCCCAAGCTTATATCGCTGATGTAACAGACAAGAAAAATAGAGCCAGGGGAATGGGTTTAATTGGGGCTGCATTTGGACTTGGTTTTATTTTTGGTCCTGCGTTAGGAGGTGCTCTTTCAAAAATTTCCTATTCAACTCCGGCTTTGCTCGCAGCTTTTGTTTCTTTTTTAACTGTTTTAACAACAGCATTTTTCTTAAAAGAAACAGTTGATGTAAAACACGCTTTAGAAAGCCCTAAAACAAAGTTTGATTTTAAGGAATTAAAAAGGGTTTTGTTAATCCCAAATCTTTTGTTTTTAATTGTAATTTTTTTCCTTATTAACCTTGCTTTTTCTTTGACTCAAGGGAATTTAGCCTTGTGGACCGAGAAAACTTTTGGTTATGATGCTTCCAAAAATGGTTTTATTTTTGCTTATGTTGGCATTTTGGCAGTTTTGGTTCAGGTTGTCATTTTACCGTTTTTGCTTAAAAAATTTGATGAAAAAGTTATCCTAAAGATAGCCTCTTTTAATCTTTTTTTGAGCTTTTCTCTAATTTTCTTGTCAAAGAACGAGGCTATTTTTTATCTTGCACTAACATTTATGCCTTTGGGTAATGGTTTGGCAAATCCCTCGATTCAAGCCATTGCTTCGGAAAGCGTCCCACAAGAAGAATACGGCGGAACTTTGGGTTTGTTGCAATCAGCAGGCTCTCTAGGAAGAATTTTAGGTCCGGTTATAGGAGGAGGATTTTTTTACTATTTTAGCAAAGATTTACCCTTTTTATTTGCCTCGATTGTTTTATTTTTAGTCTTTTTGGCAAATTTGGTCTACAAAACTAAGACTTCAGATAGTAGATCATAAATCCAAATTCTTTAATCAGTTTGTAATTTGGAGCCTGGGAGTTGGGATTTGTTTTATATTGAAATTTTTTATAAGCAAAATTTCAGTCTTGACTTGTAGCTTGTAGTTGATTACTCAACTTGTTTGTTGATTAGCCTTTGGACTCTCCTTGAGGTGAGATTGGATACTCTTTTTCATCTCGTGCTGCTTGTTTTGTGGGGTCTTCTTCTGTTAACCCAAATTCCCTAGCTTCACCCCATCTTTCTACTTGCTCTAATTTCATTTCTTGGGATATTTCTTCTAGTTGTTCATTAGTTAGTGTTGAAATATCTTCGACTCCAAAAAGTTTTTTAGCTAAATCCGCGAGACTCATTGAGAATTTGTAACACAATTCTTGTAAAAAAACAACACCCAAATGAGACTGTAAGATAGACTTTGTAGCATTTTTAAGATTGGTTTTTGATTTAGCTTTTGAGTATTAAAGTTAATAAAGATTGTAATTT
>CAYSJW010000031.1:0-67332 GCA_964431555.1 uncultured Gammaproteobacteria bacterium | reverse complement strand
CTTATCCGTTCGTTGTATAAGTAGTATTGGCTTTTTCTGTGATTGTTTTTTTCCATTCACAAATCTCAGTTACAAGTTTCCAATTAATAGTTGCCAGCCTTTTGGGTTTTCTAGATTTATATTTAATTGAGACTAGACTTTTGGGATTAAATTCTGTTAACCACCTGTAAAAAGTGGATTTTCCTATGCCAAACAGCCTGCACAAATACCTGACATTTTTAGGCTGGATATTTCTATATGCATCCAACACTTTAAGATTAAATTTCTCCGATTCAGTTAAATGAATATACATATATTTCAAATTTCTCACCTCTAGACTAACCTGTTATTTTACCCGGAAGTGTCCCATATGTCTTTACACTAGACGATTTTTTGGTGTAAATTTCGCGGGAAACCCTGGTATTATTGTTGAGTAATTGTTTGATAAAGGGAATAAGCCTACTGTGGTTTTAACTATGTAGGCGGGAGATGTACTTAGAATTGTCAGATTAAAATTAAGAAAGGAGTTATTAAAAAATGACTAGTCAGGAACGTAATACTAGCTCGAAAATTGAGATTCGGGAAAACGATAGCCTCCCAAATAATATTCATATTATAGGAATTGGTGGAGATGGTATGAGTGCATTAGCGGGATTAATGATTGGTTTTGGAAAAACTGTTAGTGGTTCAGAGCAAGAGGATTTATCAAGAGTAAAACAAATGGGTTTAATAGAAGAATTTGTAAAAAATGGGTGTGTCGTTAATTTTGGTCACAAAGCTGAGAATTTACCTGAAATGACTCAAATGGTTGTCCGATCCTCAATTATACCTTCAAACAATCCAGAAGTAGCTGAAGCAATTAAAAGAGGTTTACCTGTGATCAAGAGATCAGAAGCTTTGGGTAGACTGATGATAGGCAGCATTGGCCTATCAATCGGGGGTTGTGCTGGGAAGTCAACTTCCTGTGCTATGGCAGGTTACATTTTGGCTGAGGTGGGTGAGGATCCTAATGTATTTATGGGTGCAAGAACAACGCATTTTTCAGATAGAAACTTTCGTGTAGGCAAGGGTGAGTTTTTTGTAGCTGAGGCAGATGAATTTGATCGATCGTTCTTGGATTTAAGGCAAGAGACAACTCTTATTACAAATATTTTTTTTGGAGATCACATGGATTATTATAAGACTCCCCGAGAAATGTACGAAGCCTTTATCGAGTTTGTATCACACTCAAGAAAGTGCTTTGTTAGAGGAGATGATCCAATAGCTCTAGAAAATGTTGCAAAATCAGGAGTTGAATATCAAACGTTTGGTTTTAGCCCTGATTGTGATTGGAGTGGTAGTATTGTTAGTCAAAATTCTCAAGGTACCAATTTTGAATTAATACATAAAAAGCATAAATTCGCTGGTTATTTAAGAACAGTCGGTAGGCATAATGTTGCGAACGCTTTAGGAGTAGTTGCAATGCTTGCTAGTTATGATATAGAGCCAAGTAAGTCTTTAGGTATATTGGGAAAGTTTGAGGGAATAAATAGACGTCTGGAAAAAAGAGGATTAATTGATGGGGTGGTAATATACGATGATTATGGCCATAACAAGAAACAGATTGACGCCGCTCTCGAAGGTCTAAGACAAGTATATCCAGAAAATGATATTTACTGCGTATTTCAACCTAGGCAGTTTAGAAGAACAAAAGAACTGATAGGTGAAATTGCACAAAGTTTTAATGGATGTAAAGCGATCGGAGTACTTGATATATCAAGGGGTATTGGGGATACAGAAAAGGAAGTTGGGAGCGTCAGTTCTCGAGATGTTGTTAAAGCGTTATGTGATCAGGGAAAACAAGCTGTTTACACTCCAAATTTTGAAGATGCAGCTAACTGGTTGAGATCTGTTGTTAAATCTGGCGATGTAGTAATTACCTTTGGAACAGGCGATCCATATAGATGTACAGATTTATTAAAACAGTTGGGTAGAAAATGATTAACCTGGATCATTGTGTTTGTTGAAAGCTGGTAGGCTGGTTAATTCGATATTAAAATCTTAAAATTCAAAGTTAGTCAATTCAACAAAGAGTGCAAGAAGCAAGAGATATTTATTTAGAGGGACTAAATTAAATCTAATAGAGGATGAGTTCTAAGAGAGTTAAAGATCTATCTATTATCTGTTGTATATTACATAGTTCTAAGAAGTGCAGTAATGACAGGGAGCTTGACTGCTCGTTACAACAAATTTATAAAAATTGCACGAACTATTGCAAATTTGGAATAGGTAAAAGACATAAGCAGAAATCACTTTGCGGAAGCACTTCAGTACAGGCCAAAGGAAAGAGAATTTTGAAATTATTGTCTGGTAAGAAAATTTTTAGTGAATTGATATCAAAAGGTATTTTGTTTTCTAATTGTTGAGAGTTTGTGAATAGAAAAATTTTTGAAAAGATTTGTGAAAGATCTTAAATTAGTGGATTTTTATGGTTAAATAAAACTTTTTTAGGACTTTTATTATATTCTCAAGTGTGAGTTGAATGTTTAAATTAAGAATTATAAAAGCAGGTAGCTACAAAAGTTATTTAATAGGGGAGATAAACTTAATAAAGTTATTTTTGAAAAGGGGACTAAGGTGATAGTTAAGATTTTTTATTTATCATAAATAGTTTTTATGACTTTTATCCCCCAAATTTTATAAGAGTATATTATTTACCCATATATTCAGTCTTCAAATCAATTTTTATCCTAAAAGTATTAACTATTTTAATAATTTCCGCAAAATCAATATAATCCTATATTATTACCGCATTAAAATGGTTTAAAAATTTGAAATAGGGGAGAATAAAGTAAAATTTTGATTATATAAAGTTTTATATTTTATAATTAGTCATTAGGATGGTTGGTAACACTTTATAAAAGAATCTTTTTAAGCCCTAAATGAGAAGAATACCTGCCCAAAAGAAAAAAGAGGCTGTAATAAAAGCGTTGTCCGGAAAAACGACAATAGCAGAGGTTTCTAGAGAATATAATATTTCCAGAAAAACCTTATACAGCTTAATTAAAATAGTTCAGAAATCTTCAGATAAAAGTTTAAAGTTATTGACTCCTAGGTATGTTAGAGGATACAAACACCCGAGAGCTAAATATCCTTTATTAGAAGAAAAACTTCTTAGAATAGTTGTTAAACATCCAAAATTATCTATAAATTCATTAACTAGATATGTACCTTTGTCGGTTTGGACTACTTGGAAAATTCTTGAAAAACATAATTTAAATACTCAAGAAAAACGTATTTTGTATTCTTACAACTACAAGCGTAAAAATTTATATGCTTATAAGAGAAAAGAAGCGGTACTCCATGTAGTAAATAACGGGGAAAGGATTACAGATGTGGCTAAAAGATATGGAATTGCCAGAAAAACACTTTATACTTGGATCCAACGGTACAGGAATAAACAGAGTGACAAAGTAGAAATTTTTAAGAAAGAATATGTCAGAGGTAAAGACCATCCGTTGGCTGTCTACCCGAGGATCGAAGAAAAACTCTTATTGCTTGTTGCAAATAATCCTTTCTTTTCAATCAGTCAACTTTCAGAAAGTTTAAATGTTTCCGTTTGGACTATCTGGAACATTTTAAATCGGTACCAGTTAAGTAATAGAGAAAAAAGGATATTGTTTGCTAAAAAGCTTTTGAGGAGAAGACAAGAAAAAGTACCGGTTATTACAGTTTCACTTTCGTTTTCCTTTATTGAGCATAGACTTAAACTTCTTTATGCACTCACTCGTAAAATTCCAAAAGCTTTGAAAGCGAGTTTTATATTTTCTTCAAAGAAGATATCTTTACTTATTCTTGATTACTATTTTGCTTTTATAGCTTCTTTCAAAAAACGCCTGATATCATTAAAGTTTTCAATCCTTCAAAACATTGACTTTTTTGTTGATTTTGCAAAAGCACTTTTTGTAAAAACAGAATTGGAAAATTTTTCGTTAAGACTTATTGGTTACTTCAGAGATAGTCCAAGTTACTTATTTTATTATTCTTTACTTATTTTATTTTTAATTTTTGCCCCATCTTTTATTAGAGAAGAGGAGGGTTATTTTTTAAAACAGAGTTTTACCTTTTCTGAAGAAAGTGTAAAAAAGGGGAAAGAGCAATTTTCAGAAGTGGTTTATAAATCAGAAAGTAAAGATTTAATTGTGAGGGGTAAAACGAATTATTTGGTTACAGAAAAGCCCCTTTTTACTGTTCAAAAGAAAATAGGATTGGTTCAGAAAACACAAAGTAGCCTGTCAAAGGTCTTGGGGGTGAGTTATGAGATTGAGCCAGAAGAACCCAAAGTGAATATTTTTGATTCTAGCGGTACAAAGGTAAGCGGTTTTAAAGTCATAAAAAATGACATAGGGGAATATGAAATAAGGGTAGATGACTCGAGTGGTTTAAGACCTGGTGAATACACTCTGAATTTTGAATCAAAGAATGAAGGATTAGTAACTAAGAAATTTAGCTGGGGGATTGCCGCTTTGAATGTCAATAAATCGTCTTATAAAGTTGGTGAAGAGGTATTATTTGCGATGAGTGTTATGGATAGTCAAGGTAAGCCATATTGTGACGCAAATTTACTTTTGATTGTAGAGAATAAGGACTTGGTCAAAAAGACAATTTTAGCGACATTTGATGGTTCTATTAAAGTAAATGATGAATGTAAGAGATCAGAAAAAACAAACAAGGCAGACTATGAAGCAAAGTATATTGTAACTGAAAAAGGTGATTATAAAGTTAGTCTTATTTTTGAAAAAGCTGATGAAATGTTTGAGTTATCTTCTGACTTTGTAGTTAACGATTTAGGAGTAGATGAAGATTTTGAAGTTTCAAGAGGAGCTCCAATTAGGGTGGGACCAGGTGAGGATTATCCTGTTGTGATAAAAATAAAAGCAAACCGTAATTATAAAGGAAAGGTTAAAGATATCTTGCCAAAGAACTTTTACATTAAACCCTATAGTAATTTTGTTACGTCGTCAGAAAACCAAGATTTAATTTCTCTAAAAGAGGACTTTGTGGTTAAGGAAAATGAAAGCATTCAAGAGATTATTTGGGATGTAGATTTTATAAAAGGCAAAACTTATACCCTAAGATACACATTTAGTGATTTGGGAAGCGATTGGACTAACTATTATCTGGGCCCGGTTGTAATTGATGGAAAAGGTGTTGATAGGGTTTGGGAAATTAGACCAGATTTGGTGATGCCCAAGGGTAAATTTTTGGCTAGTGAGCGCTATGGAAATCTTAAGTTGGAGGAAAGAATTTTAAATACCAAAGATAAAACAATTAAAGTTTCAATGCCGAAAGTTCATTTTAGAGCAGATGAAGTGCCTGAAGTCAAGATTGAGGAAGTTGTTTTTGAGGAGACAGTTGGTTCAACTCAATCGGGGGTATTGCAAAAAATACTAGGATTGTCGAATGAAAAAATTGACAAACCACAAAAAGACTCGAATTTAAAACTGATTGTTGAAGACATTGACAAGAATGTGGAACTTGAGAAGGATATTGAGTTAAAAAATCTGACATTGCAGGTGCCGATTAGCAATATAAAACCAGGTAAACATGTTGTTACTGTCAGAGATAATGAAACGGGTAATTTTGTTGAGCAGACTTTTTTGTATGGAGTGCTGGCTCTTAATTTGAATAAAACAGTTTTTGCAAAAGGTGAAACCGCCTATATTCAGATGGCTTCTTTAGGGGATGATGGACACACGGTTTGTGATAGCAACTTGGAACTTTTGATTGTTAAGCCAAATGGGGAGGTAAAAAGTTTTTATGTTGAGGATGGGTCTATCTCCATAAGTGATTATTGTCTAAATAATAATGTCACCGATAAACCTGATTATTTTGTTTATTATGAACTGAAGGAGATTGGCAACTATCATTTTTTTCTAACCAACCTTGCCAATGGTTTTTCGATAAATGGTGCGTTTACTGTAGAGGAAGATCCTGTTTTTTCGCTGGAAAGAGTGGGAGCAACGCGTATAAATCCTTATAAATCTTCTTATACGATGAAGATTGTAGTGGAATCTAAGTCTGGTTTTTCAGGAACCCTCATTGAAAAAGTTCCGCAAGATTTTCAAATAAAAGAAGGTAACTACACAATTACTGAAGAAAAAAATGAAAAGTTTATTTCTTGGATTTTGGATGTTACTGCAAAAGAGAAAAAAGTACTTGCTTATGAATATCAGGCTCCAAAACTATCCCCCTTTGTTTTTTTGCTTGGACCTTTAGAGATGATTTCGATGGATGCTCAACAGACCTTCAGGGATACTCGTCAGTGGCAATTAGCTTCGGATGCGACTGTTTATATAACTTCGGGAACGAGTTGGACAGTACCCAATGATTGGAATGATAATGACAATTCTATTGAAGTAGTTGGCGGGGGTGGTGGAGGAGCAAATGGAACAGCTTCATCAACATCAGGAGGTCTTGGCGGAGGAGGAGGGGGTGGTGGAGGCTATTCAAAAATTACCAATTTGGATTTAACTCCCAATAGTTCCGTTTCGTTGGCAGTAGGAAGTGGTGGTTCGGTAGGAAGCGCAGGGGGGTCAACTTACTTCAACGGTTCAAGTTGTGCTAGCTCGTCTGTTTGTGCCACAGGGGGTGGTGGAGGTTCAGGAACAAATGGGGGGTCCGGGGGTGTAGCTTCGGTTGGTTCAGGTTATTCAGGAGGTAATGGTGGTAGTGGAGGTGCGGCTTCTACAAATGCCGGTGGAGGGGGTGGCGGTGGCGGTGGAGCTGGTGGACTTTATGCATCTGGAAATGCGGGTAATAATGGTTCTGCCGCTTCAGGAAATACGGGAGGTGCTGGAGGGAGTGGAGGAAGAGGAGACGGTTCTTATGGTGGAATCGGAGGAAGCGGTGGTCCGGCAAGTTCTTCGGGTGGGGCGGGAGGTAATGGGAGCGAGTGGGATTCTACTCACGGTTCTGGAGGTGGTGGCGGTGGAGGAGGCGGGGGAAGCCGAAATAACAACGGAGGCGGGGGTGGCACATCTGGTCAATATGGTGCGGGCGGCGCAGGAGGGGGAGGTTCGGGAAAGGGTTATTCTGCAGGTTCCGGTTCTTCAGGGAAACAGGGAATTATTGTTATCCAATATACTCCTTTGGTAAATCAGCCGCCTTCTCTTAATATTGATGAACCAGATGGAGTTAACGATGTAATTTCTGAAGGATCTGTTTTTACAATCCAGTATGACCTTAGTGATGGTGATAATACTGTTTATGCCGATTTTTATTATGACACAGATGGTAGCGGTCTTGACGGAACTGCGATTTCAAGCTGCCAGGACCAGCCTGAAGGTTCAAATCAAACTTGTGATTGGGATACAACAGGAGTTTCCCCTGGAACTTATTATATATATGGTATAACCAGTGACGGTATTAATCCCCAGGTAAGTGATTATTCAGAAGGAGTTGTGACCATTAATGCGGCACCAGAAGTGGTAAATGTAGTTTTGAATTCAGGTTTAGATATTGATTTGACACCAAATAGTAGCAAAGCAGTGAATTTTACAGCAACTGTTTCTGACGAGAATGGATTTTCGGATATAGATGTTGTTGAAGGCAAGGTATATAGGTCGGGAGTTGGGAAAGAGTGTGTTGAGGATTTAAATAACTGTTATTATGATTCATCTTGTACTCTTTCAGGTTGTTCGGGAAATTCCTGTACGGCAACCTGTGAGGTATCTTTAGCTTTTTTTTCTGATGCAACAGATTCGGGGAATTACTCATCTGAATATTGGTTGGCTTGGATTAAGGCAACAGATGTTAAAAGCGAATCAGGGGAAAATATCAGCCCTTCCGATGTAGTTGATGTAAATAGTCTTCTTACAATAAGTACTTCATCATCTATTGCTTATGGTAAAATTCTTCCCACTAAGACGTCAGGTCTAAAACAAACTCCGGTTGAAAATCATGGAAATAGAACTTTGGATTTGCGTATTTCAGGGGATGATATGTGTACAGATTATCCGGATTGTCTTGGGGATAAGATAAATGTTGATAACCAGGAATATGATTCTTCGAGTTTTATTTATGGTGAGGGTAATTTGCTTTCAAAAGATCTTGTACCCTTGGATATAGATATTCCCAAATCGCAAGTTATACCTTCAAATTCCTCGAAGAATGTTTATTGGATTTTAGGTATTCCTCAAACTACTCCCTGGGGAAATTATTATGGAAGTAATACCATTGTCAGTATAGTTTCTCCTTAGCAAACTTTGGGGTTAATTTTTATAGGTGCAATAAATTTATTCTATTAGCTTAATATTTACCGAATATACCAGTATATTTATAGTATTTAAAAATTCTAAAATCTAGTAGAAACGATGTTGGTTAATTTGCTATTGAAATTTGGTTATGAACTATTTAATAATTATTTAATACTTTTATACGAAGATTTATGAAATTTAAAAAAATAAGGATTTATTTAATTTTTATTTTGGCAGTTTTATTAGTAGTTGGTTTTATCCCGGGTTTTTCTAAACAAACAAAAGCAGATAATATTGAGACTTCCGTTACTGTGGGTAACGATCCTCCGGATTTTGATACTGATGCAGTTTGTGGTAATTATCCTTGTGAGAGTCCTGCTAGATATACTGCCAGCCCTGTTAATGTTGGTTCTTCAACTACCTTCAGGGCAACAGCTGATGAACCAAACGGAGAGCAATACTATTTAATAGTTTGTAAAACCAATGTTTTTAATGAGAATAATTCTGGTGCTCCAACTTGTGATACAGGCCAAACCATTTGTGTTTCATCAGCCACAAATGATGGTGAGGTTGCAAGTTGTAATTATCAAGCCCAGCAGGGAGATAATGAGAATCAGGTTTGGTATGCCAAAGTTTGTGACGCAAATACAACAGATCAGACTTGCTCGGCGACTTCGCAGGGGAATACTGGCCAAAATGAGGCGTCACCTTTAGTGGTTAATCATGCTCCAAATGTAACAAGTGTGCAAAATGACGCAGGAGAAAGTTCTCCAAATGATCCGGGAGATTACGTTACCTGGACTACTGTTGCAAGTGATCCAGATACCGATTCAGGTGATACGATAAGCCTTTATGTTTGTTCGACAAACTCATTTAATGGATCGTGTGCGGCGACAACATTGTGTTACGATATTGGAAAGTCATCCAACCCTACCTGTTCTTATCAAATTCCGGCAGGAACCGATGATGACTCATCCCCTTATAGTGCGTATGCTTTCATTGTCGATGAGCACGGTTTTGATCCTTCGGTTAGCACTTCATCGGGTTATTATGTAGCTAATGTCGCACCGACTATATTAAGTATAAGTACAAACGGGGGAAGTGCGATTGTTTTAACAGGGGGAGAGTATCCTTCAACGACAAATATAAGTTTCGTGGTTTCAATTCAAGACAATAATGGGTGTAATGATTTGGATGACCCTTCAAGTTATGTGATGTATAGGTCATCGGTTTCTGGAGGATCATCTTGTAGCGGAAATGTTAATAACTGTTATACTGGTGATTCCGGCGATTATAAAGTTGTCTGTAATTCCAATTCCACTTGCACTGGGGGATCGGATGTTGATGTAACCTATACTTGTACTGCAGCTATGCAGTATCATACAGATCCGACAGTTGAAAATACTCCTTGGTCCGATGATACTTGGCTTTCTTATTTTGAAATTGCCGATGATGATTTGGAAGAGGTGGATGATACGGCAACAGGGGTGGAATTAAACATGCTTCAGGCTCTGGATTCAGGTAATCTTTCTTATGGAAGTATGTCAGCGGGAATGCACGATGATTATTTGGTAGATTCCAACGAGGTTACCAATACGGGAAATACCGGCTTGAATACGCAAGTTTCAAGTTCTGCTCCAATGAGCGATGGTCAAGGTCACACAATTGCTGTCAATAACCAGAGAGCCGATGAAACTTACAATACTGAATGGGATTCAGCTTCAATTGTTCTTAGTGGGACGGGTCAGACTGTAGAGATTAGAACACCAAAAACAACCATATCAAGTTCTCCTGAAGTGGATTATGTTTATTGGGGTATCAATATTCCGGACGATCAGTTCCCAGCAACTTATACAGGAACAACTACTCTAGCGGCTATTTATAGTGGGCCAAGTTATTGGTAAATATAATAAAAGTTGCTGGTTTTGTAGTTTATTATTTTAGTATTATTTAAAAATGTTTAGGAAATTAACTTTATTTTTTATTTTGCTTTTGGTTTTTTTCTTTTCTCCAAGGATTGCTTCGGGTTTTGGGGTAACACCCGCTGAAATTAATGTTAAAAATTTAAAAGCGGGAAGTCATTATGAAACTGAAATTTTTGTTACCAGACCGGCTAAGGAAGTTAGCGAGAATCTGAATGTTGTGCTTGAGCCGGATTTGGGTGAAATGGGAAGTTGGTTTAAGTTTGAACCTGGAATGGAATTTCCCTTTCCCAAGGGAGAGAATACCACTAAGTTTAAGGTAATAATTGATGTTCCTAAAGACATTGATCTTAAAACTTACAAGGGAAGTATAGTAGCTAAGGGTTTGTCTGATAAAAAAGCAAGCGAAGGTGTAACGATGATTAAAGGTGCAGTTCTTCAGGTGGAATTGACAACGACAAATAAGGACTTGTCTTCTCTTAAAGTTCTTTCAATAAATGCCCCCAGTATAGAAAGTGGTGATCCTGTCAGTCTTTTTATAAAAATAGAGAATTTGGGTAATACCCCGGCAAAGCCTGATAGAGTTGATTTGGAAATTATGGATCTTTTTGAAAAACCTTTGGAGAGTTTATCGGACTCATCTTTTGAGGTAGTTGAGCCTTTTACAACAAAGGAAATTAAGGCAGAATTTAATTCAAATTTGGATGTAGGTCAATATAGAATAGACGCATCAGTTGTTTTTAAAGGTGAAGAGATTGCTAGACAGAAAATGGTTTTGACTGTAAATGCAAAACCAGCTAAGGTAAAGGAAGAGATATTTCAGGTTCAGCCTGTCTCTTTTGGTTTGATGAATTGGATAGGGTTGATACTGGCTTTCGTTGGTTTATTGATTTTGACTATTTTGCTTTTTGTCTATTTTCGAAGGAAGGAGAAAGGAGAATCTGATTTTGAAAAAAAGATATCGGATTTGGTTCATAAAAATAAGTTGTTAACCCTTTTGTTGCTGGTGGCTAGTTTTTTGATAACTTTTGTAGGTTTGGTTTTGGGTTTTTCACCGAAGCTGATTAGACAAAATAAGGTGGTAGAAAGTGAGGTAGTAGAGAAAGAAAAGATTCTTAGTCCAACTTTGTCACCCTCACCTACTACTCAAGTCCAAATTACTCCCACTCCCCAAAAGGAAGTTAAAGGAGTTTCAGTTCAATTAGAGGAGAAAAATGCTCCCTTTTTGGTGAGTAAGCCTGGAACGCCTGGTCTATATCCAGTTTATGAAAAACCAACTTTCACTTCAAAAATTATTTATGAGGCAGAGGATGGAGAGACTTTTGAGGTGATTAAAAAAGAGGGAGATTGGTATAATATCATGCTTTATGATGGAAGTTTTGGTTGGCTTCATAAGACAAGTGTTAAGAGTAGAAAGTGATATCTCTTCTGGTTAAGTTGAAGTTTCCAGTACTATAATAGTGAAGTTATGAAAAAAAATGCTCTAATTTTGTGTCTTTTCTTTTTTATCTTGTTTCCGCCTTGCGTTTATGCTTCTTTTGGAATTTCACCGTCTGATTTTACTTTTGAAAACATCATTCCCGGTGAGACAGTAGAAAAAGAATTTCTTATTTCAAGAACGGAAAGTGAAAAAGAGGCAAGGATAGTTATTGAGGCGGATGTTGAGGGTGCAAATCAATGGATAAAGGTTGAACCGGGTGTTTCTTTTCCAATTTTGCGGGGAGAAAAAACTAAGAAGATGAAGGTAAAAGTGTCAATACCGGAAGATGCTCCCTTAAGAAACTATGAAGGATTTATTGTTGTAAAGATATTGGAAGGTGAAGGTACACCAGGTGTATCCCTGGTTAAGGGAGTTGGGATTGCCGTTAATCTTATAACAACGAAAATTGAAGTAAATAGGCTTTTGGTAAGAAAAATGGAAATGCCAAACGTAATGAAGGGGGATCCGATACGTTTGATTCTCACAATAGAGAACCAAGGGAATAAGAAGTCTAAACCTCAAAAGATTGAAATTAAAGTTTATGACATTGCAAATAATTTGCTTTTTGAAGGTGAGGATTTGGATTTTGAAAGTATTGAGCCTTCTTTGACCAAGGATATAACTGCCGAATTTAAGAATAATTTGATTGAGGGAGAATATTACGCTTTTGTTACGGTAGTATTTCAGGATAAACCCTTGAGGGAAGAAAAATTGGTTTTTAATGTTAAAGAAAAGGAAGAGAGTATTTCAGAAAAGACGTATGATACTGGAGGCAAAAACTACTTAATAATACTTTATGGATTGTCTTTTTTAGTGCTTATTATTAGCCTTTTAGTTTTGAAAGCATTTTTTATTAGCTTAAAAAAGAAAAAGATGAATAATGTTTAAAACCCTGCCTATTTTTTTTGGCTTTTTTCTTTTTTCTTTTGTTATTGCAAGGGTTAATGCCCAAACTGTAAATGTTGTTGTTTATGTTGCGGATATTCCGCACTTTACTTATGGTCCGCTGGAGGATCCTGAAAGCTCTGTTGGTCTGCCCACAAATGCGGGTGAAAAGATAATTTTTAACGCCCAGGCTTACGATCCGGAGTCGCCCAGTTACTATTTTATTGTATGTAAAACCGACGAGATTATTTCAAATGCTGGACATCCACCTTCGTGCCCTCAAGGTATGTGGTGTATGAGCGAATTAACGGAAAATGGAAATAATGCCAAATGTGAGTATATGGCAAGGATTGATGATTCTGAAGAGAACGATTGGTTTGCTTTTCTTTGTAGTTTTGGAACAGGTTATTGTTCAGATTCCTATCAAGGCTCAGGATCTCAAGGATCTCCGTTTTATGTAAATCACCCTCCCGAATTTATTTCGGTGACCAATAATGGTAGTGATTATCCTAGTGGTTTAATTGTTTGGAGTGTTAAGTCATTTGACCCCGATGTGATAGGGGGAAGAGACAGGACAAAAATTTTTGTTTGTAGTTCTCCTTCTTTTTCTAATGGTAGATGTAGTGATGGAGTATATTGCGAAAGTGAATTGTCTTCAAATAATCCGACTTGCAGTTACAGGATTCCTGATATTGAGAAAGATAATCTCCATAAAGCTTACGTTTTTTTGGTGGATGAACATGGTATGGAATCTCAATCTAGTTTGCAGGGGGTTGAGAGTTCTTTCGGGGTGAATAATATCTATCCGGAAACTATGAGTTTGGTTTTAAATCAGGGGAGGGATATCAATCTTTTTCCAAATACAAAAACTTTGGTGAAAGTTACTGCAACTGTCAGCGATAGAAACTCCTGTAGTCAAGATGAAATAAAGTCAGTTACAGCCAGTCTTTATCGATCATCTGTCGGTTATCAGGGCTGCAAATCAATTTACCAAGCTAACAATAATTATTGTTATCCTAGTATTTCTTGTAGTTTAGTTGAGGGTGAGCTTTGTGAACATCCTAAGGATGCCACTTTAAATTACCAGTGTGATATTGAGGTCTGGTATTATGCCGACCCAACTGATAAAGGAACCTTTTTTTCTACCGATGATTGGAAAGCAACATTGCGAGTTGAGGATGATAATGGTTTTGTTTCGGAAAGGGAGGTGTCAATCGGAGTTGAGATGAATAGTCTTATTTCTTTTGATTTGGATTCTGGAATAGAATATGGGGAATTGAATATAGGCCAGGTTATAGACCCCTTATCAAAAGAAACTAAGATTAGATCTTTTAGCAATGTTGGTTTGGATGCAATTTTATATGGGACTGACCTTGTTAATGCCGGTGAATATAAAATATCAGTGGAAAATCAACGTTATGCGCTATCTAAAATTTGTTTCTGGGATGCCTTCCCTTTGGGGAAGGGGATGAAGTATTTTGATCTTGACTTGAAAAAACCTACTAAAACGTTTCGGGAAAAAAGCATTTACTGGGGAATTAAAGTTCCGGAAAATACAGTAGCTGGGATTTATTCTGGGTCGAATTATTTGATAGCTGTAAAAGGTGATGTTTCAGGGTGGTAATTAGGGTATTTTTTTATCTAATTAAATTAAGATTATGCGGAAAAATACTTTTTTAAAGATCTTTTTACCTTTGTTTATAAGTTTTTTAATTTTTTCCTTTTGGATCTTATTAATAACTTTTATATGGAGAAAAGGGAGGAATTTTGTATGTTTTGCTCAAGGAAGGTTAGACAATTTTTTCATAGATACTATTCAGGTTAGTGAAGGTAATGAAAAAGAGAATTATTTTGAAAGCGATTATCTTGAAATAAAAAATATCAGTCTAGGTGAATTGGTTTCTGACGAGAATATTTTTGCGACAATAACTTTATTTAATAAAAGTGGTGAAGATTTAGACATTAGCAGAGTTTTACTTATAGCATCTAAGTTGGATGGTTCTGATAAAGTTATATCAAGTAAAGAAAAGAAAGAAAGAGTAAAAAGTGGCGAAACTTTAAAAATTGATCTTGAGTTTCCGGTCATCTTGAAAAATGGATATTATGTTGGGACTTTTGAAGTATATTCTGAAGATAAACTTTTGGCTTCTTCAAAAACCTTGATTGAAAATTTACCAAGCAGATCCAAGGTTTTGGGGACTTCCTCTTATAATTTCAAATTCTCACTTTTACCTTTTACAGTTTTGTTTTTATTGGTTTTCTTGACAGCAATTTTCATTAGGGTTAAAAGACCTTTGGTGTTAAAAATAAAGTTAGGTTTTGAAATGAGAATTTTAGTTTTATTAATGATTGGAATAAGTGCTTGGGGAATTGGTTTTTGTTTTTCATATACATTTTTTGAAAATTATTCATCTTTAGTCCCTGTCTCAAATTGGATTGAGAAGTTTAAAGGTTATGACGATTTTCAGAGGTTTCATAGTCAGAGCAATTTGTATGATTTGATTTTTATCTACAATGGGGAAGGTCTTAATTTATATTCAAAGCCGAATGATCAGGCGGAGGTTATTGGGGAAATTAGGAAAAATTCTGGTCTAAAGGTAATAGATAAAGCATCTGGATGGTATAGAGTGATTCTTGATGATGAAACTAACGGTTGGATAAGAATTGAAGATGTAAGGAAAATGGTCAAATAATGTTTGCAGAAGTTTTTTTGGTTTTAAATTAAATAAAATTTTCTTTTATATTGATTTTTGGTAATTGTTAAACTCTTTTTTTCTTGTTAGTTGTCTTTTCTTTTTGTAAAATGAATATTGGATTTTATGGATAAAAGTAATGAAGAAGAAAAGAAAGTAAATGTAGTTTCTCCCAAAAATATATTGTTGGTTGAAGATGATGTGGTGTTGAGGAATATGTATGAACAAAGATTAAGGATGGATGGATACAATGTTTTATCATCCAGTAATGGAGAAGAAGGTTATGAAATTTTTCAAAATAACAAAATAGATCTTTTAATAACCGATATTATGCTTCCCCGGCTTTCAGGTACTGAATTGATAGAAAAAATTAGAAAAAATATAAAAGGCCGAAATTTGAAGATTATAGCCTGGTCCAATCTTGCTGATGATGAGGAAAAAAGTAAAGTTTTAAATTTAGGTGTGTTGGAGTATCTTATTAAAAACGAGATTTCTTTAGATAAATTAAGCGAGACTGTAAAAAAATATATTTCTTAAATTAGTTTTATTAATATTTTGGGTTTATCTAAAGCGTTGATAGAAAATGCTTATCTTTTCAAATTTTTCTGAAAAGTTGAAATCTTATAAGAAGTTTTCTTTTGTTTTTTACCCAATTGTCATAATTTTTTTTATACCTTCTCTTTTGGTTTTTAATACAGTCTGGAATTTGCGCTCATTTGGTAGAGATATAAATTTTTTAATTCGCCATCATGCCTTGGGCATTGCTGAAACATTAAAACCTAACGTATTGGATAACATCGGTAATTTGGATGTTTTAAGAAATACTCTTGAAAAAACGGTAAATTCGAATAGTGATATTTTTGATATTTCCATACTTTATCAGGAAAACAAAAAAATTAATCTTGTTATTTCATCGTCTTTAAATTATGAAACTGAAGATTTTAGTAACTTAGGTTTAAACCAGCTCTCCTTGAGTTTTAATGAGCCCTTTGCTGGTTTAAGCTATGATCCCAAAGCTGGTATGAATTTGTGGAATGTTTCAGTTCCTTTAGGTGAAGTTAGCGGCAAAAACTATATAATGTTTTTAAAATTAAAGGTTGATAAGGTAGATCAAATACTACAAAGAACATCAAAAGATTCCTATCTTGTACTTTTTTTGTTAATTTTATTTGCCTTGGCATTATTGATAAATCACTTTATTTTTTACCAAAAGGCTCAGAAAGTAAGACAACTTGAAGAAGTGGATAAGCTTAAGGATGAATTTTTGTCAATGGCAGCCCATGAATTAAGAACTCCAATTACAGCATTGGTAGGGTACTTAGATCTTTTGCAGAAAAAAATTTCTCCCCAAGAGGCTCAAAAAATTGTTTCTGATATTTCTCTTTTGCAAAGTTTAACCGATGATTTAAGAAATTTAATAGAAGATCTTTTGGATGTTTCAAGAATTGAACAGGGTAGGTTAACCTATGAACTAACCGAAGTTGATGTTAATAAAGTTATTCAGGATGTTATTGCTACCATGAAATCATCAGCTGATGCAAAAGGTTTGATTATTAATTATCAAGAAGAAAATCTTCCTGTTGTAAAAACTGATAGAAATAGATTGCGTCAAATTATAACTAATCTTTTAGGTAATTCGATAAAATATACTCTTGAGGGAAATATAGAAATTAGTGCAAGAAAAAGGGATAAGTTTATTGAAATAGCTGTTAAGGATACAGGTATTGGAATACCCCCAGATGAGATAGTAAAACTCTTTTCGAAATTCCACCGGGTTCAGGATAAGAAAACCGAAAATGTAAGAGGAACTGGTTTGGGTTTATGGATTACCAAAAAAATAGTTGAAGCTTTGGGAGGAAGAATATCTGTTGAGTCGATTTATGGATCCGGGTCAAGGTTTAGTTTTACTATTCCTGTTTAATTCATTTTCTCCCATTTTATTTATTTTTTTGCTTGTTTGAATGTAAAAAATACTTCCAGAAATAATTAAAGATATTATCAGTATTGCGGCTAAAGAATAGTATATGAAATCTTTTGTTACACTTGTAACTTTGTCTTCTTCAAGAAAAATTTGGGGAGTTGATACCTTTTCTGCCGCGATGACTTCAAAACTTAAAATTGATGATCTAATCAAATTACCCTCTTCGGTTTTTGTCATAGCATAAACAATATGTTTTCCCTCATCCATCGGCTTTTGCATTTCAAAAATCCAGTCGCCGTTTTCATCGGTTTTTGTGGTGACGACGATTGGCTCTGAAAAGAAATAGAGATTGACGATGCTATTTGGTGTAGCTCTGCCCTCCAGCGTTATTTTGCCTCCATAGGTCTTTTTCTTTATGGTTTTTTTCTCCTGTTTTACGTTTGTAACTTTTATAGAATCACTTTCTTTGATAAAGGGAATTTGTTCGGGTGGGGGCGGAAGAAATTTTTTCTGGGATTGGTTAATCATTTCAAAACATGATACGGCTTTTTCCTTTTTGTCTTCAGTTAACTGGGCTACACCCTCAATTAACATGTCAATTTTTACTTCCCCTAAGTTTTGTGTTAAGCAGTTTCTTACGGATTCAGGAATTTTGTATACGGAACCAATTTCAAACGGTTGTGATTTTGCCCCGAAACAAATTTCAACCCCCTTTTGTAGGTTGGCTGGTACTTGAGCCTTTTGAGAATACACCTTTTGATATAAATCTGGCCCAAGTGTTTTTTTGAGGCAGGAAATAGTTTCCTTTGAGAGATTCTCATCCTTATCAAGGAAAACAACCGTACTTGCTGGAATATTTCCGAAGCATTTTTCAAACCACAAATGCTCATTTTGGGTGGGGGACCTTTTTCCTTCATAAATTTGACGGTATGCATTTTCTCCGATGGAATTGATGAGACATTTTTCTTTTTCAATTAATGTAGTTTTAATTTGAGCTGTTTCAGAAGCTGATATTTCTAATCTCCAACAATCTAAAACTCTATCGTGGAGATTTTCTATTTCATCAAAATCTTGCTGGGTGGTGGGTATAAAATATCTAAATCTTTGATACTCGTAATCTGCCAACTTTGATTTGACACATGTGGTTACTTCGGGAGTTTCATGGGCAAGTCTGTCAAGATTTGTTATCAAATATTTGCAGGAGCAAGTTTTGCTGTCCCAATAATAATTTGCAGGACAATCCGAAGTTGGTGTTGTGCAACTTGATGGTTCTGAAGTAGTTTTGGTATTCGTTTCGGTTAAAGGAAGACAACTACAGGATGAGGTATCCCAGAAGTAATTTGTTAGACAGGCAGTATATGATGCACATTTGCATGAACAAGATGCGTGATCCCAGTAGCGGTTTAAACCACAATATTGCTGGGTACAATCAGTGATACTGCTTGTGGTAGTTGGGGAAGTTTTGGTTGTAGGAGTGGGGGTAAAGTTTGCTGATGTAGAAGGCAAGCAACTGCAGGATGCAACATCCCAGTACTGATCCGTCGGGCAGGCAGTGAAGGATGCGCATTTACACGAGCATGAAGATTCATCCCAGTAACGATTGATCCCGCAGTATTGCGGGTCACAAGTTGTTTTATTGGTGGTTGTTTGAGGAACACACGAACATGAGGTTGTATTCCAATAATAATTAGTTGGACAGGTATTACTCGTAACACATTTACAAGAGCAGGTCTGTGAATCCCAATAGTAATTACTGCCACACCCACTCATTGGTTCATGGCAAGTTGAAGAAATTACCCGACCTGCTAGTTGATTAGGTAAAGTAGTTTTCTTGACCATTTTTGGTTCTAAAAGAAAAATCTGGCTTAGGGTTATTGAGAAAATTGATAAAAAGATTAAGAGAGGAAAAAGCACAGTAACTGTATTGAAAAAGGGAAATCTTTTCACAATTTAAGTTTAGTTAGTCTAAATACTTGTTGTCAATCTGGATTGTTTAAAATGCTAATATAAATAATGAGGTCAAAGAGGTTGTTGGATAAGAACGGAAAATACGATTTTTTGGTTAAATTAATACTGCTTATTGTATTATTTTTTTCTTTTTCGCTGATTCTCAAACCCTTGTTTTATAATAATTTTCCCGATTTTACTAGTTATTATTACGCGGCTTATACATTCATGGAGAAGGGGAATCCATACCTTGACCGGGGTAAGGATTTTGGCTTGTTTCTTTATCCACCCCCTTCACTTTTTCTTTTTATTTTTTTATCTTTCTTGCCTTTGTCGGTTGCAGGCAAGGTTTTTACTGGTATTTCAATATTTTGTCTTATTTTTTCTTTGTATTTACTTTTTAAAATTGTTAAAATAGGGCCTTTTTCAAATTTAGGAATGTTTCTTTTAATAATTGCTTTTAATTTTTTTCCAACAAAATTCACACTCGGAATGGGACAAATAAATAATTTTGTTTTATTGGCAGTTATTTTATTTATTTATTTTTATGTTAAAGATGAATATGTATATTCGGGATTATTTATAAGTCTGGCTTCAATTCTAAAGGTATGGCCTTTGCTTTTACTTTTGATTCCCTTTTTGGAAAGGAATCGGAAAACTTTATTATCATTTTTTGTTTTTAGTTTTTCTTTGCTGATTTTATCCTTTCCTTTTTTAGGTGAGGAAATTTATCTTTACTATTTTTCCAATACCTTGCCAAATCTTTTTTCTAGTGTTGCTTTGGCTTATTATAACCAATCTCTTCCCGGTTTTATTAATGAATTATTAGGGAATGGTCAATTTTTTATTTTCATTAAATATATATTTTATATAGTTTTACTTTTGCCAATTATATATTTTTGTAAATTTAATAGAATGAATTACATGTTTAAATTGCTTTTTTTTGGATTTCTTTCTAATTTTAGTATTTTAGTTGTTAACAATTCATGGAAACATCATTTTGTTTGGATGCTGATTCCTCTTTTTTCGGTGGTGGAATATTTAAGAGAAGAAGTTAATGATTTTCGCTACTATTTATTTTTATTTTTGTCCTATTTTTTAATGACTTTAAATTTTAAAAATTCAGTTAATCTGCCCTTATTGTTGAAACATCATGCGCTTTGGGGTGCTTTAATTTTTTATCTTTTAACTTTTCGTTTATTGTTAAATGAAAGAATTAAGGTTTAAAATTAGAAAGTTGTTATGGGTGTTATATCAAAATTGATTAAACTCTTTGCAGAATATTTTATATTTTTTGTAGGTTTTCTTTTTATCTTTGTTGTTGGTTTTTTATATGCTTTTATTAGTCCCCAGGGTTTATTATTTAATCTGATTTTTTTATTGATTGCCTTGTTATGGGTATTTTTTATTGTTAAATATTTCTGGGAATTGCTTGAGAAAGGTGAATCAAGAAGAAATAAGTAATAAAAAGCTTTTTATATAAATAATTCTAAAATTTACCTTTAAAGATTATAAATGAAACTAGTAATTCAAAGAGTAAAAAAGGCGAAGGTAGAAGTTGTCCAGAAAAAAATCAAAGTTGGTGAAATAAATAAAGGTATTTTAGTTTTGGTGGGTGTTGGAAGAGGAGATGATTTTTCGAAGGCTAGAGTTTTGGCAGAAAAATTATCCAAGCTAAGAATAATGGCTGACAATAAGGGAAAAATGAACCTGTCAGTATCTGAAACGAATTCGGAGGTTTTGGTTGTTTCTCAATTCACATTGTATGCGGATACTTCCGGTGGCAGGAGGCCCTCTTTCATTGACGCAGCAATGCCTGAAGATGCTCGGAAGGTAATTGAGGAGTTTGTCAGGAGTTTAAGATCATTTGGTTTGAAGGTGGAAACTGGAGAATTTGGTTCATATATGGAAATTAGCGCAGTTTTGGACGGTCCGGTTACGATTATTTGTGAATTATGATTATTAAGATAAAAAAAATTTTTTGGCTGGACATACTTAAAGTCTTTCTATTAAGCTTTGCTTTTGTTTTGCTTTCTTTTTTGGTCATCTTTGGTTATTTTGCCGGTTTTTGGAGTGGCTACTATAAAGCTTTCGAGGATATTGAAAAATCTTTGAGGAGTTTATCCAGTGAAAAGGTTGAAATCACACCCACACCCTTCTCTACTTTAATTCCCAAAAATACAGCGACTCCATCCACGAAACCGATGCCAACAATAATAACTGTTAAACCTAAAGTTTCATGGGGTGGGCCTGAGCTTTGGTTAGAAGTGAATAAAAAAAGGCAGGAGTATGGCGTTAATCCCTTAAATCAGAAAGATGATCTTTGCACAATTGCTTCAATTCGTTTAAATGAATTACTGGAAATTGGCAAGCTCGATGGTCATGAGGGGTTTAGTAATTTGAAGGAGAGAAGACCGGATTTAAATTGGATTTTTGAAAAATATTCAGTAATTGCCGAATTTTTAGCGATGGGAGGGGAAACCCCTCAAGAAACAGTTTCTTTGTGGGATAACACTTTAGGACATAAAAAAATATTAAATGGTGGTGAGTATGTCTGGGGTTGTATTTATGCCCAAAACACCTTTGCAGTTGCCATAACCGCGTATTAATTTTGATTTTTGAAATTTTAATTTTGAGTTTATCTTAATATGTTTCCACTTAAAGATAGCAATCCTACTTATAGATTCCCGCTGGTAACAATGTTGTTAATTTTAATAAATGTTTTGATTTTTATTATTGAAATTATTTTAATAAATCCCGAATTTTTGATAGAAAATTATGCTTTAATTCCTTCAAAAGTAAATTTTTACTATTATTCCAGTTTGAAATTATTTATAACCAGCCAGTTTTTACACGCTGGATTTTTGCATATTATTTCGAATATGTGGTTTTTGAAAATATTTGGAGATAATGTTGAAGAAAAATTCGGCTCGTTTTTATTTTTAATTGTATATCTGGTTTCGGGAGTTTTTGGAGGACTTATGCAATACCTTTTTTCTTCTTCGTCAAATGTACCCATGCTAGGGGCCTCCGGTGCTGTGGCGGGTATTTTGGGTGCCTATCTTGTTTTTTTTCCAAATCATAAGATTACCACTTTAATTCCAATTGGTTTTTACTGGACGACAATTGATGTTTCTTCATATTTTATGCTGGTTTATTGGTTTTTTACTCAACTTTTTTCCGGTGTGGGCTCGATAGTTGATATGCAAAGTGGCGGTATTGCCTTTTGGGCTCATGTTGGAGGATTTATATCAGGATATCTAATTGCAAAAATTTTTAAAAGATTGGGTAATTCAGATGTAGAAGAGGGTCATATTATTGATAATGATTTTTCAGAAGATATTTAATTTAACGAGTGACTTGGTTTATATGACATGAAGGTATAATTGCAGTCAAAACTGATAATTTAGTTACTATCCCGGCAGTTATAAAGGTGGCAGAAAGATAAATGATTGATATTGTAAAATATTTTCCAAGCTAATTATCTTTGGATGAAGATAATTTATGTCATAAATAAACTCCTAAAATATCCATGAAAAAACTTAGTAGTGGTGGTGTATATGCTTTAATAGGAGAAAATTCGATTTCAAGCGCCGTATCTTGGTAAAGACTTTGTATGCGGGGAATTAAGAAAAAGTTAAGGTTACGAATATTTGAGCAATTCCTATTATATGATCTGCAGTTCTTACAATTTTTTATTTTCTTGCTTTTTAAATAAGCTTATTCTTTTTAAGAAAATTTATCAGTTTCTTCTTTGATGTAAACTGGCGGCCGATCGATACGAAGAGTCTATTTATATCACTCCAGTATTTCTTTGGTAAAATTTTTACTAATTCTTTTTCTGTTTGTTCCGGTGTTTTTGTACTAACCCATTTTAGGATATTTGAAATTCTGTGGACATGAGTATCAACTGCAATTGCGGGGATTTTAAAGGCTCTGTTAAGAACTAGATTGGCTGTTTTACTTCCAACTCCAGGTAGACGAAGAAGTTGATTTTTAGTCCTTGGTATTTTACCTTTGTATCTAGTTGTGATTATCTTAGCTATTTTTTTAAGATATTCTGCTTTGGTTTTGTAAAAGCCAACAGGATATATCAGGTTTCTAATTTCAGATTGATCCAATTGATCTAGTTTGAAAATATTATCTGCTTTTTTAAAAAGTCTTTTTGAAGCAACGAGTGTGATTTCATCTTTTGTTCTTGAAGACAGAATAGTAGACACTAAAGTTTTATAGGAATTTTTTCCAAAAATTTCCAGCGGAATTTTTTTGTAGTATCTTTTAAAAACCTTGAAGACATTTTGGAAATTTGGGGACATTTTAAATTTAATTTTAAACCAAGAGAAGCCTTTCATTTACTTTTATAGGCTACTCTTGGATCTCTTTTCGGGAAGGCAAAATTTAAGCATTGCCTAGAATTTTGAACATTTTCGTACCACAAACTTCACAAACTGCCTTTTGGGCTTTCTTGCCGTTCTTTGTGGTTACAACTTCTTTATTTTTACCTTCTCTCTTTGCTCTACATTTGACACAATACATTTTTACATTCACCTCCCTTCCTAGGACAGATTGAAACTATTTTTTATACCAAAGTAAGTATATCATTATTTCTGAAGCTATAATCAGGTGAAAGTATAAGAGACTTTTTAATAAATCTCTTTTGATAGCTTTAATATCATTATATTTTCCCGTATCTTTGGCAATAAAAATACTTTTTTGACTTTTAGAATATCGAATTTTATCTTTGGATAAATCCCTATTGACATTAGCTTCAAAATTTGATTTTTTAGCCTCATCTTCTGAAGGTTTCCAACTTATTAAAAAGTTGTATTTTGGATTTATTTTCTCTTTTTTTGTTCTTCTCTTTTTATTAGACATTTGACAAACATTTTAGATTGTGTCTTGAAAAAAGTAAATTGGATATGCAAAAATGTTCGAGTCTTAATTTTCTGTTTGAATAAAGGTGATGTATTTTGTACAATTATAGAGTTGCATGACTGTGGAGTATTATTTTTTTGGGATTGTTATTTTTTGGCTTTTTGTTTTAACATTAGCTTTTACTTTAATTATTAGATATTTTCGTAATCTTTCCAAAGGTGTTGAAAAAGGAAATTTAATTAAAGTTTTGGAAAGTGTCATAAATAAGGAAGAAAATTTTTCTAAATCTTTAAAGAGGGTAGAGAAAGAGATTTTGGAATTTGAACAAAAGGCTAGATCACATTTACAAAAAAAAGGTCTGATTAGATACAATCCGTTTGGGGATGTTGGAGGTAATCACAGTTTTTCTTTGGCAATTTTGGATGGCGAGGATAACGGCTTTATTATTACCGGTTTACATACGCGAGAACGTACTAGGATTTATCTAAAAGGTGTCAAAAAGGGTAAAAGTAATTTAGAATTATCTGATGAGGAAAAAAAAGCCCTGAATATGGCTTTAAAGAATAAATTTTTTTAGGTATGATAGTTGAAATGGATATCTTTTAAGTATGAAAAAAATATTTGAAATCTTCTCGGGTAAAAAATTTATGGTTATTGTTTCCTTCCTTGGTGTTTATTTTTTGGCAACAGGTACTTCTTGGGCTTTGTTTTCCTATCTTAAAGAACCTTACAAGTCTGATGATTTCTCTTCTACGAAGGGGAAAATAGATCCTAATCTTCCAAAGACGGAAACATGTCCCATAAATGGGAAACTTTACAGTAAGCCAGAGCGCGAGATTTGGGAAACCAGGCGTCCAATAGCCGCAATAATTGAGAATCATCAAGACTCAAGACCCCAATCTGGGATTTCCAAGGCAGATGTGGTATACGAAGCGGTTTCTGAAGGTGGAATTACTAGGTTTTTGTCTATTTTCTATTGTGGTGTATCGGCTGAGGATGTAAAAATTGCACCTATAAGAAGTGCGAGGGTTTATTTTATAAATTGGGCAGCTGCATATGGAGACAAGCCAATATTTGTTCATGTTGGCGGCGCAAACAATATTTGTGGAAGCTGTCCCGGGGGTGTTAAACCAGCAGGTTATACCGCCAGTAAAGTTGACGCATTTAGGCTTCTTGAAAGAATGAGTTGGAGATCACCTAAAGGTAATGCTTTCGATGGAGGGACTAATATCGGTTATCCTGTGATTATTAGAGATCAATACCGTTTGGGAGAAAAATCGGCTTGGGAGCATTCAGTTGCGGGATTCACCGATAAGATATTTGAGGAGGCGGAAAAAAGAGGTTTTGCTTTTAGAAATTCGAAAGGAGAGGCCTGGAATGAAAATTATATATCTTGGAAATTTAAAGAAGACGAACCTTTAGATTCTCCTTCCGCTACCCAAATATCTTTTGAGTTTTGGAGAAATAAAGGAGATTATAATGTTTTGTGGAAATATGAAAAGGGAGGAAATAGATATTTAAGATTCAATGGGGGAAAGGAGCATATTGATTATGAAAACAAGCAGCAACTTTTCGCTAAAAATGTAGTTATTCTATTTGTTAAGGAGGAAGGACCTGTTGACAATGAAGGACATATGTTTTATACAACAATTGGTGAGGGAAAATTACTGGTTTTTCAAAATGGTGATGTAATTAAAGGAGTTTGGAGAAAAAGGGTTAAAGAAGAGAATTTGGCTTTTTTTGACGAGGAGGGGAAAGAGATTAGTTTGGTCAGAGGTGAGACGTGGATTGAGGCTGTTCCAGAAGGGAATAAAATAAGCTATAATTAGCTTACTTTCATTTTTGTCTGCCCCTAAAATAAATGGCTAGTTTAGAGGATATAATCACTTCCAAAGTAAGGATAAAGATTTTAGAGCTTTTCTTTTCTGATATTACAGAGATGTACCATGTTAGAGGGATTGTAAGGGAAGTAAAAGAGGAAATAAACGCCGTAAGGAGAGAGCTTGAAAAGTTGGAAGGGGCTGGAATTTTAAAAAGTGAAAAACGAGGAAATAGGTTGTATTACTGGCCTAGACAAGATTATCCTTTTTTCAACGATTTACTTTCTTTGGTTGCGAAAACAAAAGGTTTGGGAGCAGAAATATGGCAAAATAGGAATAAAATAGGTAAAGTTGGTTACGTTATGTTTTCAGGAAGATTTGTTAGAAGAAAACCTGGAAAAAGGGATGATGATGTAGATATACTTGTTGTCGGAGATATAGTTTTGCCGGAGCTTGCCGCATTGATAAGACGGGAGGAATCAAAGAGAGGAAAGGAGATTAACTACACGGTGATGAGTAAAGAAGAGCTTGACTTTCGAAAAAAAAGAAGAGACCCATTTTTGACAAGTATACTTTCCGGTAGTAGGATTATGATAATTGGAGATGAAGAAGAATTGGTTTCATAAATGCGTAAAAACTTCTTAAAACTTTTCCTTATACTTTTACTTTCCTTAACCTCTACTTACATAAGTCTGCCTAAAGAAATTCCAGTAAAATTGAGCCTTAAAAGTTTCAAGATAGATAAAGTTTTTAAAAGGTATGACCTTGATTTTCATCTGGGTAAATTTTATATCAAGAAGAATTTTGATTTGGTTTTAGGACTTGATCTCGCGGGTGGATCTCATTTGGTTTTTGAAGTGGATACTACTGGTATTGAGGAGGGAAGGAGAAAGGTTGCTGTAGATGCCGTAAGAAAGGTTATGGAAAAAAGAGTTAATCTTTTTGGTGTTAGCGAGCCTAATGTTCAAACATCATCTTTTCAGGACAAGGACAGAGTGATTGTGGAACTTCCGGGTGTTAAGGAAACACAGGAAGCAATAGAGATTATCGGAAAAACTGCGCAACTTTACTTTGCCGAAGTAGGAGAAGAGGATAAACCGGGTTTGAATTTGACTGACTTGACAGGTGCGGATTTAAAAAGTTCTGATGTAGGTTTTGACAAGTCCACAGGTAAACCGGTTGTTCTTTTGCAATTTAATGAAGAGGGTGCCAAAAAATTTGAAATGATTTCTGAAAAGAATATTGGAAAACCTTTAGCTATTCTTTTAGATCAGGAGTTAGTTTCGGCTCCAGTGGTTCAGGAAAAAATTTCGGGGGGTTCTGCTCAAATAAGTGGCGATTTCGACTTAAAGGAAGCTAAAAATTTATCAATCCAGCTTAATGCTGGTGCTCTTCCGGCACCTGTTAAATTGGTTGAACAAAGAACTATTGGTGCAATTTTGGGCACGGAGTCTATTGCCAGGAGTATAAAGGCAGGTTTAGTAGGGTTGGTTATGGTTATGGTTTTTATGTTATTAAGTTATGGTAAATTAGGTTTGGTTGCTGATATTGCACTTATAATTTTTGGAGTATTAACTCTTGCCTTGTATAAACTTATACCTGTTGTTCTTACTTTACCGGGAATCGCGGGATTTCTTTTGTCTGTAGGAATGGCTGTGGATTCTAACATTTTGATTTTTGAGCGTTTTAAAGAAGAGAAATACAAAAGAAATTTAGCCGATGCGTTGGAAGTTTCTTTTGGCAGAGCTTGGGATTCGATAAGAGATGCGAATATTGCAACATTAGTTACAGCGTTTGTTTTGGCTAATCCTTTGGATTTTAATTTTTTACACACTTCAGGATCGGTGAGAGGTTTTGCGGTGACTTTGGCGATGGGGATTGCTATAAGTTTATTTACAGGAATAGTAGTCAGCAGGAATTTATTAAGAGTATTTATTAGAGATAGGGATAGATAAATAAAAGATTTTGGAGAATGGTGAATAATTTTATTCTCGTAATTCTTATTATCTTGAATTCTTAAATATTATGGACTGGATGAAATTTAGAATTATATATTTAATTATTTCTGGAATTTTGATTGCTTCTGGAATTTTTGGTTTGGTTAATTGGGGTTTGAACTTGGGAATAGATTTTAAGGGTGGGACGATTGCGGAGTATTCCTTTGGAGAGGGTATTTCTAAAGATGATATTTCTAAAAAATTTGAGGAAGAGGGAATAAATGTTTTTTCTATCCAGGAGACTTCAGATAACAAATATTTCTTTCGTTTGCCTGTTCTTGAGGTTGGAGATCAGGATAAGGTAAAAAAAATAATTGAAAGTTTTAAAGATAAAGGCCAAATTGAGGAATTAAGGTATGAAATTGTCGGACCTTCCATTGGGCCTGAGCTCATTAAGAAGACTATTTATGCTATTGCGATTTCATCTTTTTCTATAATGCTCTGGGTGGCTATCCAGTTTAAAAGTTTGAAGTACGGTGTTTCAGCAATATTTGCAATGTTTCATGATAGTTTTTGTCTTTTGGGAATTTTTTCAATTATTGGACATTTCTTTGGAGCGGAAGTTGATTTTCTTTTTGTGACTGCCTTTTTAACCACTTTGTCTTTTTCTGTTCATGATACGATTGTTGTCTATGACAGGATTAGGGAAACTCAAGCAAAAGCTGGTGGTTCGTTGTATCAAATTGCGAATCGGGCTATAACAGAAACTATGGTTAGGTCTTTAAATAATTCTTTTACAATTATATTTATGCTTATAGCCTTGATACTTTTGGGAGGATCTACAATAAGGTGGTTTTCTTTGGCCCTTCTTATTGGAACTATCTTGGGAACTTATTCTTCACCCTTTGTGGCAGTTCCTTTGGTTGTTTATTGGGAGGAAATAAGAGAAAAAAAGATTAAGTTATTTAAAAAATAAGTCCTTGAAATCTAGCTTCTCTAAATTATCTTTCATTTTTTATTTCTTCTAATCTTTTAATTAACACTAGTTTGTTGTTTTCAATTTTATGATTGATGACTTCTTCAAAAAGTTTATCCAAAATTTCACCCACTTTTGGTCCTGGTTGGATGTTGAGTATTTTCATAACATCATAACCTGTTATTTTAAGATCATGTACGGTAAACGGTTGTTTTTGTACTTCTATTAGACGTCTTTTAAATTCCTCAAGTCTCCATGAAGTTTCTCTAGCCCCTCCTCCTAACCTGTCACCTACGCGTAAATCCAAGATATCTTTCAGATTTTCTATTCCCACTTTCCGAATAAATCTGCGGATTGCCGAGTCTGTTTGTCTCTCATCTACTGAAAATTGATGATACCTTACTAGTTTGAATAGTTTTTCTTTCTGTTTTTTGGAGAAATGAAGCCTTTCGGCAATTCTTTTGGCTATTTGGGCACCGATAATTTCATGATTGTAGAAGGTAATTGTACCATTTTCCAGTTTTTTGAATGTTTGGGGTTTTCCAATATCATGAATTAAGGTAGCTAGACGAACTATCGGATCTTCATTTCTTTCGGCTATAAATTTAAGTGAGTTAAGACTATGTAAACCAACTTCAAAGATGTGGTGTCTGCCGGGTGATTTTTGTTCTACCCCGAATGTTTTTTCCATTTCCGGTAAAATTTTTTGCATAAGCAGGGAATTTTTTAAAAGTAGAATTCCTTTGTGGGGATATGGTGATTTTAGAAGTTTAAAGAGTTCATCTCTTACTCTTTCTTTGCTAATTTTATTTATTAAACTAGCATTTTTTATTATTGCGTTAAATGTTTTTTCTTCAATTTTAAAATTTAATTCAGAGGCAATTCTTATAGCCCGCATCATGCGTAGAGCATCTTCTGAAATCCGTTCGTCAGGATTACCAACAGCTCGGATGATTTTATTCCTTAGATCGGCCTGACCATTAAAAAAATCTATGAGTTTCATATTGCAACTAATAAAGTCAGAAGAGTATTCATCTTTATTTTCTTTTTTTGCCTTTTCTCTTTTTTCTTCCTGAAGTGCCATTGCATTAATGGTAAAATCACGCCTTTGCAGGTCATCTTCAAGTGTTTTTCCCCATTCGACTCTGTCAGGTCTTCGTGAATCAGAGTATCCGTATTCTTTTCTGAAGGTGGTTATTTCGAATGGTCTTTCTCTTTTGTTTTCATTAGGGATTCCAACGGTGCCAAAATCGTTTGTGTAGTAAGCTTCTTTGAATATTTTTAATATTTTGTCAGGGGTTGCGTTGGTGGTGAAATCCCAATCGTAAACCAATTTGTTCATTAATATATCTCTTACAGCTCCGCCGACAATATAAATTTCGTATCCTTCGTCATTGAATTTATCCAAAACTTCTTTGACTTTTTTAGGTAATTTAATTTCCATGATGATATTATTATACTTCAGATAGTGATGATTAGGATATGAATATTATGAGGACAAAAGATTTAAAATGGGAGATTTTAGGTAGAGTTGCTAATCGGGGATCTAAAAAAATAAAGACCTCCGATATTGTAAACATCCTCTTGAAAAATCGAGGTTTGAAGACGGAAAAGCAAAAGGCGGAGTTTTTTAATCCAACTTCGCCTTACCAATTAAAATTAGCCGATTTGAATATTGAAGTTAATCAAGTAAAAAAAGCTTTGAAAGTAATAAAGAAGGCGATTAGGGAAAATCAACAAATAGTTATTTTTGGAGATTATGATGCCGATGGAATTTGTGCTACAGCCATATTGTGGGAAACTTTATATTCATTATCCAAAAATGTTTATCCTTATCTGCCAGACAGGTTTGAAGAAGGTTATGGAATAAATCTGTCAAGTATAGAAAATCTCAAATCGCGCTACCCCCAAGTAAAACTAATAATAACTGTGGATAACGGAATTGTTGCTTATGAAGCGGTTGATAAGGCATTGTCTTTGGGTTTGAAGGTGATAATAACGGATCATCATCAAAAACAAGAAAGGATTCCCAAAGCTGATTCAATAATTCATACAAATAAGATAAGCGGTTCGGCGATTGCTTGGATTTTGTCTAGAGAAATTAAAAAAGAGTTTGGTATTTCGGATTCGAAATTTATGAGTGACGGTTTAGATCTTGTGGCAATAGGAACCGTTGCGGATCAAATGTCTTTGATTCAAACCAATCGATCTTTTGCCAAACATGGTCTTTTTTCTTTGAATAATACAAAAAGGATTGGTCTATTGGCGTTATTGGATGAAGCTGGTTTAGTTAAAGGTGGTTTTTCTGATAGAAATTTGGTTAAGATTGGTACTTATGAGGTGGGATTTATTATAGCACCGAGAATAAATGCTATGGGTCGTGTTAAAAACGCAATTGATTCTTTACGGCTTTTATGCACAAGAGATGAAAGAAAAGCCTATGAACTTGCGAGTTTGTTGGGAAGAGTTAATCAAGAGCGTCAAAGGATTGTAGATGAAGTATTATTTCATGTAAGAGGACAAGTTTTGAAGGAGAAGTTGAAAAAAGCGATTATAGTTGCGCATGAAAGATATCATGAGGGTGTTATAGGTTTGGCAGCGTCAAAGTTGGTTGAGGAATTTTGGAGACCTACAATAGTTTTTTCCAAGGGAGAAAAAATATCCAAAGCGTCAGCCCGCTCGATTTCCGGTTTTAATATTATTGAATCAATTAGAAAGTTTGAAAACCTTATTTTAGGTGGAGGTGGACACCCAATGGCAGCTGGATTTTCTATTGAAACTTCAAAGCTGGAAGTTTTTAAAAAAAGATTTGAAAAGTATGCTTCAGAGCTTTTAGATGAAGATTTGTTAAGAAAAAAACTATATGCAGATTTGGAGTTAGATTTTGATAATTTGAGTTTAGAGCTTTGCAACAAAATTGATGAATTCGAACCTACAGGTTTGGGTAACCCCGCGCCTTTGTTTGTAACCAGGAATGTGAGATTAGTTGATGCGAAAATTGTTGGGTCAGATTCTACTCATTTAAGATTGTTTCTTGAAAATAATGGAGTTAGATTTGAAGGAATTGCTTTTGGAATGGCCCATTACTTGCAAAAACTTGAGCCAGATATTTATATAGATGTTGCCTATAATTTGTCAAAAGACATTTGGAATGGAAATCAAAAACTTCAGTTGAAAGTTAAGGATCTCAGATTAACTTAGTTATTATGGAAAAAGAATTTAGAGATTTTCTAAAAATTTTTGAGTCTTGGGAAGATAAGGAAAAAGTTTTGGCTTCATTGAAAAGAGCTTGGGATTTTGCGAAACTGGCTCATTCTGGACAGAGGAGATTAACGGGGGAGCCTTACGTTATGCATGGGCTAGAGACAGCCAAAATTTTAGCCTCATGGAAACTTGATTTAAGCGCGATTTTGGCAGGGCTTTTACATGATAGTGTTGAAGACGGAGCAGCGACCTTAAAGGACATTGAGGAAAGGTTTGGCGAGGATGTTTCTTTTTTGGTGGATGGTGTGACTAAAGTTTCTAATATAAAACTTCGCGGAAGCAAAGAGGAGGAATTTGTTGAAAACTTGAGGAAAATGTTTTTTGCTATGGCAAAGGATCTAAGAGTTGTTCTTGTTAAACTAGCCGATAGACTTCATAACATGCGTACTCTTTACGCTTTACCGAAAGAGAAAAGGATAAGAATTTCCTCTGAAACCATTGAGATTTACGCACCACTAGCGGAAAGGCTTGGGATGGGAGAAATAAAAGCGGAATTGGATGATTTAGCTTTTCCCTACATTTATCCTGAAGAATTTAAGAGGGTAAAAAGTGAATCTAAAATTTATTATAGGAAAGCGGAAGAATATATAAAAAGGGTTAAGAGAAATCTTTTAAGGAGTTTAGCTGAAGAAGGGATTAAGGCGAGGATAGACGGTAGGAAAAAGCACCTTTTTTCACTTTGGAAGAAACTGGAAAGACCGAATGTAAAGTGGGATTTTTCGAAAATATATGATATTGTAGCATTAAGAATAATCGTTGTTACAATTCCTGAATGTTATATTAGCCTTGGGGTAGTTCATAAATGTTATAAACCGGTTCCTCATTTGGGAATTTCTGATTTTATAGCTCAACCTAAACCTAATGGTTATCAATCTATTCACACCAAAGTTTTTGGGCCGGGAGGAAAAATTCTAGAAATACAGATAAGAACTTTGGAAATGCATAGACAATCTGAATTTGGTATTGCAGCCCATTGGGCTTATAGTGAAGTAAAAAGTAAGAGAGCATCAAAAATATCAGGAGACCTAAGTAACCATGTTGTAACCATTGTTGATAAGTTAAGTTGGGTTAAGCAACTTGCGGAATGGCAAAATCGAGTAAAAGATGCTAAGGAATATTTACAAACTGTCAAATTGGATACGTTTTCCAAAAGAATTTTTGTCTTTTCTCCCAAGGGAGATGTCTTTGATCTTCCAGAGGATGCAACTCCAATTGATTTTGCTTACGCGGTGCATACCAATCTTGCCGAGTATATTAAAACGGCTAAAGTTGATGGAAAGATTGTCCCCTTGGATTTTAAGTTGACAAGCGGACAGGTTGTTGAGATTGTTAAATCTAAAAATCCCAGACCTCCCAATCCCGATTGGTTAAATTTCGTTGTTACAAGTTTGGCTAGACAGAAGATAAATCAATATTTGAGAAGAAAATCGTAAGAATGTAGAATAATGAAATATTTATGAAAATAATTGAGTTTACTGGAACGTCAAAATCAGGTAAATCAGCTCTAATCAAGAAGCTGGATTTTTATCTAAAGGAAAAAGGTATGGTTTCTGAAATTATCAATGAAGGGTTTCGAAGTTGTAGCTTTAAGGATAGGAAAGATTGCGTTTTTGACCAGCAGCTTTGGACCGTTTTTACACTTGGAAATAGAATTTTGAAAGTTGTAAATTCGGATATAAAATTGGACTATCTTTTTTTGGATAGAGGTTTTTGGGATCGTCTGGTTTATATAGAGTTTTACAGGATAAAGAAAGTTATCCGCAACCATGATTATAATTTTTTACTAATCATTCTTAAGAGGTTTTTACCCTCTATAGATCAAGTGTTTTTTTTGATTTTGAAACCTGAAATTTCTCGAGAAAGGAATTTATTAAGAGGAAAAGTCTCACTTTTTAACATAGAAGAAATAGCTATTTTGAATGATTTGTATTCGAGATACTTACCTTCCAATTCAGTGATTCTTGATGGAGAGAATAAACTGGATGATCTTTTTTGGGATATTTTGGGAAAGATATGAAAAAGAGTACTTTTGAAAAGATTGGTTTTATTGACGAATTTATCAATGATGTTTTTAAGTTTTTTACGAAAAAGCGCGTAGAGTGTATTTTGCTTTTTGGTAGTTATTCGGCAGGTTTTGAAAACCCTGAAAGCGACGTGGATCTTTGGATTGTTTTAAAAAATTATTCTTTAGGAGATTTTATTTACTTAAAAAATGTTTATGCCAAGTATAGGCCTTTAGGGTTATCTTTGAGTGTCAAGTGGTTGGATGAGTTAAAATTTAAGGACGAATCTTTTGCAAGTCATAAAGGTAATGGACATTTTTTAATCTGGGAACTTCAAAGATCTATTGTTTTGTATGGAAAAAACCCCTTTAGCGATATTAAGATAGATAAGGATTTGGTTTATCAAAGTGTTGTGGTCAAGTTAGAGAAAATTTTGACGGAATATAGGAAGTTTGCAATTAAGGGTATAAAGATAGATTAAAGGTTGCAAAAAGATGTTCTTAAGCATATTTTTAGGTGTGTTAGATATATGATTTTGGCAAAGGGAAAAATTGCCAATGCCAAAAGAATTTTTTTAGATTTAAAGATTTTATATCCTGGGCTTTTAAGAGAAATTGAATTGGTTTTTTTAGTTAGGAAGTATTCAAGCAATAATCCCAAATATTGGAAGCTTAGGGAAGAGGAATTTATGCTTTGTTTGAATATTCTTAGGAAGTTTTATTTAAGGCTAATCTCTTAATGTTAAAATAAAGAGATTAAAAAAGTGACTGAGTTATGATTAGTTGGTTTTGGCGAATATGAAAAGAATCTTAATCAGGGAAACTTTAAATAAAATTGACCAAAAAGTTAAAATTGGTGGTTGGATTTGTACTAAGAGAGATCATGGAAAAGTTTCTTTTATTGACTTACGTGATAGAAGTGGATTAATTCAAATAGTAGGATATGAGGGTTTATTTTCTGACCTTACGCAGGAATCTGTAGTTGAAATAGAGGGTTTGGTTAAAAAGCGCCCAGATAATTTGGTCAACAAAGATATAGAAACGGGAACTATTGAAATCGAGGCTGATAAAGTGAATTTGTTAGCAAAAGCAGATGTACTTCCTTTTGATATGGCCAAACCAGATTTGGGACTTCAGCTTCCTACACTTTTGGATTACAGGGCTCTCACATTAAGACATCCAAAGGTTGCGAAGATTTTTAAAGTGCAGGAAGCGATTATGGAGGGATTTAGAAGAGCGTCACAAGAATTGGGATGTACAGAAGTTTTTGTTCCAACAATATCAGCTTCTGCTACCGAAGGAGGAGCTGAAGTTTTCAAGATTAAATATTATGATAATCAAGCTTATCTTATACAGAGTCCTCAACTTTATAAGCAAATTTTAGTTCCTGTTTTCGAAAGGGTGTACCTTGTCTCTCATGCTTATAGATCTGAACCCTCGGTTACAACCAGACATCTTTCAGAATCAATACAAATGGATTGTGAATTTGGATTTGTGAACTTTAATGATCTTTTAGATGCGTTAGAGTATATTGGAGGCGAGATTTTAAAGTATGTAGCTGAAAGGAATAAAGATATTTTAAAAGAGTTCCATGTTGAAGAACCTAAAGTTGGTATGAAAATACCTCGTATAAAGATGAGAGATGCACAAAAATTAATAAAAGAAAGAACTGGTATTGACCATACAAATGAATTGGACTTGGACCCGTTTGATGAAAGGGAGTTAAGTAAATGGGCTTTGGAGGAATTTGGTTCGGATTTAGTTACTGTGACCCATTATCCTACGAAAAAGCGAGCTTTTTATACAATGCCGGATCCAAATAATCCTGAATATTCATTAAGCTACGATTTGATCTATAAGGGTTTAGAAATTTTAAGCGGAAGTCAAAGAATTAATAACTATGATCAGCTTGTTAAGACGATAAAAGAAAAAGGTATGGATCCCGAGGACTTTGAAATGTATCTTCAAGCATTTAAATACGGGATGCCCCCAGAAGGAGGATTTTCTTTTGGTTTGGAAAGAATGACCATGCAAATTCTCGGGCTTGGTAATGTCAGGGAAGCTTCTCTTTTTCCAAGAGATATGGAACGTGTTGATTTTCTTTTATCCCGAAAAAATGAAAAAGAGGAATAGATTTTATGATAATTTTTTAATGCGGAAACACTTTTTTTATCTCTGCATTTTCTCCTTTATTCTGATTGCTCAGGCGACATTAATGATTAGTGTTTTTGCTTTAGGAAAACATAAATCTGCCAAATATCGGGAAAAAACCGTAATGGTTAAGTCTTATAATAAATCTGTTCCAATTCCCAAATTAAAAGGAGAAGATCCCTTTCCGGAAATATCTGCTTTCAGTGTTTTGGTTACGGATGTAGAATCTAGATTTGTTTTGTATGAAAAGAACTCCTCAATTAGACTTCTCCCCGCCTCGACGACAAAAATAGTTACCGCTTTAGTTGCTTTGGATTATTATTCTTTGGATAGTATTCTGACTGTTCCGGAATTAAATGTGGAAGGCCAGAAGATGAACTTAATTCCCGGCGAGCAAATTTCTGTTAGAAATCTGATATACGGTCTTTTGGTTTATAGTGCAAATGATGCAGCGGAAGTTTTAGCTAGTAGTTATCCTGGAGGGAAGCAATCTTTTGTTAAGGCTATGAATTTGAAGGTTGAGGAAATGGGTTTGGAGAATACTTTTTTTGAGAACCCTTCTGGTTTTGATGGGGAAATGCAGTATACTACCGCTTTTGATTTAACAAAGATTACCGATTATGCTATGAAGAATAATTTTTTTAGGGATGTTGTTGGGACAAAAGAAATTATTGTGGGAAGTTATAATGCGGAAATTGCTCATAGGTTAAAAAATATTAATAAGCTTATTGGTGAGGTGGAAGGTGTTCTTGGGGTAAAAACCGGTTGGACGGAAAATGCAAAAGAAAATTTGGTCACCTTTTTGGATAGGAATGGAAGAAAGATTATTGTCGTGGTTTTAAATAGCCAAGACAGATTTGGTGATACCAAAAAGATAATCGATTGGGTTTTTAAAAATTATTCGTGGGATGAAGATTAGAAACTTAATGAATTATTTTGGATAATATTCACTGGTGACAGCTGGCACGTAAGCATAAAAGTCATTGTCTCCCTCAAAAACTACAACAGGTTGGTAATATTCTGAGTACTGCCCGGGATCGTAGTAACCCAAGTAAACTTTTCTTATGGTAATATTTCCGTCTGGATTTTCTCCGGGATTGGCTATAAATGCATTGTTTTTAGTTAATTCTTCCCAGGCTTGATCTGAAGTTATTATCGGATAGGTGGCGGGATTATTTTTGTCGACTGGATAGTAATGGTATTCTCCGGCTATGATTTGCTTTCCACGCCCGCCGGAAATAATAAACCAAATATTTGCCTGGGGCATTTTTGGAGTCACAGCAACCAGATTGCCATCCTTACCATAGGCTTTTCTGAAAATATTAACTTTTGTTATTTGTGCATCCGATAATGAGACAGCAGGAATAAATTTGCCACCTTCGACCTTGAGATATAGGTGGGTTGGTTTTCCGTTTCTTAGGTCATCATTCAAAAGTCCTCCAGCATTTAAAAAGTTGAGTGCTTGAGCAATGGCCGCTTCTGCGGAAGGTGGAATATCTCTTAAAACCAAAGGATCATCCTCCAGGTTATAGCTGATTGAGAATAATCCGGTTATTATATTCATGGTTAAACTGGAAGGAAGTCCTTTTTTGGAGAAGATGTAAACATTCGGTATTTTTTCATCCAGAAGTCTTCCATTCGGATCAAAGCCCAAACTTTGAGCTTTAGTTTTAGCATTGTCTAATACCTTGATATTTGATTGAGGTTTAGGCATTTTGTAAACCTCTGCTCTGTCAGGAAATATGGGGAGCTTGCCTTCCGGTAGTTCTAATTTGTATTTGAAATCATACTTTGGTCTTTCTGGAAAGGGCATGGCCGAAAGCTTGCCAAAGGAAACAGTGGGAGGTTCTGGTTTTGGGGGAAATAGAATTTTGTAAATTTTTCCTCCTATGTTTATTGAAAACCTAGCAATGATAATCAGGATTACTGTATATATGGAGTAGCGGATAATTTTGCGTGAGATTATTGAAATTTCGGTAAGAGATGCCATTTTAAATAGTTAGAATAGATCTTATCTTTGAGTATAGCGTTATAGTTTTCTAACTTCAATTTCCGATTTCGTCTAGATTCTCTTTTGAATCATCTATTAGAATAAGACCTTTGTTTTAAGCGCTCGGTTATTATAAATATTTATACTATCAGGAATAATGTTATGACAGTATGTTCTGGTTTATTTCCAAAGTCTTTGTTTTTGGAAAGTTCGGTGAGGTTTAAATTTTTTGACAAGAGAGACTGGGTTTTCGCCTATGATTTTGATATCGTCTTTGGGATATAATTTACCTAACTTTTTGTCTCGCATTAAGTTAAGATAACCAACGTCATCAATATCAAAGCCCATTAGATAGCAGGCTAAAGAATCACAAGCCAAGGCATCAAAACCAGTTACAACCCACCCTGATTTAATTGGATTTCCGTTAGCAGGGCCGTTACCTTCCATTCCAATAGTTCCGTCAATTATTGAAAGAGAGGGGAATGTATAATCTGCGATGTCTGCCATAATATAATTAAGTCTTTTGTCGTGTGGAAGTTGGAACCTCTTTTTGAAAAGTCCGTGTTTAATGGCGCCGATTAATAAATTTTTTATTGATAAAGTTACCACAACGGTGTCGTGAGTTTTTGGTCTGCAAATAGATACAACAAATGAAGGTTTTGTATAGATTTTTGCAAGATTTATCGTTTTTCTTTGTAGAGATATTTTTACAGATTTATCCTTTCCAGAATCAAAGGTTTTTATTCCTTTTTCTTTGGTTAAATTAGAGAATCCGAAGGTATTAAATCCTTTAGTTGTATCTCCTAATGTAGCTTCTTCTGCGATAATTATCCTGCCTTTGTAGAAAGGTTTTATAAAGTCAATAAATGCTTTCACAGATGGAAATGGGGTAGTTGCTAGTTCGTTTTTTGTAGTAACAAAATTTATTTTTATAATTATCTTGTTAATTTTTTTAAGACGGGATTTAACTTCCTGACTAATCATCTTTAGGGATTTTGTTACTCCATTATATGAATCTAAACTTTTGACTAGAGCTATCTTTGACATGGTAAAGATTATATAAAATTTCTAGGTGTTAAGAAATATTAAAATTGTAAATTATTATAAGGTGATCTAGAAATCCTTTATAAGAGATTGTAGAAATATTTGAGATTTGAAGATAGGAAGGAAATTGTGGATAATTTTAATATCTTTACTTTTTTTGGGTCTGGTTTCTTTTGCGAAAGTTAGGCTAATTCTGGCCAATTCAAGTGTTGGTTCTAAATTTAATCAAAGTAAAGGTGTAGATAATTGTAGTTTTTAATTGTAGAATTCATTTAGGATGAAAAAGAAGGTTAGAACGCGTTTTGCCCCGAGTCCTACAGGATTTTTGCATATTGGAAGTTTAAGGACAGCACTTTATTCCTATGCTTTGGCAAAGCATTTTGGTGGGGATTTTTACTTAAGGATAGAAGATACTGATCAAAAGAGAAAAGTTGAAGGAGCAGACATTGCTTTGCAGGAGATCCTTAAAAAATTCAAGCTATTTTGGGATGGCCCTTTATATATCCAATCTAAAAGAAAAGAGGAGGGAATTTATCAAAAAAAGGCGGAGGAGTTGGTTAAAAAGGGTAAAGCTTTTTTTTGTAATTGTCCTGCGAGAAATGCGAAAGAAGAAGGTTTTACAAGAATTCTTCGTGATCCTTGTAGATCAAAGAATTTTTCATCGGGTGCAATCAAATTAATGGTGCCTGATAATAAAATTGTTTCTTACTACGATTTTGTTCACAAAAAGGAAATTTCCTGGAATACAAAAGATGTTTACGATGCCACTCTTTTGAAATCAGATGGATTCCCTACATATCACCTCGCTGTTTGTGTTGACGATTTGGATATGGGGATTACTCATATTTTAAGGGGTCATGATTGGCTTCCTTCAACACCTATTCATCTTTTAGTTTTTGAATATCTTCAAGGAGAAAGACCTGAAATAGGCCATCTTACTGATATTCTGTCTGCAGAAACGGGTAAGAAACTTTCTAAAAGGAAGGATTCTGTTTTTGTTGAGCAATTTTTAGAGGAAGGATATTTACCAGAAGCTCTTTTAAATTTTGTTATGCTTTTAGGATGGGCACCTAAAGACAATAGGGAATTTTTTACATTGGAAGAATTTGTTGAGAACTTTGATATTAATGGTTTTCAGGAAGCCAATCCTAAGTTTTTGAAGGACAAACTTCTCTGGATGAATGGTGTTTATATTAGTAAATTGTCTGATAAAGAATTTGCAGAAAAAGTCAAAAAGTACGCTCCCTTTTGTACCTCAATAAAGGATTTGGAAATTACGGCACCTTTAGTAAAAACTAGAATTAAAAAACTTTCCGATTTCAGAAATATTGCCCTTCCATTATTCGAGAATCCAAAATCTCCAGATGATAACCTTCTTATAAAGGTAAATAAGGTACATCTGAGAAAGGCACTCGAGGTACTAGAAAAACTGAATGATAAGGAATGGAAATCTAAACTAGATGATATACTTTTGAAGTTGGTGTCTGATAGTGGATTTAAAACGGGAGATTTTTTTATGAGCTTGCGTATTGCGATTTTTTCAAGCGATGTTACTCCACCGATAAATGAATCGATGAAATTTATAGGTAAGAAAAATTCTCTTTTGCGCATAAAAAGAATCTTAAATTTATAGACAGAGGGTGATTTTTTGTAAAATACAGAAATTATGCCTGCTCATAAAATAAAAGTTAAAACTTTGGATTCAGAAAATTTAAGACGTAAGCTCAAATTAAAGAGTTTAGAATTGAGAAGTACTATTTTAGATAAGTATCCTCATGTAAATAATTATTTTCTTGAAAAAAATCTTGACATTTCAAAGATAAGGGAACACTCAGCGAAACTTTTGGGTACAGGGTTGATTACGGGAAGTCTTTTTTTGTTACCTCCTGGGGACGAAGTTAAGTTTTTATCCTCACCCCATGAAATAATTTTAAAATTAAAAGATGACAAAAGCTTGACACTTTCTGATGAAAAGGGCATATTGGTTAATATTTTAAAATCGGTTTTACCAGAAAAACCAAGACCTTTGTTAAGGAGCGAAGAAAAGTTTTTGGAACAAATTTTCAAAAATTTTTACAATATTTCAGCCAAGGCTTCTTTGGAAGGGGAACATCTTAATACCACCTATGGTTTTATAGGAATAGAACAGCATTTGAGACGTTATCCTAAAGATAAACTTTCATATCACGGGGAGGGAAAGGTTCTTAGAGAAGGTTTAGCTCCAGGTCTTTCGGCCTGGGGTTATTTTGCTCCTTCTAAAGATGAAATGGATGAGTATCTGGAAAATGTTGAAAGATGGTATGCAGTCGTTCAAACTCTGTATCTTCCTGATTGGAGTAAAAGACAGCCATATCTTAAAAACTGGTATAAGTATAGAAAAGTTATTATCGTTAATGTAGATAACGGTAGAGCGGTTGTAGCGGCAATTGCGGATTCGGGTCCAGCTGCGTGGACTGGAAAACAGTTTGGAGCAAGTCCTGAAGTTATGATTTCTCTGGGTGGAGATGACTATAAAAAGGGTAGAGTTTTGCTTTTTTTTGTAGATGATCCTGAAAATGAAGTTCCCTTAGGACCTGTTGAAGCAGAAAAAAAGTTAAGTTCGGTTATATCTTATTAAGTAAAGTAGTTATGAGTAAGTTATTTTTTGACCATTTGATTGTCCTCGAGAAGATTGATTTAGAGATTAAGAGAGTTGTTGTAAATCCTGAAGAAAGAGAAGAGTTATGGAAACTGATTGATGAAATTGTTCAATATCATGTTTTGATTTGTCTTTTTGAAAAACTTCCGGTTGAAGATCATAGTTATTTTTTAGACATGTTTTTTACTTACCCTTATGATCGCAAAATAATCGAGTATCTAAATGAGAAAATAGGAGAGGATATGGAGGAATTAATTGGAAATAAGTTAGTTTCATTGGAAGAAGAAATATTGGAGGTTTTTAAAACTCAAATCTGATGAAGCCAAATTATAAAGGTCTAATTTGGACCAGTCACGCGATTTATCGCATGCGTGAACGGGGTATTAAACAGTTAGATGCTTATTTAACTTGGCATAATCCTGAAAAATCGAAGTATATAAGAAGTAAATCTGTTTGGGTTTATTTTCAAAACTTGGGTGGTAGAAAAATCGAAGTAGCAGCCAGGAAAAATGAAAAAGGTCAATGGTTGATTTTATCAGTTTGGGAGAAAAATTGCCTATCTGGCAAAGCGAGAAATAAGAAAAGAAGTGGGTTGGGTGATCTATTAGCGAGATTTTTTAAAAGATAAGTTTTAGTCAAGGTAATTCTTTGTACCCGGTTCCCAGGGAGTAGGATCACCATCTGAACAGATAGTTCCCGTTCTTCCGTCCGCAGTGGAATAGACTATATAGGTATCACCGATGGGACATTTTTCTACTTCGATAGTTGCTTCGAGTTTTGAAAAAATTAATGCACCATTGTCATTTACAACATCCAAAGCGTAACAAAAGGTTGGATTAATTTCAGGTTCCGCATTTGTTATACATGGTGTTACCGAGTTTAGTCTATACTCGATTCCCGATGGAAAATTCTTTATCTCTCCTGTTTGCATTAAATCATTATTCCAAGTTAATGGATTTGGGTATGTTTGTTCGTGCATTACGAAATATCTGCTTATAGCTCTTCCCAGTTGGGCAACACTTGATATTCTTCCAATATCTCTTGATTGAGCTAATTTTTCACCCGGCTTAATTAATATAAGAAGCACAACTGCAAGCACACCCAATATCGAGATAACTATTAAAAGTTCTATGAGAGTAAATGCGGAAAGTGATTTTTGTTTTTTAGGAAATGTCTTCACTTTTTGATTATATGTTATTGGTTGCATAAGGGTATATTTAGTATATAATAAAATTGGTTAAAACTTAAGTAGGACTGATGAGTCTTCGTATAACCCCATTTCAATGGCAAGTTTTAGAAGATCAAGAAAGTTCCTAATAGTTTTGAACAAAAAGGGGGTGAGAAAAATGGCAACAAAACTTTTTGTTGGGGGACTTTCCTGGGACACAACAGATAATTCTTTAAGGAATTTCTTTTCGAGTGCAGGAAAGGTTATCTCTGCAAATGTTATTAAAGATAAATATACGGGAAGAAGCAGAGGCTTTGGTTTTGTAGAAATGTCAACTGAAGAAGAAGCAGAGGAAGCTAAAAAACTGAACGGTCAGGTATTAGATGGAAGAAATATTTCTGTCAATGATGCGAGACCACAAGCGCCTAGAGGAGAGGTTTCTTCTCAAGGAACTTCAGTTACTCCTTCATTAGCGGAAGAACCTGAAGAGAAAAGATTTGATGAAAATCTAGAGACTGAAGATGAAGTTCAAGAGCCAACGGAGAAGTAAATAAAAAATTGTATATTATATAAGTTACTAAACTTGATCTGAGACAAGATGATTAAAGGTATTTTAAACTTTTATTCCTTGTTATTTTTTTCTTTGATCTTTATTTTATTATTTGTTATGGTAATCATTAATTGAAATGAAACGCTTAAACTATTTTAGTTTGTTGTTTTTTATATTAATATCTCAATTGGCTGGTTTGATTGGAGCAGTCGCAACCACTCCTGCAATTAGAAATTGGTATGTTTATTTGAATAAACCCTTTTTTACACCACCAAATTGGATTTTTGCGCCGGTTTGGACGCTTCTTTTTCTGCTAATGGGAATATCGGCAAGTCTAGTTTACCAGAAAGGATTATTTAGGAAGGAAGTAAAGAAAGCACTTTATTTTTTTATAATCCAACTTACTCTAAATATTCTTTGGTCTTATCTTTTTTTTGGTTACAAACTTCTTTTTGTAGCCTTTATTGAAATAGTTGTTTTGTGGTTTTTTATTTTTTTAACTTTAAAGTCTTTTTATAAGGTTGAAAAAATTTCAGGGTTACTTATGATCCCTTATCTTTTGTGGGTTAGTTTTGCCTCGTTTCTTAACTTAGCTGTTTTTTTGTTAAATTGATTTTGCTAGTATCTTTAATTTTTATTTGTGGTAAAGTATATATAACATACTCTCATAGTATGATTTCAACTTTATTTTAGGTAGGAAAAGATAATTCTTCTTTGTAAGGTATTCTTTTTGACCTATTTAAAAAGTGAAGTTGAAGAAGGTGGTGATAGATGGTGTCAAAAAGATTGTTTGTGGGTGGACTCCCATATAGTGTTTCAAACTCTCAGTTGGAAGAAATGTTTGCCAAGTTTGGTGAAGTAATTTCTGCAGTTGTTATATCTGACAAATTTACTGGACGGAGTAAAGGTTTTGGTTTTGTTGAAATGGCTGATGAAAAACAGGCAGATGAAGCCATAGAAAGTCTGAATCAATCAAAGCTTGAAGGAAGGACTATTGTAGTGAATCTGGCTAGACCGATTGAAGAGAGAAAGCCTAGAAGGTTTGACTCGGGTGGTAGACGGTTTATAAAAGATAGAAGACAAAGGAGAAGTGGGTCAGTAAGAGGAGGTAGAATGAGAGGCAATTTTAGATAGAAAGAAATTTCAATGATTTTTGTTAAAAACCCTTGTATTAGGTGTGGAAAACAAAGGATAGTTGTAAAAACTAAAAGGGAGCTTATTAATGGTTCTTGGGTTACAACGACGACTACCCGGTGTCCGGACCCTGATTGTCAGAGAATTGTTGAAAAGCAATTAAAAAAAGATAATGATGCAAGAGAAATGTTGATAAGTCAATTTAAAAATTTAAATAGCCCTTTTAATAGAAGAAGTGATATTGTTCTAGGAAAGAGAAAGAAAAATATCTAAATTTATAAATTTTTTATTTATCAAAAAGTTTCAGCTGATAAACACCGATTTTTATTTTACTGATTGCTTTTTTTTCTATTTGGCGAATACGTCCTTCAGTAACTCCAAATTTCTTACCAATCTTTTCTAAAGTTAATCCTTGTGCTCTTTTGGATAGAATGTACTTTTCTTTTAATGAGAGAAAGGGCAGTCTTTTAATATAGGCAGTGAAATGGCGTAGCGTCCTATTTCCCCGCATGTTAATATGATTATATACTTTTAATTTATTATAATGAATTAGCTTATAAGAGCTAAAGATTATGCTTTGGTTTATTAAATAAATCTTTGATTTTTTAGAAATGATTTTCTTTGAATTTATTTTGTTATTCGCCGGATTCTAGTTGAAGAGATTTAAGGTCGGGAAGTGATTTTCCGACAACTCCCTGAAGGTCTCCGTACATTCCTTGGGTATGATCAATTACTTTTCTTAGTTGTTTTTCTTGTCTAGCCCATTTTGTCATAAACCATCTTTTTTCTTTTTCTATTTCATCTTGCATAGAGCCGAACGCTTCGACAATTGCTTCTATCCTTTGTTTGAATTCAGAACTGGTTACATATTGGTAGAGAATTTCTGTTTTTTTGTTTCTACCTATATTGGCAAGTTTTTCGTAATTAACCCTTACAAGATCGAATCTTAATGCTAATGCCAGGGGAACTATCATTTTTCTAACAACCAGCCAGACACCTTCTTTATATGAGAAAGTTTCCAAATCTTCTGGCGGGTCGGTTACAACTAAAACTGCTAAATCAGCCTTTGCTTGTCTTTGATCTTCTTTAAGTTTTGCAATCCAGGAATTGCTCCACTGGGCATTTTTAGATTCCCAAAGTATAGTTCCACAGTTTCGATTCCTTTTGTCAAAAACCTTCTGTAAGACATCAGCACCACGCTGACCCTTTTTAATTTCCTCGATTATATCTAATGGAAATTCTCTTTTTAGGATTTCTTCAATTTCAAGTTCTAAAACTTCTCCTTGCATTTGTGAAGAACCTCTTTGCATTTTTGCTTTTAATTCTTCGATCTGTTTTAGGGCATCTTTTAATTGTTTGTCTTTTTCTTTGTCTTTTAGTTCATGTTCTTCTAGAGTCTTTTTTCTTGCCTCCTGTCTTATATTTTCCTCCTCCTCCGCGAGTCTTTTTTTCATTTCGAACTCACGTTCTTCATCCTTTCTTCTTAACTGCCTTAATTCTTCATTCATATCTTCAAGTTGTTTGAGAAGTCTTTTGTTTCGTTCTTTTTCTTCAAGGGAATCCTTTTGCAGCTGTTTTAATTGAATCTCATATTCAGTTTTGATTTTCTCATAGGCGATATTTTCTGCTTCGCTTTTGACTTTTTCCAGTTCTTTTTCGTGTTTAGCTCTTTCAGCTGAAAGTAATTCTTTTTCGAGTTGATGTTTAAAAGCTTCGCTGGGCTCAAAATATTTTCCACAGTTTGGGCATTTAATTTTGGTTATTGATGTCATATCTTGTATTTTAACTCAAAAATTTCATTTTTTGTATTTAATGGATAAAAAATTAAATAATTCATTTGTTTTTATAATCGATTTAGTAGAATAAGTGCTTAAAATTATGCTATTTATTAGATGATATTTAGAAGGGATTTTATCGATTTTTTGGATTAGTTTATTGATCTTTTTTAAAAATGCCAATAATATAGCTGGTTCCTTGGAGGTCTAATTTTTCCGCGATTAAAGCTCCGTGGCTTTCGTACCATTTTTCCCATTTGGTTGCACCCAACCTTTGCATAATTTGAAGAAGAAGTCCTAAAGTAGCAGGAGAATCAGTATAATCGTCCTGAAATTTATATATCTTTTCATAGTTGAAGTTGGCAATTGCACTTTCCGACTCTTTGTTTTTATTCATAGCTTCTAAAAGCATTTTGTTGTGGGAGAAGTCGACACTCGCAACATATAGTGTATCCTCTGGTAAACTAGTTTTAAGAAATGTTGCAATTTGAGAAATATCGCTTCTGTCAAAATACCTCGGTGCAATTAGAGGTATAAAATTTGCATTGGGAAAGTAATTATGAAGGTATAAAATTGGAACCGTTATCGAGTGTTCACTTTCAACTGTTTCTTTGCTTAAAGCGACTAAGCTCTCATTTTGAAGTTTGTAAACAAATTCTTTTAGAATTGGGTAATTAAAAAGCTGGTCAGTAGAAATAAATCTGGTTTCTCCCTCTTGGAAGTGGTTTGGCCCGATAACAACTATGTTTAGTGGATTTTGAATTTGGGAAATTCGATTTAATGACTCTTCAATATATTGCTTTGCCAGATCATGATGAGGGATAATGACTCCTTTTATTTTCTGTTTTTCAAAATTTGTATTAACTCCGGCAACTCTTTTTTGATTATTTATTTGTTTTAGTGTTATCAGCGAAAGAGTTAGTATGATTATAACTGAAAGAGTTAATGCGATAATTTTTTTAAACATTAATTTTTGCTTTCTATTGTAACTTTTTCTTCTGATGTACTTTTGATTACAGATAAGTCCAAGTTAGATTGTATTATACAAGGTTCGGCAACATATGTTCCAACTGCTGTTGCTCTGGCATAATAAGTGAAGAATCTTTCACTGTATTTTTGCCACCAAGTTGAATTGTAGAAATTGTATTTAATTACGTTATTTGTTTCCTCTTCAGCCCAGCCCTTTTTTTCAAGTCCGTAGATTATGGGGTTTTTGATATATGTTAAACCTGAGGGTAGGTGATCTGTTATTGTGTAACTTCCAAGTGGCGCTTCTTTTGAATCTAGACCAAAACTTACTTTTATTTCAACTATATCTCCCGGATTAATGGTGTTCCCTTCTCCTTTAACTTTTTTATACTCTCTTTTTATTTCAAGTCTGTTATCTTGAGTAATTTGATTAAAGATATCAGGGGTAACAAAATAATTAACTAAAACTTCGGCCTTGCCTGAATTGATAGTTAATTTTGTCGTGTCAATTTCTCCTTCAAGAAGTAATATACTTTTACTCATCCCTTTTGAAAGATCAATTAACTCTTCGCGGGAAGCGGATTTGAAAATTATTTGAGTATCCTCAGCGGGGAGTTTACTTAACTCTTCGCTGATAAATGCGATTTTACCAAGGTCGATAACTATGTCTTCAACTTGATTTTGATAATCTCTAATATAGAGATATAATCCCTCGTTGTATTCCTTTTCAACCATGCTTCCTAAAAGAAGCATTAAACCTGTATTTTTGACATATTCATCAACGGTTTTGTTGTTATTAAGGGGAGTTTGAATGCGGATATAGGGTTTATTCGTGTAAGCAAAATCTGCTAATAAGTCATAATAAATCTCTCTGGGAATTTCTATTTCACCGATGCTTGCCAAAGCCAAGGCGCTTATTATCTTTTCCTGAAATTCTTTTGAATTTTGAGCCAATGTAAGTAGTTCATTTATATGTGGTTTGCCTAAAAGAGTTAGTCCCCATAGTGAATATATTTTCTGGATGTCTCCCCCTTGATTATTATTTAATTTTCCTTCAAAGAATTTTGTGAGTTTTTCTTTATCAAAGGCGTTTGGGTCAACTAAAACTGCCCAGACTGTTGTTTCAAGTACACTTCCTCCCCAGGGAACTTGCGAGATACCACCATCATAATTTTGATAAACAACTAAATCCTCACTTCTTACCTTACAGGGTTGTTCGTTAAATTTTTCTAAAATTAAAGAATTAGCTTTTGATTTTGCCAATCTTTTCTCAATACGATTGCTGTATAGATTGCAAAAAGTGAAAAGCTGGAGGTAATATTGTCCTCTGCCAATGTCACTTAAGATAAGTCTCACAGGTTTTTTACTATTTAAGGCTGGGATGCTTATACTCTCGAGTGAGTTTCCCTTTTCGATTTTGTACTTTTTGTTCATTTGCAAATCCAGCCTTGATTCGATTACCTTAAAAGGATAGACGACTCCGTCAACAAGATTATTTGCGGTTCCCTTCAGCCAAGCCCTATATTCGCCTGTTTGTAAGTAGGGAAGTTGGAATGATTTGTCTTTCAGTGTCTTTCCTTCGCCGGATTTTTTATCTATTTGATTATCGCCTTTTAATATCGTTACTTCATAGGAAATTGTTTGGTTTTGCTCTATGGCGTTTCCGAACCCGTTTCCCGTTATGAAACTTATGTCTTTTTGCAGATATTCTTTAGGGAAGTTGCTAGTGACAAAGAATTCTTTGCTCGATATTATTTTACCTTCAGTTTGCCCTGCGTCAAAGTTTTCTGAAAGTCCTTGGGCGTAAATTGACCATGTAGTTATATTGTCAGGTAGTTTAAATTCAAAATTGGCAATGCCTTCTTCATTTGTTTTTGCTGATCCAAAAAAAGGCGTGTCTTTAAAGATTTCTCTGTAATCTCCCCCTCCTCCTCCTCCACGTTCAGCTTCTGGGGGATACGGAAAGAATGGTTTATGAGAGTAATACTCGTAGTAGATTTCAGCGGGAACTGGTCTATAAAGACTACCTAAAATTGAAGGTTTTTTAACTCCTCCTATTGCTTCCAGTGCAAGGTCAACTAAGACTAAATTAACTTGTACATTGGAAACAAATTGACCGTCTTTTTTAACAGAAACGGATATTTTTGCGTTATCTCCCGGTTTGTATTTTTCTTTGTCTGAGGATAACTCTAATTCTAATTTGCTATCGCTGTTTTTATAATAAATTGCCAGAGAAGGGAAGTAATTATAATAATTGTAATTATACGAACACGCCCAATCCCAGGAACAGTAATGACTTACAATTTGGTAGTGTTTTCCGGTAAAGATCACGGCTGCTGCATAGATAGCGGGTATGTGTTTTTTCTCGAAGGTAAAACTGAATTTTGGTCCTTCTTCAACGAAAAAGTCTTGATTTCCTCTTTGGGCTAATATAAAAAGGAATCTATTTTTTTCATTGTCAGGGAAGTTTTCACCTTTTAGTTTAATGCTTAAGTTAACATCTTCTCCTACGGAGTAAGTGTTTTCTTTCTTATCTAAAGTAAGACCAGAATATCTGGACTCATATGACTCATTATAAAAAGAATAGTCTTGATCACCTTTATGGTAATAGTAATATTCATTCGCGTAAGTTTTGTGATTATCCTCATCACTAGTAGACAAGATTAAATGATAGGACTTATCATTTTCCATGTTAAACTCGAATGAAATTTCCCCATTTCCGTTTGTTTTTAATTTGGTGTCAACAATTTTTTCGTCGTGTCTTTGATATTTATAGGAAGGTCTGGTGGTTTTTTCGATGAAATCATAATAAGTTCCTTCTTCAATTTTCTCCCACCATGTTTTTGTAATATTCATACTGACTTCTTTATTGGGAATAATATCTCCTTTTACATCAGATGAGATTCCTTTATTTATGTTATCTAAGTTGACTTTATTCACTGTTGCGGAAAGATATGCCTTATTCCCTTCTTGTTTGGATTTTGATGTGATCATCAGCTTTGAACCATAAACGTAAACGCTTCCAAAACCTTCAATGTTGGATTCCTCCGCTAGCGCAGGACTAATTGTTATACTTTCATATCGTGGATAATATGAGTAATTACTGCTTTCTTTTTCGTATTGAGGTTGATAAGTGTATTTTATTTCTCCTTTTGCGTCAGTTTTTAATTCAATTTTATCTCCACTTGAGTATAACGATTTATATATGTTTAGAGGAACCCCTTTTGCTGGGGTTTCGTCGTAAAAGCTTACTTTTGCAGTAAAGTTGTTTTTTTCTGTTGAAAAAATGGCTTTCTTTTCAGAAGTAACCTCAATTTTCATTTCGGGTTTTTCATACTCTGTAATTTGAAGGTAACTGCTTTCAATCCAGACCTCATTCACTGTTAGGGAAAGTTCATAATATCCTTTTGGAATATTTGTCAATGTTATATTACCAATAAAAGAACCATTGGTATCGGGAGTAATATCCACGGATTTAAGCGGGAGATTTTCGTTTGGTGGGTAATAGTAATATCCGCTGGTAAGACTTACTTTTATATTTGAGGGAATAAGACCGGTGTCTCTTTCTTTTATTACTCCCCAGAAATAAACTGTGTCTTCCGGTTTATAAAGACGTCTTTCGTGGTAAAGATAGGACCAGTAATCATTGGAATTTTTTTCTTGTGGTTTGGTATATCCTTTAAGCGAATTTACGGGTAAAATTAACTCGCCTTTATCGGAAGCTACTTTAATATAATGAATTAGTTTGTCGTAAAAAATTTGAGGAGTTGAGAAGACGGCAATTCCATTGTCACTTGTTGAATAATTTAAACTAGTTCCAATAGGTATTATCTGAGCGCTTTTTACCGGTTCTCCCGATGCAACATCATTTACCCAGACAAGTGTTTGTTTTCGTCCTACGGATATATATCCGGAAATATTTGTTGATTGAAGCCAGAGCTGCTCGAGTTTTTTACCGTCTTCATACCAAAATTGGACAAGATACATGCCTTCAGGCAGAGTTTCTGGAAGTTGGATGTAGTCAACATTATCCTTTTCTTGGAGTTTGAGATCCATTTCAGCAACTTTGGCTAAGTTTTCGGTTGAAATTTCTTGGTCTTCTGCAAAATATGACCACCAATTTGAAGATGCTTCATCTATTTTTTTTCTAGATTCGATAAATAGAGTGCTGTTTGGAAATTTATAGATTTTTGTTTTAAGACTTAAATCGTTCTTCCAATTTGATGTGTAGACACTGACAGCTGGTGGTTGTTCATTTGTTGAAACTTGTATGAAGTTTTCATTTAAAGATATTCTTGGAGATCTTGTAGTCATTTGAGGATCAGCCAACTCTTGTGTCTGGAAGGAAAAAGTAAAATCCTCTCCAATTGGATCGTTTCGTGATTCCAAATTTAACCCCTTTTTAAGTGTTACTGTATAGATTGTTTTTGCTTTAAGTTTTTTAATGGGAATGATTGCGTAAGTTTCTCCATGTCTTTCCCCCCTCCATTCAATGTCAGGTGTAATCGTAATATAGTCTTTCGGGTCTTTGTAATCATCTTGACTGAAGACAATTTCTATTCCAGTATTTAGTGGAACGTCCTTTTTCTCGTTTCCGGGAATAGTGGATGTAACTCTAAATTTGCCTTGAGTCTGAAATGTCCATCCGTAGTTTCTGTCAAAAGTATGATTGCTGATTTTCTTGTTTTTAACCGGTAAGTTAAATGAAACAATTTCGTCATTTCCTAAAACTTTTTCGCTTGTAATTCTGAATTCGGTACTGGAAACGGATGTAATTTTAATTGGGATATTTGAGTTTAAATTCTCTTTTATGTAAGATTCCTCAAGAGCTTCTTTAGTTTTTAGTGTAAATGTCTCTTTGGGAAGGATGCCGTATCTGCTTTGAGTTTGCGGTTTAAGAGTGAAAAAAGCAGGTTCTCTTTGGGGAATTTGAAGTTTTGACCATCCTTCAGAATATTGTTTAATGATATCCTCTTGAGTGATTCGCCTTATGCTATCTATGGGTTTGAACTTTTTTGATACCAACGTGAGTATAAGTAGTGCAAGTGTAAGAATAATCAGCGGGGATATGATAAACCTAGTTTTTTTGGGTATACTCAGCCAGGCTGTTTTTATTCTAATGAAAGCTAAAGTAAAGATGTTTTTTATTTTAGAAAGTATCTTTTTGAAAAAATTTTCACTAGCTTGATAGTCTTCTTTAAAGATATTATTTTCTATTGATAGATTGTTTTCCGGTTGCATTTATATTTTTATTATAAGAATTTTCTCAACTTAATTACAAGGTCTTTTTTTATTATGTATAATTTCAGCTGTTTCTAAGAATTGGTTAATAGAATTTGAGTGAGGTAAATAAATACACAGACTGTATGAGAAAGACAATTATTGAAAAAAGAAATTTCCCTGTGAGGTTAATAGATAAGAAACTGAGATTTTCGTTTTGTAGAAAAATATTGGATTTTAAAGAGTTAATAGCTAAATCTTCTTGGAAAGGAGAGTATAATTGAAGTTGAAAAAAGGGTGCTTTCTTTCATTAAAGAGGTTATCCAAAAAATGAGAAATGAAAAGATTAATGTTTTGATAGTTGCTCACAGCAATTCCATTCGTCCAATAATAAAATATTTTAAGGGATTAACAGCAGATCAAATGATGAAAATTGAAGATTACAGGTTAAAGATATTCAACTTCAAAGTAAGGTATTAAAAAACTAACTACATTCAAAATAACTATTGCTTATAAATAATTCTTCACCTAATATATATGAATATGGGTTCATATAGTTGTTGTTCTTTATCTGCCAATAGTTCAAAGAAAGTTAGTTCTCTATCAAATCTTTTAAGATTAGTTTCAGAAGAAAGCAGATTGAAACTTTTGTGTATTCTCCAAAATGGAAAACATTGCGTCTGCGAGCTGATGGAGCATGTTGGCATGTCCCAAAGCCTTATTTCCCATCATCTCAAAGATCTAAAAAATGCCGGTTTGGTTACTGATGAGAAACGGGGCTTAAGGGTATATTACTCACTTACTATTAAGGGTAGATATATTGCTAATTTGCTGTTTAGCATTCCGCAGGAGGAGGTGGAACTATGAAAATTCAGGTATTAGGTTCTGGTTGTCCAACTTGCAAGAAGTTATATGAATTAACTCAGCAGGCAGTCAAAGAATTAGGTTTAGACGAAGAGATTGGGTATGTTACAGATGTATCAAAGATTGTGGAAATGGGTGTAGTAGGCAGTCCAGTTCTTGCAGTTAATGGAAAACCGGTGATGGTTGGCTTTACTCCGGATATTGAGAAAATTAAAGCTCTTATTAAGGAATCACAAGAGAAATGACCTATGAAGATTATTAAAATGTTTAAGAAAAACTGGGCTTTGGGGTTTTTGGGAGGTTCTTATTTAGTAATCTATCTTTGGCAAAGTCAGATAGAAAGCTTTTTAGCTTCCGAGCAAGTGCAGAATCTCATTGGTCAGGCAGTTTATCAAGGCTGGCTAGGATTAGTTGATTATCTTTCAGCTCATGTTCTTTTTTGTTTAGTACCCGCTTTTTTTATTGCCGGAGCGATTAACAGTTTGGTTGATTCTCAATCGGTTCTTAAATATCTTTCAGGAAAAACAAAAAAATGGTTGGCTTATGCTATTGCAGTCACAGCTGGCTTTTTAATTGAAGTTTGTTCCTGCACAATTTTACCGCTTTTTGCTGGTGTTTGGAAGAAAGGAGCTGGTTTGGGAATTGCCACGACCTTGCTTTATGCTGGCCCTGCTTTCAATATCGTGGCTTTAATTTTAACAGGCCAGCGTTTAGGCTGGAGTTTTAGTCTTGCAAGATTTGTCTTATCTGTCATCTTTGCTATTTTGGTAGGTCTGATTATGGAGAGAATTTTCGGCGATGGTAAAGAAGATGGAAATTTTCAGGTTGTTGCCCAAGATTTAGATAAACTTCAGGGTAAAAAAACTTTTTGGTTTTGGGGAACACTGGTTGCTATATTGGTAGTTGGTACTGCTCCTATTGACAGTAGTTTACGATACAGTTTAATTTTGCCGTTAGTACTTTTGCTGCTTTTTATGGCTTTTTCCTGGCTCTCTAAAACAAGAAGGACTGCTTGGTGGGATGAAACAATTAAGTTTATAAGTCAGATCATTCCCTTGCTTTTAGTTGGTGTGTTTTTTGCTGCTGCGATTACCCGACTTATTCCGAGGGAGGAGTTTCAAACCTTAGCAAGTAAGAATACATTGCTTACCAATTTTATTGCCGTTATGTTTGGTGCTTTGGCTTATTTTCCTGCTTTGGTGGAAGTGCCAATTGCTGAAAATTTCATGAAACTGGGGATGAATAAGGGACCTTTAATGGCTTATCTTTTAGCCGATCCTGTTTTATCTTTGCAGGGATTACTAGTTATTAGAAAACTTATAGGCTCTAAGAAGATGCTTGTTTATGCAGTTTCAATTATAATTCTGACTACTTTAGCGGGATTTTTTTATGGCATGGTTTAGATAATAATGTGAGAAAAAATGTTGTAGTTATTATTTTAATAATCTTGGGTATATCTGGCTTTTTTGTGATTAATAAAAATTCCAAATACAAAGAAATTAACAAAACGCAGCCTGTCTTGGGAAATTCCGGTCTAAATACAGTTTCTAACGCTCCGCAGTCTATTGCTCCTGCCGATAAAATAGAAGTTATCCATTTCCACGGCACGCAACAGTGCTGGTCATGTATCACTGTTGGTGAATACGCCTTAAAGACTATTAAAGAAAAGTTTCCAAACGAATATGAATCAGGAAAAATTGTTTATATGGATATTAATGGTGAATCGGTTGAAAATAAAGATATCGTAATGAAATACAAAGCTCGTGGTCCGTCTCTTTTTCTAAATGCTATTCGGGGGGAAAAAGATAACATTGAAGAAGATGTTACCGTCTGGAGGTTGGTTGGTAATGAAAAACAATTCAGTAATTATTTTGAGAATAAATTAAAGACACTATTGGGGAAATAATTATGGATTACATAAACTATCTTATTGATGTATATAACATTCCAGTCTTAACGGCATTCCTTATTGGTATCTTAACTTCCATTAGTCCTTGCCCCTTGGCAACCAACATCACTGCTATTGCTTATATTTCCAAGGATATAAATACCTCTCGCTACACTCTCTTGAACGGTTTATTTTATACGCTTGGTCGGGGAATTAGCTATACAGTTCTGGCAACTTTAATTTACTTTGGCTTATCTTCATTTGAGATTTCCCGTATCTTTCAAGGATGGGGCGATAAAATTTTGGGGCCTGTTTTAATTATCATAGGACTGATTATGCTCGGCGTTATAAAAATAGATTTCGGCAGTAAAAATGAGAAGATTGAAAAACTAAAAGAACATTTGGCTTCAAAAGGATATTTAGGATCGATACTTCTGGGGATGCTTTTTGCTTTGGCTTTTTGTCCTTATAGCGGTGTGTTGTTTTTCGGTGTGCTTATTCCGATGGTTTTGGCATCAAGTGAAGCGCTTTTACTTGCTCCATTTTTTGCTATTGGAACAGGACTTCCGGTAATTGTTTTTTCATTTCTTATAGCTTTCAGTATACAAAAAGTTGGAAAAGCTTTTTCGGTAGTGCAGAAAATTGAGGAGGCGAGTAGGAAAATGATTGCCAGTATTTTTCTTTTAACAGGAATTTATTATTTACAGTTTTTGGTTAAATGGGTTTTATTTTAAGTATGCCAGCATATAGTTTTATCTGCCAGAAGTGTAAAAACAATTTTGATCTGAATGCAAGTTTTGGAGAATATGACAGAAAAGATCCAAAAAAATTTTATTGTCCGAAGTGCCACTCTAAGAAGATAGTACAGTCTTTAAAAAATATTTATTTTATTAAAAAAGACGGTAAAAACCCCGTCCGTTGTAATTGCAATGGTTAAAACTTGAAAGGAGGTGAGAAAGTTCATGAAAGTATTGAAAATCGGAGCTGTCTGGTGTTCTGGGTGTCTTGTTATGCGTCCACGTTGGCAGGAGATTGAAAAGGAAAATCCCTGGCTGGAAACGGAATATTTTGATTTTGATAATGATAAAGAAAAAATAAAAAAGTATGATATTGAAAGCGGAAACTTACCCGTTTTTATTTTTTTGGATAAAGAGGGTAAGGAATTTTTACGATTAACGGGTGAAGTAGATAAAGAAGAACTAGTTAGGGTGATTAATGAGAATAAAGAAAAGTAAATTATGTTGAAAAAAATTGTAGTATTTATATTTTTTAGTGTATGCTTTTTGTTCCCTAATATTATTTTTGCCCGGGAAAATCAGGTTAACCTTTATCTTTTCTGGTCAAAAACGTGCCCTCATTGCGCAAGAGAAAAGGAATTTCTCCAAAAAATTTCACCTAATTACCCGAACTTATTAGTTCATTACTATGAGATTAGTGATCCGCAAAGCAATTTTATACTTCGTACAGTAGGTGAAAAATTCAAAATAGAAACGAGCGGAGTACCGATTACCATTGTTGGTAAAGGTTATTTTGTTGGTTATTATAATGACGAGATAACAGGAAAAACTATAACAAATCTATATGAAAAATATGTTGAGAAAGGTGACCCGGATCTTGTTGGCGCCATAATCCGGGAGCTTGAGGGAGTAAAAAATACACCCACCCCTATACTCGAGCAGCTGACAGACACCCCTATTCTTACAAGTACAATTACAGAAACAGTTACTCCAATTCAAGCAGACGATTTAGTTGAGGGTAATTCAATTGATAAAAGTATTCAGATACCTAAGAATATAAATATTCCCTTGCTCGGTAGTATTAATATCAAAGACCTTTCTCTTCCGGCTATGGCAATTCTATTGGGAGCGTTGGACGGCTTTAACCCCTGCGCAATGTGGACTCTTCTTTTTTTAATAAGTTTGCTTCTTGGCATGAAGGATAAAAAAAGACGCTGGATTTTGGGTAGTGTTTTTATTTTCTCTTCCGCATTTGTTTACCTTTTATTTATGGCCGCGTGGTTGAATCTAATTTTGTTTATCGGTTTTATTATTTGGGTAAGGGTTTTGATTGGTTTGGTTGCGTTGAGTGGAGGGGGTTATAACCTAAGGGAATATATTGTCAATAAAGATAGTGGTTGTAAGGTTACAAGTGATGAAAAAAGGCAAAAAGTATTTGATAGACTTAAAAATATTACTCAAGAGAAAAAATTTTTACTGGCTTTGGGTGGAATAGTTTTGCTTGCCTTTGCCGTAAATCTGGTTGAACTTATTTGCTCTGCAGGTTTACCTGTTGTTTTTACACAGGTTTTAGCTTTGAGTAATTTGACTAGGTTTCAGTACTATTTGTATATGATTCTTTATATTTTCGTATTTATGTTAGATGATCTTTTTGTCTTTTTAACAGCAATGGTAACTTTGGAGGTGACCGGGATAAGCACAAAATATTCCCGTTACTCTCATCTTATTGGAGGAATTTTGATGATAATAATTGGGCTTCTTCTAATCTTTAGACCGGAATTATTGATGTTTGGATAGATCAAAATGCAATCTTTTAAAGACTTTATAAAAAATATCTCTGTCAGCTTTTATTGAAATACTCCCCATTTTTTAGATAAGATTTAATTGTGGATAAAGATCAGATAGAAAACCAGCAGATATCTCAAATTGATATTATTGAAGCACCTTTGGAAAGACAAAGTGCACTTACCGAATTACCTCAATTACAAGTTTCCATTCGAAACAATTCTCGAAAATCCAGGATTTTACATTTTTTAGTTACTATTATTCTCGCTTTGATTGTTTCTATTTTAGTTATAGTTAAATTTCTGCAAAAAGCACCTGATGTAAAAGCACAGGAATATCTGCAAGCTGTTGCTGGTGATTTAAAAGATATTACCTATAAAATTGATTACTTCAAAGGTTCATTTATCGAAGTATCCAAGTCCTTACAAACTAGTAAAGGTGCTTTTTATGAAATTATTACACCCAGAGATTATTTTTCAGCGCTTGAAGATACGAAGCAGGACGTTATTGATATTAGTTCCACTCTTGACCTAATTCATAAAGCTCAAGAAACAAGAGAGCAGCTCGAAGTGCCAGAGGAATTGGAATCTTTTGATACAAAACTTAACGAGTATTATCATAAGTCGGAAGAATCGTTGAATCTACTTTACTCTTTCGAGCGTTTCCAAATGACAATGCTTGAAGCGTCAGGAGTGAATCTTAATAACAAACTTAAAGAACTGGATAATCTTGTTAAAAATAATGTTTCAGACAAAGAAAAATGGACTGAAATTCTTTCGGATCTTGTGGATCTTTCAAATGAAGCATCATTTAGATTTGATAATATAAAAGATATTCCCGAAACCGAACTTGATTATTATGAGCTGATGAAGGGATATCACAATGATCTTTCAGAGACAATGAAAAAATTGCATGGATACTTATTGTCAAATACTACAGAAGATGATGAAAATTTTATTGTTGAAATTATGAATTTTTCGCAAAGAAATGTTGAGCGGGACAATGCCAGACAAAGATTGACAGAAGAAAAGATTGAGAAGTCAAAAATAAAAGAGTTGCTTGTGGAAATAGATTCTCTTGAGAAGATAATTCTTGAAGAATTTGGTGCTCTGGCAGATGAATATAAAGTGGAATTTGAAATTACCCCTTAAAGATTAAAAAATTTCTCAATTTGGATTTTCACTTTCTTTTGAAATTTGATTACGAAATTAGCTCCCGAAAGGTTTAAACTTATTCAATCTATCAGGTTGGAACTTTATAGAATTTGAATGAGAAAGCAGACTGGTTGTTTAAATCTCAAAATGATTTTAAAATACTGATATGTCCGCTGAAAATCCATTTTTTCAATTTAAATCTGATGTTGAATCAGTAATTGGTAAAATTGAAAATTTTCCGGAAAAATTAAGATTTGGTAATAATTCAATAATTTTTTCTGATCCAAAAAGTAATTTTTCATTAGTTGTTGAGCAAAATCCAATGCCGGTTGGAGGAGAATTGGAATGGGCGCTTCGCGAAGATGATGAGTACATTAAACGTAGTGAGAAAACTGGTGAGGAATTAACTGAATTTGTTGCGGAAATAATAAAATCTATATTTGCATCATTTGGGTTAAGTTTGGTAGAAATTGATGCACAAACTGGAAATATCTATATTGTTTTCCCGTCTAGAAAGTATGTTTTTAGTGTTTATGGAGATGGTGAGTTGGTAGTTGGTTCGGTGGAAGAAGTGCCAGGTGAAAGTTGATTTTCTTTTCCTTCTATTGGGATAATTTTGGGTTGTTTACCTTCAGTACCTACCTGTAAAGCTACTCTGTTTCTACCTGATGATTTTGCCTGATACATTAAGCTATCTGCAATGCTCTTAAGCTGGTCAGCTGAATTAACTTCGTCTCTGTCTTCAGGGGTTAGTACTAGAAAACCGGAACTGCATGTACCTGTTTTTAAAACTCGTCGAATATCATCGATCAATTTCCTTTCTATCTCACGTCTTCTCGAAAGCTTCTGAGCATCTTCCGAGTCTGGATTGTCTTTGTCAATCTGAAATTCATCGATAACTCTTTCGTCAGAAAGATATTCTTCGTAGTAACTTAGGTCTATAGATTGAATAATTTTTAAAAGTTCTTTTTTTTCTTCTTCAGATCCTTTTCCGTTCATTACAACACTTTCTACTTCGTCTTCATTTGATCTCATTTGAAGAAAATTTTTCGCATATTCTCTAAGTACGACTGTACCTTCTCGTTCACTTAGTCTATTACCATTTTCATCCCATTTGTCAATCTTAACTCTTCTTTGACCGTTCAAGATATTATCTACCAGTACTCTATCCAAAAGTGTTTCCATTACTTTTTTCCCGAGTTCTACACTTATTCTTTCTGCAAGTTTTTCCGCCTCTTCCGGTGTTAGGTTTTTTTCCACGGATAACCTTATTACAAATTCTTCACCACCAAACCGGGAAACCATATCCTCTTCTCTTAAAATTTCCTTTAATATTTCAGCAAAACCGATTAACCCCTGATCTCCGAGTTTGTGGCTTCTGAAAAGATCATTCCATCTACTGAAATAATCAATGTCAGTAAGGCCAATAATGATTGTATTAACCTCTCCTTTTTTGAATAAATCTATTTGGTGTTCAATATCTGGTATCGCGATATCTCGTCTACTTAAACGGGTAAGTGTATCTTTTAGTGCTAATTCTTCGAGTTCTTTATTTCGTTTACGAGCTCTTTCAAGTAATAAGTCCCGAGCTGCAAGTCTTCGAGCGACATCTTCAGGAATTGATTGATTAACATATTTTGAAACAAGCTCCGGATGTTGAGTTTTATCTTTCAATTTATTTATTTTTTCTTGATTCCTGTTTGAGATTCCTATTTCTCCTGAAGGTTCTTGATCTGACATAAATCTATGATATATCTTTTTAACGTAATAGGGTATAGTTTGTAAAATTACACCTTAAATCACACCTTAGAGGTGAAATGGCTTCACAAAGTTACCAGAAAATTAAAAACAGCAGAGGGCACAACGCTCAAAAATCTTGATTTCTGTCTTTGTTTTTCAAGAGACAGTTTCTGTCTAAATTCTTCTTCTTGTAACTTCCTAAGCTTCTCAGACAAATAATCAGGAAGTCCTAAAATCTTCATTTCCATAAAATTTCTGTTCCTTGTCAAATAATAATTAAGCCACGCCCAAACTCTGTATAAAGGGGATAATTTTGTATTTAGCTCGTAATCCTTCTTTATAAATTTCTTATCCATCATAATTGTTGGAAAAGAAAAGACAAAGACTTCTAAAACTACATAAGGACCCAAAAGTAAGAGTAGACCTACTGAAGATATTAGACCAAAAGATAGTTGGGAATATTTGATATAGGCACCATAAGACCCCACACCCTTCTTCCTGATTCCCTCTCAATTTTGTTGAATTTGTCACGGAAATCAGGATCCTCAATAGTTTTTAAAGGAAGAGAGGAGATTTTTTCACCAATTAAGATATCAAGTTGGTTTGAGACTTTCCTTGAAAGCATATACCTTAAATAGCTTAAAAAAGAGCTCAAGGCATTTCTAAAAAACTCAAGAAAAAATCTTAGGAAAAGAAGCAGAAAAATTAGCCTTAAAAGAAGGTTAAGATTAGAATTTCCAACAAATAAAATTAGATTATCAATCAACAGCCTATCTATATAAAAAGAAGGAACAGTAGTAAGACCCCAAACGGCATTTAATAGAAGAGCGGTTATCAAAAGTTATGGATCAATTTTATAGGAAAGCCCAAAAGCTTCCCGAAGGGTAAAAAGAATTTGGCTAAATCTATCAAAAAAACTTTTGGTAGACGGATTCGACCATTGGCCTGTTTAGTCATCAAGATAATTCTAGCACTTGAGTAGATAAATTTCCCAATGTCAAAAAAATTAAGTTACAAAGGTAATTTATTTATAAGTCGTCTAGTTGAGAAATTTTTGGCAGAAGTTTGCATTCCAGACTGAATTGCAGCCAAAGAACTTAAATAGGTTTTTAGAAGCAGTTAGAGAACCCGTTTTATTTATCTGTCTAGTACAACTTACAGGGTTTACAGACTCTAGTTTGTCGAGGATTTAGTATCAGGCAAATTCCGCAGAATAGGATTAAGCTGGATGTTTTGGGCCGTAATGCTTCCGTCTGAATTTTCTGTGCCGAAAGCAGTCACTTTCTCTCCTATTTTCAAATCCTTCTTTGACGCTTCGGATGACTTGTTTAGAACTGTAGTTTCAGTTAAAAGGATAATTTTACTGCTGTTATCGGCAAGTTTGACTGTGATACTCTTGTCATCAACACTGATAATCTCACCGTTAACTGGACTGAGACCTAAACGGTTAGCTCCATTTCCCTGTCTACCTCCCATTTGACCAACGAATTGTCTGGTAAAAGCTCTTTGTTTATTCTGCTGGTATTTTATTCCTGCAAAAAAACAAACACTGCCAACAAGGAGTGTAACAACAATTGTGGTAACTAAGCTTTTTTTCATATTATCACCTCCTTAAACAAAAAACCTAAAGTTTTTTTAGATAAACTTAATTTATTCATACCGTAAAGCTTCTATCGGTTCCATACTCGAGGCTTTGCGGGCAGGATACCAGCCGAATAAGACTCCAACTGCGGTAGAAACAGCAAAAGCCAATATTACTGACGAGGGAGAAATCAAAAAAGGCAAACTCATTGTCTTAGCTAAAATTGCAAAAATTCCCACTCCCAGTAAGATTCCAATAATTCCGCCGCTAAAGGTAATTATTACTGCTTCTACTAAAAACTGAGTAATGATAATTTGCCTGGTTGCTCCCAAAGCTTTGCGCAAACCTATCTCCCGCGTTCTTTCGGTCACTGTTACCAGCATAATGTTCATAATACCAATACCTCCAACCAACAGAGAAATAGTGGCGATTCCAGCCAAAAGATAAGTAAAGGTCTCGGTTACCTGGGTGGCAGTACTCAAAATATCCTCTTGGGACATAATTTGAAAATCGGCAGCGGTAGGGTCAGAAATCCGATGTCTATCCAGCAATAGATAGCCAATTTGGTTTTGTGTTTCAGTCATTACTTCTTTGCTGGTAGCCTCTACTGCAATGGTGCTTAAATACTCAGCACCAAAAACAATTTTTTGTGCAGTGGTTAAAGGAATAAAAATTCTGTCGTCTTGGCTAAAAAATCCAGTTCCACCTTTACCTTTTGTTACTCCAACTACCCTGAAAGCAATTTTATTGATTCTTATAGCTTCTCCAATCGGATTTGTTCCTTCACCAAAAAGGTTGGTAACGACTTGGGGACCTAAAACTGCCACTTTGCCCATTGCGTCAACGTCGTGTTGAGAAATTCCTACCCCTTTTTCAATATCAACCTTGCGTACAGGAAAATAAGCCGGGGTTATCCCATAAATTTGGGTATTGGTATTAGTTTTACCGGCAGTCACTTGGGTACTTCGAGAAAACTCAGGAGAAACAGTTTTGACCGTGCTAATTTTTGAAATAGCCTGTGCGTCATTGTAGGTTAGGGTTGTTGCTCCACCGAGTGCTCCGCTTATTCCTCTTTGAGAAATTCTTCCTGGCATAATTGTTAGTAGATTCGAGCCTAATGATTCAATTTGACTTTCGATTAAGTGTTGTGACGCTTGACCTAAAGATAGAAGTGCAATGACACTGGCAATTCCGATTACCACCCCCAAGGCAGCCAGGCCAGTACGAACCTTATTAGCCTTAAAGGTGATTAGACTTTCAGATATCAATTCTTTAATTTCTATTTTCATCTTTTTATCAAAATTTTTTGCTTGCCGTTTAGCTCGTCTTTTACAATTTTTCCATCGCGAAGAAGGATGATTCTCTTGGCGTACCTAGCTATGTCTTGTTCGTGGGTAATAAGAACTACAGTATGACCCTCCCGGTTTAGACTTTGAAGAATCTTCATTATTTCTTCAGCCTGATTGGTGGCAACATTTCCTGTTGGTTCATCAGCCAGAATAATTTCCGGGTTCATGGTTAAAGCTCGAGCAATTGCTACACGCTGCTGTTCTCCTCCAGATAATTGAGATGATGTGTGATAAATTCGTTCTTTTAAACCGACTGTTTCTAAAAGCTTTCTTGCCCTTTTTTCTCTTTCCTCTTGTTTAACTCCACCATAAATCATAGGCACCATCACATTTCTTAAAGCCGAAGTTCTTGGCAGGAGATTGAAAAACTGAAAGACAAAACCTATTTTTTTATTTCTGGTTTTTGCTAAATCTTCTTCTGAGAATTTCGAGATATCTATACCTTCCAAGAGATATTTACCACTAGTAGGCTTGTCCAGAAGACCTAAAATATGCATTAATGTTGACTTACCTGATCCAGATGGCCCCATAATCGCCACGAATTCGCCTTTTTCAATTTCAAAAGAAATGTCATCTAAGGCCTTAACTTTCACTTCACCGCTTTGGTAAATTTTGGAAATGTGGGATAGAGAAATTAGACTCATCTTTATCTTACAAACCTTCCAGTACCTCCAATTGGTACTCCAAAAGGAGAACCTCCGCTTTGAACTTTCGTTCCACTGCTTCTAGTAATAACAACAACTTCTCCTTCGGAAAGACCGGAAATAATTTCTGTTTGTGTGTCCGAGGAAATACCGGTTTCTACTACTTTTTGTACTTCTTTTTTGTTTTCTAAAACAGTTACAATTTGTCCGCCAGAACCTTTTTGTATTGCCGATGAAGGGACTAATAAACAATTGTCTTTAACTTGAATAACAATATTTGCTGAAGCTGCCATATTGGCTAAAATTTCTTTAGAGAAAGTGTCAAATTGCACGATAACAGGATAGTTAGTTACATTGTTAGTTACTGTTCCCATCCTATTAACACTTACAACTTTCCCTGTAAAAGTTTTGTCGGGAATAGAGTCTAAAGTAATTGTTACCTTTTGTCCCTCTTTAACTTGAGGAGTGTCAATTTCAGAGACGTTGAAAGAAGCCAGAGGATTGCCTTCTTTAATAATCATTCCCAGGTTGTTTTGGCTACTTGTGGCGGTGGAAGATTGATTAGAAGAAGTTCCCAGAACCAGTCCCGGAACTACATTTATACTTCCGATTATCCCTGATGAAGGAGCAATAATAATAGGAGAAGACAATTGATAATTAATAGACGCCAGAGAAAGATTCGCCTTAGCAGTAGCTAGGCTATTATAAGCGTTATCTTTTGTAACCTCAGCTTTTGTTCTCGTTTCCTTTATGGCAAAAGTTTCATCTTTCTCGTGCCCTTTAACCTCATCATAAACTTTTTCCAAAGAGGCTTCTGCAAGGCGAAGATTATTCTCCGCAGCGGCAAGAGAGTTTTTTGCAGAAACCAGGCTTGAATAGGCTGACGCTAAACGTTGCTGGCCTTCCAAATCGAGTTCAATTTCGGCAATTTTTTGGCCTTTATAAACCTTGTCCCCTTCCTTGACAAAAACTTTACTAACTATTCCGGTTGCGTTAGTATCAATTGAGATAAAATTAGAGGAAATAATATTACCAGAAGCAGAAACTGTTGAGACTATCGTTCCTCTTTCAACCTTTGCTGTTGTGATTTGAGTTTGGAGTTGGTTACTGCCGGTAAACTTATAAAAGGTAAACCAACTAACTCCTAAGATTACAACAACGAAAGCGATTTTGGTAGGAACCGACTGTTTTAAAAACCAAATTTTTAGAGTCTTAAACTTTTTTAAAACACTAATTATCATATTTATACGGGTGAATTCTACAAAGCTAAGCTGAAAATTAGCTGAGACGATATTTCTCATTTAAGATGAGACAATAGTATCACTTCAGCTTGTAAAATAGACTAAAAAGGAGGTGATACTATGAAAAACGTGGGTGTTTGTGGATTGGCATTTGAGTTATCCAGGTCTGGGGTTAGACCAGAAGATATTGCCAAAAGACTGTAGATCACACCTTAGAGGTGAAATGGCTTCACACCTTGGGTTTGTATTTTCATTTCTCTTTCTTTCATTGAATATTTTTCTTTTTAGAATTAATTGGTGAGTATGAAGTCAAACTTTGTTAACACCCGAAAGGTTCAAACCTATTCAACCCGACGGGTTTGAACCTATTTGTAGCCTTCTTTTCAAAAGCTATCACCCCAGATAAATTCTTCCAATTCAGGGTATTCTGTTCTTAAGATCATGCTTGTTTTACCTTTGATAATCTGTACTACTTTCGAGATGCTTAATGTTGGTTGTATTCGGATTAACATATGAACATGATCTACCATGACGTTTAGTTCTTCAACCTACCATCTGTTTACTATACAAGCTTGATATATTGATTCCTTAATCTTCTTTCCTACCTTGCCTCGTAATACTCTTTTCCTGTACTTTGGTACTCAAACAATATGATACGAAAGCCTATGTTTTGTATGTCCCCCCATGCCAATAATTAAATCCCATCAATCAATTATGCCACAAACTATGCTTACTCCTTGAGGCTAAAGCCCGTGGCTTAATGCTTGGGAAGAGTCAAAAAAACAACCTCTTTAGATTCTGGGCTGACTCTCGAGTCCCCCGACAAAATTCGACACTCGAAAACATGGTTTTTCCTTTCTACACTTTTGTATTTATATTCAGCAATCTTTTTTACTATTTTTACTTTGTAACCACTTTCTTCAAAAACTTCTCTTTCCACAACCATTTCAGGAGTTTTGCCTTTTTCTATACCACCTCCAGGAAAAACCCAGACAGGGACATTTCGTCGTTTAACAAGAAGTAATCTTTGGCGATTATCAAATACAACTCCAATTGCTCCATCCATACGATATATTTTAACAGCTAATTTGAGTTTGTGCTTTAATAAGATTATAATTCCCCATAGTTTGAATTAAAATGGTATCGATTGAACAAAAAACAGAATCATTAGCGGTATAAATTACCTATAATAGTTGAAAAATACAATTAGTAACGATATAATTTTGCGTTAGAACCCAGTTGTATCAAGGGTTTGATTTTTTTAGTAATGAGGATGATGAAAAAAACATTAGACTTTACTAAAGCAGAGTCTACAGCTAAAGAACTTTTGGCGAATCTTGGCTTGGATCTTACAGATGCTAATTATGAAGGTACTCCTAGAAGGATGGTAGAAGTATTAGCTGAATTTACTTCATCGCTTCGAGAAGAATCAAAAAAAGAATTAGAAGAGCATTTTAGTGTCTTATTCCCAAAACATAACGGCAGAAAAGTCGAATATAAGGGGATGTTGGTACAAAGCCCAATCAGGGTTTATTCCTTGTGCTCTCATCACATGTTGCCAGTGATTTACGATATAGCTTTTGCTTATATTCCCAAGAAAGGAAAGCAAATCGGTTTTTCCAAGATTGTCCGTATACTACGCCATATTGCAAAAAGACCAATGAACCAAGAGGACTTCACTCAAGAAGCGGTTGACTTATTTTATAAAAGGCTTCAACCACAAGGATTAGCGATAGTGGTATCAGGTGTTCATCTTTGCATGAAAATGAGG
>CAYSJW010000030.1:0-4482 GCA_964431555.1 uncultured Gammaproteobacteria bacterium | reverse complement strand
TTAAAAGCAGAAGATTTTTCTTTTACAGTTAATAATGGTAATTCAATCCAATTTGAAGAAGATGGACAAAATGAATTGACTGTAGATGCAGGAACATACACAGTTATAGAATCTCAAGTTTCTGGTTACTCTACTACCTATAATAATTGCACAAATGTGCAAGTTCCAAATGGAGGAACAGCAACCTGCACAATTACAAATGACGATATTCCAAGCATAATAAGGGTTTGCAAGTATGAGGATGTAAATGGAAATGGCAGTAAGGACAGTGAGGATTTTCCTTTATTAGGGGTTGATATAAAATTAGAGAAGTATGATGTCCAAGATTATGATGATTTGTATGCAAGCGGCTCAACAGATGAAGATGGTTGTTATTTATTTGAAGATGTTCCACAGGGAGCATATAAAATAAGCGAGGTAACACCCTCAGATTACTACCAGACAGATCCTCAAAATCCTGAATACTACCTTGTAAATGTTGGGTTAAATGAGGAGCATGAGTACATATTCTTGAATTCGCATTACAGGACGATTTCTGGTTGCAAGTATCATGATCTAAATAATAATGGTATATGGGATAAAGAAGGTGATATAGCTGAACCGGGTATTGAGGGTTGGACAATTTATCTTGATTATGATCAGGATGGTCAGTACGATGAAGGGGAACCTTCGGTTGTGACTGGTGGGAGTGGATGTTATGAATTTGAAAATTTGGTAGCAGATTCTTACAGAGTTCGCGAGGTTTTGCAGGAAAATTGGCTGCAAACTCAACCAGTTTCGGGTTATTATGACATTGACCTTCATTATGCTTTAAGTTCAAGTGGTAATGATTTTGGAAATTTTCTACCCCAGCCTTCTTTATCAAGTATTAAAACGAGGATAAGTAATGGCGAAGTTTTACTTGGAGAGACAGCCGTTTTTCAAATTGAAGTGGAAAATACAGGCAATGTGCCTTTGTATAATTTAGTCATCAGCGATACTTTTGATACGGATTATGTCAACTTTATTAGTTCTTCCCCGTTATCCCCGACTTTGGTTCAGGAATATATCGGAATGGATCATTTAGATTACGATGGTGATGGGGATACCAGCGAGTTCATCGGTCTTTTGAAATGGGAAGTATCAATTCTTAATCCTGGTGAGAAAATTACATTAACGCTAAATTTCTTAACAACTAATGTAACCCCGGATTTACCTACTCAAGTTTGGGCTACTAATGGTGCCCAAACGAGCGCTTGCGCAGAAGATAGTTTGGAATGTGAAGACTCTCTTTTGACAGAAGTTTCTTACTCTGGTGTTGATATAGATCAGCTGGCTGTTCATTTAAATAAATCAAATGATAAACCAAACGCTTCAGCCGGCGATATTGTAATTTACACTTTAACTTTGCAAAACTTGGGTGATCAAAATTTAAGCGTGGTTATTAAAGATGTATTGCCCGGTGGATTTAGTTATGTTGCGGGAAGCAGTAAAAAAGATGGTCTTTCAATAGATGATCCGGTAATTGCGTCTGGTGTTCTTTCTTGGGATTTAGGAGTTGTTCCTGCTAGAAGCGAGGTTGTTCTAACATACCAAGCCAAAATTGCGAATGATTTAACTGCCGGCAGTTATAAAAATTTGGCAACTTGCAAAGCGGAGTATGGCAGGTTTATTGAAGTATTTGATATGGATAATGGTTATGATTTAATTGATCAAACATCATCATTTTCCAGCCTTGATTGTAATTTAGCCGAATCAACTGTAACAATAGGAAAGAATGTTTCTTATGGAGGCAATCTAACTCCACAAGTCTTGGGGATTTCAACAGTTCTTCCTGCAACTGGAAGCCCTTCTTATCTTTTAATGGTTTTTATATCAATGGGATTAACAGGAATTTTGTTTAAGTTGACAGGATTAGTTTTATCTAATAAATTAGCGCTAAAGAAAAGAAAAGTATGAAAAAAATTAAGTTAACAGTTTTATTTTTGGTAGTTTTTGTAATGTATTCTCTTTTGGTGAAATCTGTAAGAGCAGTTAGCCCAACTGTCTCAATTACAAATTTACCGGATTACATAAACACCAATAATTTCAAACTGTCATACAGCGCAATTAGTGATGATCCTTCTTCAATTACTGCGCAATTTTATTTCAAAAAGGAAGGGGGAAGTTATATAAGTTTTGGACCTGTTTTTAATGGGGCTTCTGGACAAGTTGAAGTTACCAGCTCTCAAGTTAGTGAACAAGCTCGCTATTATTTCAAAGTTGTGATAAACTCCGGCTCCGCTTTTGACGAGACTGATACTGTTTATGATACCACTCCTCCCGGGCCAGTATCTGATTATTGGAAAGAAGAAATGGGTGGAGGTTCGATGTATAAAATTCATTGGAAAAATCCTGGTGATTCCGATTTTTCTAAAGTTGCTATCTACAGGGGAGAGGAGCTGGATTTTCCCGCTGACGGAGCTCATAAGGTTGGCGAGGTGGGTGGAGCGCCTAATGCGGAAATGGTTTGGGAGAATTTTGGTCTTGATTCCAATAAAACCTATTACTATGTTCTAAGAGCCATTGATAAGGCTGATAATTCTTCAGGGTTGGTTGGTGACAGAGAAGTTAAATATGAAACTGTTATTGCTACTCCCACGCCGGGAGCGGGTGGAGAAAGTCGGGTAGCATTGCCCGAGGAAGAGAAAGAGGAAGTAAAAGAGGAAGTAAAAGGAGAGGTTTTGCCGGAGTCAACCGAACAACTAGAAGGTTTGCTTTCGCCAACTCCTAAGCCCTTGAATTTAATTGGTAAGGCTGTAAAATTTGCCAAAGACAGGACAAAAATTACAGTCGGGATAATTTCAGTAATTCTTTTAGCTTCTTACTTTGCTTATAAAAAGCTTCGATCCCTAAAAGAAAAATAATATTTGCCTTTATTGAATTTAAAGAAAATTTGATTTTATAAGAGGGAAAACTTAAGCTTTTAAAAAGGGAAAATTAAGTTTGTTTTAAGAAGTAAATTGAGGTGTAGTAAGGTGGGCTATTGAATAATATCCGAAATTAAGATATAATCCGTTTGACAAAATTTAAATTTTACCTCTGCCCTTTTGGAAAGGGATTTAATGAAAAAGACCAGAAAAAAATACAATATTTTAAGAGGAAGGTTTTTCATTCTTACTTTATTTTTCATTGCCAGTCTTCTTTTTGTTAGTTTTGTTAAAGAGATAACCTCTTTTGTTTTAGGATTAGGAGAGAATCAGCTGGTTTATGCTAAAGCCGATGTTTGTCCCCATGATGATGGCTGGATAAAGTATGAATTTAAAGACAGTGATAAGGAAATAAGCCACGATGCAGGAGGTGGAAATTATATTAGTCAGGTTTGTGTTTTCGGAGGTGGGGTTCAGGAGATGTTTTTGGAAGATGGGACAAAGTCATGCTGGCAGGTAACTGGAATTGGAACACGGGTTGCAACTGCCAGTGAAACATGGCCTGATGATGATAAAAATTCATCTTGCAAGGACATATCTCATGTTTCCTTTAAGGTAGATCCGGCTTTAACATTAACTCCGACTCTTTCGCCAACTCCCACTCTCACACCTTCTCCCATACCGAGTTTAACTCTTACTTTAACGCCTACACCTTCACCCAGCGCTACACCATCGTTAACTCCCAGCCCGACTCCATCTTTAACGCCCACTCCAAGCCCAACGGTAACTCCTACTCCCGAACCAACAGGACAGATAACTCCCGAAGCCGCCTCAACAGAAAAGACAACTGCAATTGGTGGAATAGTGCTTTCGGCTGATACTCTTGCAGAAACGGGAGCTTTTTCTGATAATTTATACGCTTTGGTTTTGGGTTTTGGCTTTTTGTTTTCGGCTTTGGGGGTAAGGCAGATTTTTGCATTAAAAACTCAAAAAATCACAAAGTAAGTTGGTTGATGTTTTCTTATTTAAATAAAATACTCTCTTCTTCAGGTAAAAAATTCTCCAAAGAAAGAAAGGTTGGAGTTTTATTTTTGGGCTTGGGAATTTTACTGATAATTTTTGCCCTGTTTTGGAATCTATATCAAAAGCGCAGGTACAGATTTGATATCGAAGATGTTCAAAATTTAGCTAATCTCAAAAATGAATTATCTAAACCTCCCGTTTTTCTTGAAATACCATCGCTTGATCTAAAACTTCCTGTTGAGGAATCGCAGATTATAAAAGGAATCTGGCAGGTTTCGGATAAGGGAGTTAGTCATTTGAATTTGTCAGCAAATCTGGGAGATAACGGAAATATCGTTATTTATGGCCACAATAAGAAAAATATTTTAGGTTCAATGCGCTTTATAAAAACGGGCTCTCAAATTTATCTGAAAGATGAGGAAAGCAAAGTCTATAAATATAGGGTTGTGGAAAACAAGGTTGTCTCTCCAAAAGCTATTGAATATGTTCTTCCCAAAGAGAAAGAAACGCTGACGATCTACACCTGCACGGGTTTTGCCGACAGCATGAGATTTATCGTCATTGCTGAACC
>CAYSJW010000029.1:0-12550 GCA_964431555.1 uncultured Gammaproteobacteria bacterium | reverse complement strand
CTTGTTTGAGCACCAGATGATCTTAAAATTACAATTTCATCTCTTTCCCAATCTTGTAATTTACTGTGTTTAATACTTTCTCACCCCCTTTGAAGCTAAATATTTTACTACTTAGGGGTTGCGATTGGATCTAGAACTTATATGTTTTTTTGTTTGTTGTATTATTAATTAATGAATGTTCTTGCAGTAAAGAATAAGTTATTACGGGTAATTTTATTTCTCTCGATTATAATTTTTGTATTTTTGATTGTAATACTGGTTTTTAATTACGTTGTTGTTCCTTTAAAGCCTAAAAACGCTTATTTTATTCCCCCATCCTCAAGAATTGCTAGAACAGAAATTGAATTAGCTAAGTTTCAACCTATATATTTATTGTCTTTTAAAAAGGACGGTGGATATTATTACAAATGTGTTTATCGTGATTCAAATGGTTCAATTAAATTTGTAGACGTTTTTTTAGGGGGATTTTTACAAGGTGAATACTATGAAATGGCTTATTTAAAAGTTGAAGATGAAGGAAAAAAAATTGAAAGTGAAGGTTATTCTCGCATTTTTAATTTTGGTGAACAAATAGGAGTTGAATATTTCACCTCGTCTAATCTGGGTAATTTAAGCCCAGAAAGTTTTGAAGAATTTGTGTGTAAAAAGAATATAAATGTATGTTTGATTATCAATTTTATTAAATCTCAAGATGGTGAATTGATATATCAGAAATTTTCCGAAAGTCAGGGGAATTATGCTGTAAAAATTGTTCCAGCACTTCGTATTTACAGATTGTAAGAAATATGAAAATTAAAATCATTTTATATTTAATATTTTTGTCCGCTATTTTTTTTCATTTTGTTAAAGTGGAGGGGGTTTATGCAGATCAGTACTGTGGGACAACTACCTGTCAAAATAATGTTGATAGAGATTTTATATGTATTTACAATTGTGTAAGGGATCCTGATTTGGGTCTTTGTTACGAAGAGTATAGTACTTTTACTGGAAAATGTAGCGCGCGGTCGGGAAGTAGTAATTGCCCATCGAATCTTAATTATTGTTGTGGTTTTTTTTATGGTACTGATAGTAACCCTTGCTATGTAGGATGTGATGAATATGCAGGTGATTGTAATTATGTAGGTAGTGGTAGATTATGGTATGATTGTTGCGCGGGTGGTGGAGAAGGTGGTTCTTCTTCTGAATACTGTGGTAATTGTGGTGGGGATACAATAGATTTACCTTGTAATAAAAATTATAATAACCAATGTGTACTTTGGGGTAAATACTATAGCTGTGTAGAATTTTTTAAATGGAGAAAACAGGATGTTTATGAAGCCCCTATTGATAAAAGTGGTGCTTGGGCTTTGAACACTTGCAATGTTTATCATTCAAATATATGGTCAGGTTATATTCGTATAGGACAAAATGGAACTTATTATTTTAGAGTGGAGTGGGGTGATGAACGTGATTCTGGTGCGTTAAAGATAGATGATGAATGGGTAACGAAAGATATTTGGGAAGCCACTTATGGTGATTTAACTTACATTGAGGGTGAGAAATATTTAACTGGGGGGTGGCATAGGATAGAATTGTGGTATTATAAGATGGAATGGGGAACGGATATATTAAGATTATTATGGAGGAGAAATCCAGCTCACCCATGGCAAATTATTCCGGCGCGGGATGAAAATGGATGTATATTTGCCCCATGTTCACCTCCTGCATCCTGTTCACTTTCATTGCCTTCAGAAATTAATTTGATTCCCGGTGATAATCTTAATCCTATTCCTTTAACAATAGATGATAAAAGTAATTTAATTTCAAAAATTGATTTTTCACTAAATCCAGCAGCCGGGGGTATTTCTGTTTGCGATATTTCTTATGCTTCATGTCCTAGTGGAAGCTATTTTTATTCCGATGATTTCACACTTGATCATCATTTGAATACCAAACTATCAGCCTTTAATGCAGGCTCATGGACAATTATAGCAAATGGGCAAATGGACAATGTTCCTTCCCCCGGAAATATTGCTTATTGTACTCCCCAAGCACAATCAACGATTATTGTTACGGATCAACCTTCATGGTCTCAATTTAAGGGAGGCGATGTTATAACTAATGCGGGAATAAATATACCGATTCCTCTTAGTAAATATCTAATAGTTGGTGATCCGGGGATTGCTATAGCTGGAAAGGATAATTTTGTCGTTGTTTCTCCCGGAACAGTTTCTGAGAAGGGGTGGAAGGTAGAAAATACTTTGAATAATCTAAAACCTCCTTCTTATTCATCATTAAGGAATAAAATTCCCAAATTTATTCCAGAAAATCTTTCTTTAAACCGAGTAGATGAGGCAACTCTTATTAATTCAGGAAGAGAATATCCAGAAGGAAGCGGTTATTATTATTTTGAATATAAAGGAAGCGGAGCATTTCCACCATTTTTTATTACCGATTCAGATGATATGGTTGATATAGGTGAAAAAAAGATTATCCTCTTTGTAGAGGGAACCGATGTTCAAATTGAAAAGAAGATTAGGCTGACAAAAGGAAAAGGTTTTTTTATGGTTATCACAAATGGCAATATTATTGTTGATCCCAATGTAAACGGTCCTTATGAAAGTCCGAATCCCCAACCCGATATCGAGGGAATATATTTTACCGCTCAAGAGTTTAGGACTGGAAGCAAAGGTTCCAACTTGGACGAACCCTTGCATGTTAGGGGAAGTGTTGTTGCTTTAAATAAGGTTAACCTTCAGAGAAATTTAGGGGATGATGCTTTAAGACCAGGTGAACTTTTTGAGTTTGCTCCTGATTTAATTTTACTTATGCCCCGCTCTTTATCGGTAAAAGTTATTGAGTGGAAGGAAGTAATACCCTGAAATTTCGTCAACTCCTTATTTCTATTGACAAAAATGGTTTTTTCTGCTTAAATTTCAGCTATATTTATGAAAGAAAACCCCTCACCAATTATGTTTTTGTGTGCCAATATGATTATTGGCGATCTTTTGTGAGTCGGTGGTATTTAAAATAAAAATCTAAACTCACAAAAGCACAAAAAAGGGAGGGGTTTTTTGATAGAGAAATAGTTATTGATCTTATGAATACTAACGGAAAAATTGAAATAACCAAAAGCGGTTTGGAAGCTTTGAAAAAGGAGCTTGATGAACTTGTCAACGTCAAAAGACCAAAAGTGATTGAAAGGCTTTCTAATGCCAGGCTTCAGGGAGATTTAAGTGAAAATAGTGATTATCATAATGCAAAGGATGAGCTTGAATTTTTAGACGGAAGAATTTCAGAACTGGAAGAAGTTACCAAAAATGCTTTAGTTGTTGCGAATGATGGAAATGGAAATGGTGTTGCGTTGGGAACAAAAGTTACACTCAAAGCTGGAAATAGCCAGCATACGTTTTATATAGTTGGTGACTGGGAAGCAGATCCCACTGAAAAAAAGATATCTCATACGTCTCCTTTGGGAAAAGCACTAATGGGTAAGAAAAAGGGAGATAAAGTTGAGGTTGAAGCCCCCGCTGGTAAAATAATTTACGAAATTTTGCAGATTGAATAAGAGCATTACAATTTCTGTAAATTTGTTTTAGTACTTCTTGGATTGGATTCTTTAGTGGTAAATTTAAAAATCATGTCAAATAGCAGTAGAAGGTATTTTAAGGTTTTCTGTTTTAATTTTTTCAATTTACCAAAATGGCATTCTTTGCTAAACTTGTGTTTATGGCAAATGAAACCCTTGAATCTATCCGGAAAATAAGACTTGAAAAAGTTAAAAAGCTGCGCGATTTGAAAATCAATCCCTATCCGTCACGGGCGAAGGGTGAGCCTATTGAAATCCAAAAGGCAAGAAATTTGATGGGTCAGGAAGTTGAAGTTGCCGGAAGAGTAATGGGATGGCGTGAACATGGGAATATTATTTTTGCTGATTTGAGAGACGAAAGTGGGTTGATTCAGCTTTGGTTTCAAAAAGATAATCTGGGTGATAATTTTAAACTGTTAAAACTTTTTGATGTAGGAGATTTTTTATATGCGAGGGGCAAAGTTGTTAAGACTTCCGCTGGAGAAATATCTATCGATGTGGTAGATTTTCAAATTCTTTCAAAATCAATTCGTCCCCTACCCTCAAAATGGCATGGTTTAAAAGATATAGAGGAAAGATATCGTAAAAGGTATCTGGATTTGATTTTGAATGAAGGGGTTCGGGAGAGGTTTAACATTCGGACAAAATTGGTAAGGGAGATAAGAAGGTACCTTGATAGTTTGGGTTATTGGGAAGTTGAAACACCTACACTTCAACCTTTATATGGTGGAGCGAATGCGAAGCCATTTAGGACAAAACACAATGCTTTGGGGTGTGATTTTTATTTGAGAATTGCTGATGAGCTTTACCTTAAACGCTTGATTGTCGGGGGCTACAGAAGGGTATATGAAATTTGTAAAGATTTTCGGAATGAAGGTATCGATCAGACACATAGTCCGGAATTTACAATGATTGAATTTTATGAGGCTTACGCAGATTATCATAAGATTATGGATATCACGGAAGGTTTGTTTAAACATCTTGCGAAATCTATCTTTGGAAAATTGGAGATCAAAGTAGGAGAAAAAAATATAAATTTATCCGGTAAATGGCCTAGAGTTCTTATGGTAGATATTATAAAAGAGAAATTGGGATTGGATGTTTTGTCAAGTACAAAAGAAGATCTTTTGAAATTCTGTAATGAAAACAATCTTGAGGTAGTAGGTGGTGAAACTAAGGGACAGCTAATTTTCAATATTTTTGAGCACAAAATTACGGATATGTTGATAGAACCAATTTGGGTTATCGATTATCCAAAAGAAATTTCCCCTCTTTCTAAGGCAAAATGGGACCAACCTGATTGGGTTGAGAGATTTGAGGGTTATATTGGGGGTAAAGAAATCTGTGATGGCTGGAGTGAGTTGACTGATCCGATTGAACAACGAAGACGTTTTGAGGAAGATGTAAAAGCGGCAAGAAAAGATAAGGAAGAGGCGCAACAGGTGGATGAAGATTTTTTGGAGGCAATGGAATATGGTATGCCGGCGTTGGGAGGAATAGGTATCGGCATAGATAGATTAACAATGTTTTTTACCAATACTTGGTCGATAAAAGAGGTTATTCTTTTTCCAACTCTTCGTCCGGAGAAATGATTTTTTAAGCGCGTTCGAGGTTAAATTTTAAAATTAGTCGCACAATAATATGGTAAGAGGAAATAAATCCAAAAGTAATAAAAATTATAAAGATGATTTTGCCAACCCTTTTTTGTTATTCGTAATATTTATCAGTGTTTTAATTATTGGTATTTTACAGCTTTTACTGATGCAAAAATTGGCAAATAAAAGTCGTTTTGTTTGTTCATACATAGGTCGCCTTTGGATGCCAGATAGAGAGAAAAATGTCCCCGGTATTTATAAATGTTATACCTACGAAGAATATTATAACCAGTAATAAAGTAGTAAGGAAATAAAAAGAAAAGAGTTTATTAATATTGTGAAATGTTTACATAAAACTCATAGAAACTTAATATTCTGGCAAGAGGTGGTTAAAATGTTGGCATCTAGTATTAAGATTATCTAAAATAAAGTAAAATAAATCTATTCTCTTTATTAATTTAGTTTTTTATTGCTGTTTGGTATGACCCGAGATCAAGCACTAAAATTACTTCACGATAACGTGCAGAATGTCAATCTGCGAAAACATTGTTATGCTGTGGAGGCTGTAATGGGTGCTTTGTACGACAGGTTGGAAAATGGTCAAAAAAGCGATATTGAGAGAAATAAATGGAAAATTGCGGGGTTGCTTCATGATGCTGATTATGAATTGACTAAAGATGATGCTAAATCAAGACATACAAAACAAGTTTTGAAATGGCTTAAAGATTTGAATGTGGAAATAGACATTTATGATGCTGTGGCATCTCACGCTTGGAAGTTTGTTGATGGGGCTCCGATGCCAAAGACCAAAATGCAATGGGCTTTATATACCTGTGATGAATTAACCGGGTTTATAGTGGCTGTAGCACTTGTGCGACCTGATAAAAAGTTAGCTTCTGTTACTGTCGATTCGGTGATGAATAAGTGGAATTCACCCTCTTTTGCCGCAGGGGTGAATAGAAAGCAAATTGAAGAATGTGAAGCGCGTTTGGGAATTCCAATCAGAGAGTTTGTGCAAATTGCACTTTCTGCAATGCAGTCAATTCATGAAGATCTAGGACTATAAAATATTTTTTATAGCCAAAAGATTCTTTCGCATATTTAAGAAGGTTTTTCCGTATAGCTTCAAATAGATTTATGATAGCTTGAAAAAAGATAATTAAGTTTTTGTTATTGGTTGAGAACAAATTAAATAATATAATATGGGTATATGATTGATATTCAATTGCTTCGGGGTGAGCCGGGTAAAGTTAAAAAGGCGGTTTCTGACAAACAATTTGATCCTTTAATTGTTGATAAAGCCTTTGATTTGGATAAGAAGAGATTGAATTTACTGGGCGAAGTTGAGAGGTTAAGAGCAGAAAGGAATAGATTGGCAAAAGTGAAAGATATTAAAGGAGGTAAAAAGATAAAGACAAAATTACAGGAATTAGAGCCGCAGCTTGATAAAATTGAAAAGGAGTTTTGGGAGGTTTTTTCACAAATTCCAAATCTTCCTTTAGAGAGGGTTCCTTATGGGAAAAACGATCGAGAAAATGTTGAGATTAAAAAATGGGGTAAACCTCGAAAGTTTGATTTTGAACCCAAAGATCATCTTCAATTAGGAGAGAGTTTGGGAATTTTAGACTTTGAAACTGGGGCAAAAGTTGCCGGATCACAATTTTATTTTCTTTATGGCGATGGAGCTTTGCTTGAATTAGCTCTTGTTCGATACGCAATAGAGTTTTTGGAAAAAGAGGGATTTTTGCCGGTTATTACTCCCGATTTAGCCAAAAGTCGTTATTATTTGGGAACGGGGTATATGCCGAAAGGTGATGAAGCCCAAACGTATGTTATTGAAGGCGAGGATTTAGGACTTATTGCAACCGCTGAAGTAACATTGGCTGGAAAACATGCGGATGAGGTTATACCTGAAGATAATTTACCCCTAAAATATATTGGCTATTCCCATTGTTTTCGCCAAGAGGCTGGAGCATATGGAAAATATTCTAAGGGTTTGTATAGGGTGCATCAGTTCACCAAAGCCGAGATGTTTATATATTGCAAACCTGAAGAGTCGGAAAACATGCATCAGCATATTTTGAAAATGGAGGAGAAAATTTACCAGAACTTAGGGCTTCCGTATAGAGTTATTGAAATGTGTACGGGAGACTTGGGTGCGATGGCTGCTAGAAAGTTTGACATAGAGGTTTGGATGCCTTCGAGGAATGAATATGGGGAGGTTACTTCAACTTCAAATTGTACTGACTATCAAGCGAGAAATCTGAATATTCGTTTGCGACGAAAAAATGGAAAGACCGAGTATTTACATATGCTTAACGGAACTGCAATTGCAACATCTCGTACTCCTTTGGCAATTCTGGAAAATTATCAGGAAGCTGATGGAACGGTAGTAATTCCTGAAGTTCTTCGCAAGTGGATGGGTAAGGATAAAATAAAACCCCGCAATTAGAGAAGGAAGTATATTTTTGCTTTCCGGGTGTAAAATATAATATATAATAGTAGAATGTCGGATGTTGGAAGACCAAGTCAGCGAAGAAGTGTTCTTCTACCCTACTTTTTTATGAGAAACTGCTTCTAACCTTTTGTTGCACTTTTATGAGAATCAAAAATATTGATAGAGAACTTCGTGAATTGGCAAAGCCTGTTTCTGTTTTGTATATTTCATCTTATATCCCTAGAAAGTGTGGTTTGGCTACTTTTACCAAAGATTTGACAAATGCCATAAACATGCTTAATCCTTTAAAAAAAGCTGAAATAGCGGCTTTAGATAGCAATATCACCGCTTCAATTCATTATCCTAATGAAGTCAAATTTAGAATAAAGGAAAATGAAATTTCAGATTATAAGGAGCTTGCCTATAGGATAAATACGGACAAAAACTATGATCTAGTTTCGCTTCAGCACGAATATGGAATTTACGGGGAGAATGATGGAGAAGCTGTCTTGGAGTTTATGAGTTTGGTTAAAAAGCCGATTATAACTACTTTGCACACTGTTTTAGTCGATCCCTCGGAACATAAGAAGTACGTTTTGGAAAAAGTTTGTCATATGTCGGAAATTGTGGTTGTTATGCTTTCCTGCGCAAAAAACATACTGAATAAAGTTTATAAAGTAAATCGAAATAAAATAGTTGTAATAAATCACGGAGTACCGGACTTCCCACGTCTTGAATCTGAGTATTACAAAAGGAGATTAAAACTATCCAATTATATAGTCATGTCTTCGATAAATTTGATCTCTCCCGCTAAAGGAATTGAATATGCTATATGTGCTGTGCCAAAAATTGTTTCGGAAATTCCGAATTTTTTGTATTTGGTAATAGGAGAGACACACCCTGTTTATTTGAAGGAACGCGGCGGAATTGACGAATACAGAAATTATCTTAAAAAGCTGGTTAGGGATTTAAATATTAGAAAAAATGTAAGATTTATTGGAGATTATATAAGTCTTAAAAAGTTAATTAAATATATTGGAGCGAGTGATATATATATTACCCCTTATATTGAACCGCAACAAGCTGCTTCGGGTGCTTTATCCTATGCTATAGGAGCTGGAAAAGTTTGCATTTCAACACCATATTTATTCGCTAAGGAAAAATTGGGCAAATTTTGTGGAATAATTGTACCCTTTAAAGACAGTAATAAAATTGCAGAGGCGGTAATTAAGGTAATGAAAAATGAGAGAGAAAGAAAGCTTTATGAGAATAATTCTTATGAGGTGGGAAGAATGATGACTTGGAATAATATAGCTCATCAGTATCTTCATCTTTTTAAATATGTCCAAAGTTCCCAAAATTAATTTAAAAAAAAGTATTTTATATTTCAAAAGCTTAATTGACGAAAACGGGATAATCCAGTTTACCAAAGGTTATGAAAAGGATTATTCGTTTGGATATGCGATTGAGGATCAAGCTAGAGCTTTAATACTTTGTATTTATCTTAAGGATTTTGATCTGATTAGAAGATTTTACTTTTTGATAGAAAGTTCTTTGTTAAAGGACAAAGGAGTGGATTTACTTAGGAATGCTAAAGGTGAATTATCTGGAAGGCCAGATAATTTTAAAGAAGCCTCGAGTGAAGTTTTATGGTCTTTATGCGAATTAAAGAATTCTTTATATGGAGTATCTTTTCAACCTAAGCTGGATAGAATGATTGATAATTTGGAAAAAGGTCTTTTAAAAAGTCGCTTCTTAAGAGTTTGGGCTTATTCACTTTTGGGTCTTTCTTTTTACGATAAAAAATTAACTTCGTATTTTGCGGATAGGTTAATAAATAAGTTTGAACGTGAAAGAAGTAAAAATTGGTTATGGTTTGAAGATAAATTAACTTACGCAAATGCTCTTTTTCCGTGGTCTTTATTTAGGGCATTTCTTCTAACTGGGAGAAATAATTATTTGAAAGTAGCAGAATTAAGTTTGGGTTTTTTACTTTCTAATCTTGTGAAAGATAATTTGCCTGTTGTTGTAGGAAATAAAGGTTGGTGGAAAAAGGGAGGTAAGATGGCATTATTTGGTCAACAGCCAATAGATGTATCCTATCTTGTTCTTTGTCTTGTTGAAGCTTATCTTGTGACGAAGAAAGATATTTATAAAGAAAAGGCTTTGTTTTACTATGGCTGGTTTTTTGGGAACAACATAAGTAAGAAAAGTATGATAAGGGAAGATGGGGCTTGTTTTGATGGTTTGTATAAGGGTAAAGTAAATGAAAATGCTGGGGCAGAATCTAATATTTGTTATCTTTTGGCAAGTATTAGTTTGAAAAAGGCTGGTATTCTTAAATTATGAAGTTGGCTATACTTTCTCCGATTCATTGGCGTACTCCTCCGAAAAAATACGGTCCTTGGGAACTTATTGCAAGTTATATTGCAGATGGCATGACTAAAAGAGGTTATGATGTTACTTTGTATGCGACAGGTGATTCTTTGACATCGGCAAAGTTGCGTTGGGTTTGTCCGAGACCTATCATGGAGGATCCAAAATTGGAAGCGAAAGTTTATCAATATCTCCACACAGCTTTGGTTTTTGAGGAAGCCTCAAATTACGATATTATTCACAATCATTACGATGCCTACCCTTTGGTTTTTTCAAAACTGGTTTCAACACCCATTTTAACAACTATTCATGGATTTTCTTCAACTCAAGTCGTTGAAATTTATAAAAAGTATTCTCAAAATTTTTTTGTTTCGATAAGCAATGCTGATAGAAGGCACGCGCCTTTTTTAAATTATATTGATACGGTCTATCATGGAATTCCTCTAAGGGAATATTATTTTAACCCAAATCCTGAAGATTATTTTGTTTATTTGGGTAGAATTTCTCCGGATAAAGGGGTGCACTTATCAGTTAAGCTCGCCAAAAAATTAGGTTTTAAGTTAAAAATTGCTGGAATTATTGACAAAAAAGATAAATGTTATTTTGAAAAGGAAATTAGGCCGAATCTTTCTTCAGAAATAGAATATTTGGGGGTAGTGGAAGAGGAAGAAAAAAAACGATTGGTTTCGTCTGCTATTGGCTTTTTACACTTGAACACCTATCCGGAAGGTTTTGGTTTAACTCTTATAGAGTCTATGGCTTTGGGAACTCCTGTTATCGCAATGAATAGAGGTTCAATTCCTGAGGTGGTTGAAAATGGAAAAACCGGATTTGTAGTTGGAAGTTTAAAACAGGCGGAAGTTCAGATTAAAAAAGTAGATAAAATCAGTCGTTTGGAATGCCGCAGGCGTGTTGAGGAAAATTTCACTCTGGAGAAAATGCTTGATAAATATGAAAAAGTTTATAATAAAATTTTAAATCTCAGAAAAGCTTAAAATCTATTAAAAAATGTTTAAACTTCTGCGTTCGCCCAAAAATCCAATTCTTACTCCCACCAAGAACTGGTGGGAAAACAAAGCGGTCTTTAATTGTGGAGTGTACGAATATCAGAATAGCTTGTATTTGCTTTACCGTGCCCAAGGGGATGACGAAATATCCCGTTTTGGGTTGGCGAGGATGAAAGATTACCAAAATGTTAGTGAGAGAAACCCAGAACCTTTCATCTCTCCTGAACCTTCTTTTGAATATGAAAGTGCGGGAGTTGAAGACCCAAGAATAACCAAAATTGATAATATGTATTATATTCTGTATACATCAGCCGCGAGAGAAGTTATTCTAAATGAAATTGCTTCGGTTTCTGATATTCAAGGTTGGGACGTTAGAGTGAGTATTGCGGAGACGAGCGATTTTAGGCTTTTTAGAAGAAGAGTTTTAATTTTGCATGGAAAAGATACCAAAAATGCTGTCCTTTTTCCGGAAAAGATAAAGGGAAAGTACACAATTCTCTATCGTGTAATTCCTGATACTAGTTTGGCAGAATCAGATGATTTAGTAAATTTTCAGGATAGAGGTTTATTATTCGCTCCAAGAAGAAATTATTGGGACAGTCTCAAGGTGGGGCCCGGCGCTCCTCCTATAAAAACTCCTTTTGGCTGGCTACTTTTTTATCACGGAGTAGATGAAAACTCTGTTTACAGGCTTGGAGTGATTGTGCTAGATGAAGCAGATCCTAGAAAGATTCTTTGTAGAAGTGATGAATCAATTTTAGGACCTGAAAAAGATTATGAAAAGTTTGGCAGGGTAAATAATGTGGTATTTACTTGCGGAGCTACGGAAGATAGTCAAAGATATTATGTTTATTATGGGGCAGCGGATCGGGTAATTTGCATGGCTACGGTTGAAAAGAAACAAGTTTTTGATTGGATAAAGAGTAAAATCTCAATACCCAGTATTGCGGTTTTTACCTTCTTCTTTTTCTTTATGATAATATTTTTTTCCTTTTAATTTTTCCGGAAGTAAACTTTCTTTTGTGTATTTTTCGTAACCTTTGCCGTAGCCTATTTGTTCCATTAATTTAGTAACTGGGTTTCTAATTTTTAAAGGTACAGGAAGATTACCAAACTTGTGGACATCTTCCAAAGCTTTCATATATGCCTCATACGCGGATCTATCTTTTTTAGCAGTTGCAAGGTAAACGGTCCCGGCTGCCAGATTTTCTTGGCATTCTGGAAGTCCTACTTGGTCGCATGCCTGAAAAACTGCGTTTGCTACAACCAAGGCGGTTGGAGATGCTACATCTTCTGAAGCAAAGACTACCATTCTTCTGGCTATATATAAGGGATCTTGGCCTGCCTCAATCATCCGGGCAAGATAATACAAAGCTGCGTCAACATCTCCTGCCCTCATGCTTTTAATATAGGCACTTATAACATCGTAATATTCGTCACCTTTTTTATCAAAGAAAAGCTGTTTTCTTTGCAAGGCAGTTTCGATATTTTCAATTGTCAAAGTGGCCTTATTTGTGAGGTTTTTGGCGATTTCCAAGACATTAAGAAGCACTCTGGCATCACCATT
>CAYSJW010000028.1:0-5850 GCA_964431555.1 uncultured Gammaproteobacteria bacterium | reverse complement strand
TTCATTCTTTGTGTTGCTACTTCATCTTGGTCAAACCTTCTAAGAGAAGAAATCATATTAATCACCCTCTTTAATCCTCTGATTCTACTAAAGATGAAGTATGATTTACCTAATACTCCTATTTTCCCTCTTTTAAGCTGGCTCATTGATTATTTATCAATGTCGCAAATGTATCTTAACTTGTTCAACCATTACCCATATTATATGTCTTTCCTTTTAGTTTTCTCTTTTTATAGTAACAACAATTTTCTTACTCACCTATCTTTAAGGGAATTCTTGCAGTAAGCGTGTTGCAAGAATTTACTTTTTTTGACTGGAAGAAAATTATCTTTAATAGTAGTGAGAAAAGCATTAAAAAATATTGATGGGTCGCTTGCCAGTTGATGTTCGAATTTGGATCGGTCTTAATCCTGCAAACTTAGTGTCTCTTAGTTATGCCTCACTCTAATTACAAAATCTTGGAGGATACCTATAGAGACTTATTTAAATAATTCATCAGACCTAGCTCTTCTAAAGTTCTAACATTTGAATCTTGATTAGGAGAACCTAGTAATATTTCTAAGTTTTGATCTATTACTGGACGAGGAGCCCGTTTTATCAGGTGCGAATAAGTTCTAATTGCGTCAACTGTTGCAGGTTCTATGGTAGCTGAAAGTCTATCTGCCATTCTTACGGCTCTAAGCATACATTCTGGATTTCTTACAAAAGTATTTGGTGCAACCATTCGTATTACTTTATCCTTTATGTCTTGTATACCATTTAAGGGGTCTATTATATTTTCAACACTTAATGTTTTACCTAAAGATAAAAATAAAGTATTTACTGTAAAATCGCTTAATCTTGCATCATCTTCCAGAATCGTCCCAGGAGTAAAGCCACGCTCGTATGAATTAGGTTTACCTAATACTATTCCAATGTCAGCCTCAATGACACCTTGGTTTGTAGGAAGCAGCATCTCAAAAACTGGGGTTTTTCGCCTATTTCTACGAAGTCTTATTTTCGCTCCCTGGTTTAATAATCCACCAACAACATAATTTACTCCTCTTAAAAGTACAACATCCAGATCTTTGGGTGCAAGTGTTGTACCATTGTATAGATTAGATATATAGTCTCTTATAACCCCCCCTTTGATATATCCAGCAGTTCCAGCTTCGCTAGCTGCTTGCTGAATCTTGTTGACCCATGCAATAGACTCTGGGGTTAGAGTTCTTTCCTGTAGAATTAGGCTCTGTTCAAGTCTTCTGTCCATATTTTTGACAAAATTATGATATTAGCTTACAATTTTAGCATTTATTATGAAGGAAAGCGAATTAATTCAAGGTCAGGCGGAAATCAAAGAAAAAGCTCCAGAGGAGTTGGAGTTTTCCTTTATGCTAGTGAAACCCAACGCCACAAAAGTTGGACTTGTTGGTGTTATAAGGCAAGAACTTATTGAGGCAGGCTTTGATATTGTAGAGGAGCAACAGCTGAGAATATCAAGGTATGCCGCCGAGGTATTTTATAGCTCTCTTGGTGAAAAGAAAGAGCCAGTAATCGAACATATAACTTCAGGAGATTCGCATGTTTTTATGATTTTTGGGCCAAATGTAATTAAAAAACTAAGAGAGTTTCAGGGGCATACCGCTTGGAAAGACAGGCCAGCCAAGGGTCTTAGGGGAAAATATGCATTTGATCATATCCAAAATTCAGTTCATTGTCCTGACAGCCACAAAGAAGCAGCCGTTGAGTTAGAAGAAGTCTTTACTGATCTAAAGGATAAAATGCTAAAATCTCAATTAGCGGATGAAATTGTCGAATTCTTGTCAGATACAGAAGCCATTGAAAAAGGAGAAAGATATCTAAGTACCTATGCGATTTAATATACAAGATTTTCAAAAAAATAGCGTAGTCAAGTTTTATTATGACAAGGGTAGGCACGCTATCACGTCCCTTCGGCTTTATAGAGGTAATTTATATGTTCACAAGCTGTTAGGTGTTGAATACCGAAGCGTATCTGACAAGGAATATAAAAAGGAAGTGGTGCTAATGAAGGAACTACACAAATTCCTTCAAAATAAAACAAAAATCAATTTGCCAGAAACAGTATATGTGGGGTACAACCCAGAGTGTAATTGTATAGAGCGAATAGAAAAGTTTTCTGGTATTACATTGAGGTATGCTTTTCCGACCGCGGGACAAAAAGAAAGGACGGAGATGGCTCTAACTATACTTGAACAAATAAACTCTCTCATTAAAGCTAATGGTAATAAGATTGAACTAGATTATTCGATTGACCCTACTCCCGATAATTTTACATATAAGAGTGGAAAAATTTACTTTATCGACTTCATGCCCCCATTAGTTCGAGGGAAAAAGATAGACCCGCAACTTATCAGTGATAAGTCTAGAAGCTCAGTCGACTTATCTTTTCAGGTATTTCGGTATTTTAATCAGAAAGGGCTTTACCTAACCTTTCTCACTAAATTTGGAGCGGTTGATATTACCTTTTTCCATAAACTATTCTCATTAACAATCGAAAGTATTGGCCTTCAAGAAGTAAAGGGTTTTATTTATAACGACGATATCAAATATATAGATAATCTTATTAAACAAAATCTATACTACTCTGACTTGGAATCTAAAATCAAGCAGAGACTAAATAACTATGAGAAATTACAACGAGATATGCTTAGATTATTTGGTGTATATTTTTTGAATGATATTTCAATTCTTGAAGCTAATGCAAGAAAGTATCGTGTCAAAGAAGTGGTAAGATTTTTAGAAGACAAGAAATGCACAGCGGATCTGGTGAGTGGTTTAATTTATTCTGAGTTCAGAAGTTCTGCTCTTCATGAAGATTTCAAAGAGATGGTGATTAATCTGATAGCTCTTCAATATGGCCGTTAAATATAACCAGACCATAGATATTGTAGTAATTACATGGAATTCGTATAAGTATCTTAAAGCCTGCTTAGATAGCATAAAAAATTACACCAAAGATGTTAACTATCGTTTAATTATAGTGGACAATGGTTCTATAGATAGAACACCTGAGTATCTTAATAAGATTAGAAGAAAAGGTTTTTTAGTACGAAGAAACAAGACTAACTTAGGATATCCTAGGGCGTTAGAGTTAGGGTACAAGCTTTCGAAATCGGATTACGTATGTTTGATGAATGACGACGTTATCGTTTCGCCAGATTGGTTGACAAATCTAGTGAAGGTGATGGAAGAAAATCTAGATGTAGGTATTCTTGGTCCTGTTAGACCAGGGGCTAACTTTGTTCACCCATATACAAAAGAGTTGAGTAAAACCGTTCTCGAAGAATCGAAGATCAAATACAAAACTCCTTTAAACCAGTTGAATTACTTTACCTTTGGAAAAGATTATTTGAAATTTGTTATGGATTACAAAAAAGCAAATCATTCTAATTTAATTCGCTACAACAGTTTGCCAAATATAGTTAGTACATGTTGTGCATTGGTCAGAAGAGGTGCAGTTGAAAAATCAGGGGGTATAGTGGATACACGATTTATTCAATATGGCGGAGATGATGTGGATTTGTGTTGGCGTTTAATGAATGCAGGGTATAGCCTAGGTATAACATCACAAAGTTATGTTCATCATTTTGAACATGTGAGTATGACTAAAAACAAAATTGACCGTCAGAAACTACTTAAAATCAACGGTAGGAGACTATATAAAAAATGGGAGAGCAACATTAAGGCTTATTTAAAATTAAATTTGGACAAAGGCTTAACTAAAGAACAAATACTTCAAGACAGTTGGCTTTTGCAAAGGTTATCCGATGCAGTTGGCAAACGATTTTGGACAGGGGTCTAAGACTGCCATATTGAATCGAATAATTTCGAAATGGTTTTAGTTTCCATTCTTTCAATGCGAGGAAGATAGTTTTTAAAAGCAACGAAAGCCTTCTTCTCCTCACTTGGTAAAACTGATTTTACAAATTTTCTTGCGAGTGTTTGGACTTCATGAAATACATTATTTTTATCTGTATAGATTTCCCCGAATAATAGATGTGAGATAAATATTGATCCAAAAAACTCTTTATTACCGGCAAGGAAAAGCGGATCAGTTCTTATCCATAAGTTATGGACACCTGCTTTAGAAATCGGTGTTGTAAAGCCGATCTCATTTCCCAGTAATCCTTTGTATTTTTTAGACTGTGCAAAGTCGTGCGGTCTCAAGTTATTAAAGAATTTTGAAACAGATCCCCCAAGTTGTTTAGCAAGATTATTAAGACCATTTTCGGTAAAAAAGTAGATTGTACCAAAGTATTGTCCAATATCAGTTTTTACTGACCTTGTATCAACTTCTTTATCTGTATATTCGAGCATTTTAATGATTGTCTTTTTGGTTCGAGAAGGAATTTCAGGCAGTCTATCTAAAGAATTTTTAAAATCTTCCAAGGAGGGAGCTAAAAGATAAAAATCTATGTCCGAGGATTTAGTTACTGCCTTATTTTTCCCCCAAGCAAGCGAGCCAGTGACTAATAGCCCACTGAGGCTATTTTCAATTGCGTATTGGTTAATTTTTCTGACAACATTTAATCTGTTTTGTGTCTCAGTTTTGTTGCTCGATGATTGCATTTATACTCTTAGTTTTTTTGGAAGGTACGTGTTGTCGTTGTACTTAATAATCTTTATTCCTTTATTCTTCCTATCAACCGCAAGATGGGTAATCGCTACATGAGAATATGGAGTTTTAATTGCTTGTTTTCCACCTTCTAAATAGTCTGATAAAAAAAGACGCATAACTCTTCCGTGACTGACGATAAGAATGCTGTCATTGTTATCGTTTTTGTTTACAACCTCATTCCAGAAATAATTTAAAAATCGTCCTTTGCCTTCGTTGTAAGATTCACCGTGCTCAGGTTTAAAATCCCAATCTTTCCAACATTGTATTTTTATTTTATCCCTATCAGGATGATCAGGAATAAGGCATGGATCTACTTCTCTAAGATCCCGGTCTTTAATAATATGTGATACACCAAGTCTTGATGCCACTGTTTCTGCGGTTGTTATTGCCCTTGGCATGTCGCTAGTGAATATTCTGCTTATGGAGAATGTAGAAAGATGGTTAGCAAGTTCTTTAGCCTGTTCTAGACCTATGTCGGTTAAACCTCTATTGTAGTGATCTTCTTGAGTATTCTTTGAGGATGTGTCTTTTTGGGCATGTCTTACTAAATATATATTCATTATTCATATAGAAACCACCGATTTAGTTTCAGTAATTAACTTCTCTAAGGTACTAGCAAACTCAGGAAGGGTCGAAAAATGAGACTGTAAAGCATCGAGTTCTATCCACTTTATTCCATCGAGCTCGTTGATTTCTAGGTTTGGCTTTAAGCTAGATGGATCATCGCTACGTAGAATAAAAAATGTTATCTTCGGACCTACAAATCCTTTTTTCTCCTGTACTTCTTTTGGCCAATTGTATTTGTATTCAATATCACACTGCTTGAGTGTTGTAAATGAAGTGGAACCTAACTCTTCTTTCATTTCTCTCTTAATTGCTTCTTCCAAAGATTCACCAGGTTCAACTCCTCCTTGTGGTAACTTCCAGAAATCAGGTCCGTGACTTTTATTGTGTGTGAGTAAAACCTCATTCTTATCATTAAGTATCAAAGCTGAAACTGTCGGTTTGTAATTTTTTGAAATTGCCATAAATTGTATTATATTATTTCACTCCTAAATTTGCAAGAATTCGTATAAGTCAAGGACATTTGCAACATTCCTCCTTCCTCAACAAAGTATTCCAATGGACTTTTAAGATGTAATAAATGGTGGTGTCTCTTTTTCTCCAACGATAAATCAACTTTCTGTAAACACCAAATACTTCCTTAGCAG
>CAYSJW010000027.1:0-18020 GCA_964431555.1 uncultured Gammaproteobacteria bacterium | reverse complement strand
AAGTGGCACAAAAAGAAATAGACGATTGTGTTAACGAAATAAATAACCGTCCCAGAAAATGTCTTGGATATTCCACTCCTAATGAGGTATTCTTTGCTAAGTTAAATAATCAAAAGGTTGCGATTCGATCTAGAATGTAGGATAAAACCTTTTCTTTATCTTATCTTATACAAACCCACTGATATCTCAAGAACCTGTCCTAATTCTGTTATTCCAGATTTTCTCTTATTTCTTCTGGTATTTCAAAATAATCATTAAAAGACCATATTAACGCTCTTCTATAAACAACCAGATCATTTAATCCTGGATCCTTACCTTCAGTAATTTTGTTGACAAATTCTTCTACAACTGATTTATTATTATAATATATTTGAAGCAACAAATAAACATTGTCTCCAATCTTAATTGTTTTATCACTATAAATTATTTCTCTAGGCTTTCTTTCAATATTTTCCAATTTCAATTCACTTGCATGTCTTATATTGATTAGATTGCTACATTCTAATATTTTATAAACAAAAATTAAATCTAATTCAGTGCCAGGAGGTATAATTCCTGCTACAGTATCAGCATCACTCCTATATATTTTATTAGAATACCTCCTACTATTATCTTTAGGATTTGGATAACTAATATTAATAGCCGAAGATGGATCTAATGTATTTGATCCTACAGGTACCCAAAAACGCACAATCTCACCACTTCCATCTCTCATGAGAGTTTCAAAAAAATAAACCTTATATTCTTTTTCCCTCATAGATACATCTTCCTCTTTATAATTACCCGTAAATATAACCTTTGTACGTAAATTTTGCGTGTGTACATCTGGCCAAATTAGTCTCATATAAAACATTTCTTTATTGATATAAATTCCTCCCTCAACCATATGCCCGTATCTTTCTTCAAGATCTGTTTTTATCCATTTGCCCGACTCAGTATCGTATTTAGCCATTCTGCCGGTTGTATATTGATCTACCAGATATAAAGTTCCATCAATATTTTCAACTCTATAATCTCTTTCTTGATTAAACTCAAAATCACCTTCGCCAATATTAGTTGGTATTACTATCCAATTCTTATCTTTATCCGACCAAACATAAAGATAATCCCCTTTAAAATAGGAGGGGGGGGTATCCTTAACTTCTTTATCATCAAATGAATATATTTTGAATGGAATCAGTATTTCAGGTGTTTGTGGTTTTCTTACCCAAACCTCTTTCTCGTCTAACCAAATATATTCACCAGCAGCATTTTTAATACTAAATGCATTATCCCCTTGACTGACCTCAGGAGCTTTTCTAAGTGCGATAAAACTTTGGATATCTTGAGAATAAACTATCTCTTCAATACCTTCTATATCTTGGAAATAATCTGAAGCATTTTTTGCTTCTGGAGGAAAGACCCTTTCACCTTCTTTATTTGGGGTTTCTGAAAGAACAATTCCTTTACCATCTTCTCGTGTAAATCCGGGTATCATAGACTCAAGTTCCGCAGGTGGGGCAAATACCAAATAACTCATTTCTTCGCCTTCTTCAGGTTTTGGAACTTTGGATGTAGAACCAGATAACCACAAAACGGGTTCTTTTTCTCCGTCTTTTTCTCCGTCAGATGAATAACTCCAAACCACTATATCCTGTTCCCCCCCGCTTGGTATCTCTCTTGATAATTCCTTCCATCTAAAAACCCCCTCATCATCTTGAACCCTCAGAAAAAGCCTTTCATTAAGCAAAGTTTCACCACTTATTCCCACCAATTCTGAAACTGCGGCAAAAGTAAAGACAGAATCTTCATTAACCACAATATTAAAAAATGTAGGATCTCTAGGTTCATCTTGGACATTTTCCTTGAACTCATCTGCTAATGAACTCTGTACATCACCTTCCAGTTCGTAAATTGAACCAGTGAAAGTTTGTGGTGTAGGAGTAGGTTCTTTTCCAGGTTCTTGAGTTACAGTATTTACAGGGGTATCAGTAACTTCTATTTCCGGTCCTTTTCCATCACTAGCTGGAGTAGGTTCTGTAGGTCCAGTACTTCCAGGTGGAGGAACACAACCTGACAGCACCAAAGCTTTCCCTGTTAACACTAAAGCTTTTAGAAATTCCCTTCGGCTTAATTTTTTATTCGGATCTAATTTTCTTTCCATTTCCTAATCCTTTATTAGGATATTTCGGCAGACATTTTGAATATTATAAGATAAATATTCTATTAATACAATTTTCCAAATAAAAATTATGAAATATATATTATTTACTTCCCAAAAACTTCATTTCCATAGTCGTCAATTATAATTCACCCATCACATAATCTTTCTTTAGACCGGCTGTAAATTGGTTTATCTACCTTTCAAATTTTCTTTTATAAAATTTAATCGCATTTAAGAATATAAATTTATAAATTAAAAAATTAATCAGAATTTCATCTAATTTTGTCAGCTTATTCACCATTTCAGCGCTTTATCTTTACCGAAAACTTAAACTATGAGATAATTGCTTACACAATTCTTTTCAAAGTAAAATTTTTTTGATGTTTTTAATCAAAAATTATGAAAGGGGATAAAAAACTAAATTTATACGTTCTAATACACACAGAAAGCCGTTACAATCAAAAAAGACTTTTTTCAGGACACATTGATTCCGTACTTACCTCCAAGGGCCATAATCAGGCAGAATCCTTGGCAAAAAAATTATTTAAGAAAAAAATCGAACTGGCTTTTACTTCGCCGCTCAAAAGGGCTAAACAAACTTTAAAACATATCCTTAAATATCATCCTGAAACAAAAGTCTTCATTGACAAAAGAATAATTGAAAGAGATTACGGTAAATTATCCCGCAAAAGCAAGGTAAAATACAAAAAAGAACATCCTGATCTTTACCCTGTTTATCACAGATCCTACAAAACTCCCCCGCCCGGAGGGGAGAGTATGGTTGAAGTTGAAAAAAGAGTACTTTCTTTCCTGAAGGAGGTAATTGAAAAAATGAAAAAGGAAAAGAAAAACGCGCTTATTGTAGCCCACAGCAACTCCATCCGGCCAATAATCAGATATTTTGAAAATCTATCACCAGATGAAATGATGAAATTAGAAAATTACAGACTTAAAATTTTCAACTACAAAATAGACGCCTAAATCTTCTGATATTGTATATTGGCAGTGAAAATTAGAGTAGAAAAAACCCAATAATTAAAAAATTTTTGTGACCCCACCGGGAGTCGAACCCGAATTTTCAGGATGAGAACCTGACGTCCTGAGCCATTAGACGATGGGGCCTTTTGACAAATAAATTTTATTTTCAAAATACTCCTCTTTAAAAGTTGAAAATTATATATAACTAAACAAAGTAATTTTACACTTCCTGAAGCGAAATAACAATCAGCCCACCAAGAATTGGCGTTGAAAAGAATCCTTCACTCTGCTTCTTTTCACAACGGGCCATTTTTTCAATGCAACCTTTAGTACTTCTTCAAGCAAGCTTACAAAAACAAACTTTATATCCTTTTGCACATTTCTAGGAACATCCTCCATATCCTTCTTGTTATCTTTAGGCAGAATTATAGTTTTAAGTCCAGCTCTGTGACCTGCTATCACCTTTTCCTTGACTCCTCCAATTTCCAGAACCCTTCCCCTTAGAGTTATTTCTCCAGTCATACCAACATCTTTTTTGACTGGAATTTTCGTTAAAGCTGAAACCAAAGCGGTGGCAATAGCAATTCCAGCTGAAGGACCATCTTTTGGCACAGCTCCTTCGGGAACATGAATATGCACATCAAGTTTACTTCCAAAATCGCTGCTCAAACCCAATTCCTGCCAATGTGCTTTAGCCCAGGTAAAGGCAGCCTTTGCCGATTCCTGCATTACATCGCCAAGCTTCCCAGTAAGTATCAGTCTTCCTTTACCCGGCATCAAAGCTACTTCAATGAATAAAATTTCCCCGCCAGCTGCGGTTACAGCAAGTCCTGTTGACATACCAATCTCGTCTTTCTTCTCGGCAATTTGAGATGTAAACTTCTGAGGACCCAAAAATTTAACTACGTCCCTTAATGTGATAATTCCGGGTGGTTTTTTCCCTTCGGAGATAATTCTAGCGATTTTTCTACATATTGTAGCTAAATTTCTCTCCAACTCCCTTACTCCCGATTCCCTTGTATAACGGTTGATAATCTCGTTTAAAGCTTTACTTGAAAGGTCAATCTTTTCTTTTTCTAAACCATGAAGCCTAAGCTGTTTAGGCCAAAGAAACCTTTTGGCAATGTTAAACTTTTCATCTTGAGTATAACCCGCAAATTTAATGACCTCCATCCTATCACGTAAAGCGTGCGGAATTTTCTCAAGAACATTTCCTGTGGCAATAAACATTACCTGTGAAAGATCAAAAGGAACTTCAAGATAGTGATCAGAAAATTCTTTATTTTGCTCTGGATCCAATGCCTCAAGTAATGCCGAAGAAGGATCACCTCTAAAATCAATTCCGATTTTGTCTATCTCATCTAACATAAAGACTGGGTTTTTAGAACCTGCATTTTTTATCCCCTGAATAATACGTCCCGGAAGTGCACCCACATAAGTTCTTCTATGACCTCTAATCTCTGCCTCGTCCCTGATTCCACCCAGGGAAACTCTCACAAACTTTCTCCCCAAACTCCTAGCTATAGACTTTCCAATTGAGGTTTTACCAACTCCCGGAGGACCAATAAAACACAATATCGTTGGCTGGCTTTCCCAATTTTTTAAATCAAAACTTTTATCTTTCTTACTCAATTTGGACTTATTTTTGTTTTTAAGATGCATTACCGCCAAATATTCCAATATTCTTTCTTTGGCTTTTTTAAGTCCATAATGATCCTCCTCTAATATCTTTGAAGCATTGGATATGGAAACATTATTCGGAGTCACCTTATTCCAAGGCATATCACACAACCAATCCAAATAATTTCTTATATAGCCCCCTTCGGGATTGTGAGGGGAAAGCTGATTCAATTTTTTTAGTTCTTTTTCAGCTTTTTCTCTAACTTCCTTAGGCATGCCTGCTTCCCTTATCTTTCTTTTGTATTCATTCGCTTCCTCTGTGCTTAATTCTCCTTCCTCAATCTCGCCTAACTCTTCTTCAATAGTCCTTTTCTTTTCGCGAAGCATTGCCTTCCTCATCTGATCCTCAAATCTTTTTTGAGTCTTTGTAGAAATAGTTTTTTCCAACTCCAAAACATTAACCTCGTGAGATAAATGATCCAAAACCGTCAAAAGACGTTCTTTTAAAGATTTCATTTCCAGTATTTCCTGCTTTTTTTTAGTCTTTATATCCAAAAGCGAAGCCACCTGATCGGCTATTTCTTCAGGTTCTATTTCTCCCGAAACTAGTCTCATGACAGCCATTATTTCCGCTTGCTTACCAAGGTTAATTGCTTTCTTAAAGAGCTCCGAAATTTTTCTCGAAGTAGCCTCAATCACACTCGACTCTTCCTTTTCAGTTGGTATTTCCTCTATCTTGCCTAGAAGAAATGGCTCCTGAGAAATAAGTTCAACCAGTCTTATTCTTGCCTGTCCTTTTACAACTGCATGAATTTCCCCCTCAGTAGACATCATCTGAGAAATGGTCGCTATAGTCCCCACCTTGTAAAGATCCTCTAAAGATGGATCCGCAACTCTGGGATCTTTTTGGGTAAAAATACCAATAATCCTGTCTTCCTGAAAAGCTGAATTTACAGCAGCTATGCTTTTCTTTCTCCCAAAAGATAAAACTGCATCAGTATGAGGAAAAACAACTGAACCCCTTATCGCCACTATAGGGACTTGCCTATAAATTTTTTCTATTTTTAATTCTTCCATAAAATTCTAAACAGATATTCCAGATTGTTTTAGCAGTCTATATGTTTATCTGCTAATTGTCAAGTACCTAGAATATTTCAGAAATCTATTTTTCTACTTTTTTAACAGCTTAAAAAAATGAACTTTTTCAACGATATATGCAACAGTAATTCCCACAGCAACCCCCGCCAAAACATCTCTCAAATAATGGACGTTTCCAAGAATTCTTCCCCAACCCACCAAAACCGCGCAGATAATGAAAAACAAACCTTCTTTCTTCTTGTGCAGCCAAATACTGGTTGCCAAGGCAAACGCGGAAGCAGAGTGGCCAGAAGGAAATGACGAATCAAAAGGAATTGTTAAAGTCATAGGCATACTTCCATTAATTTCAAATGGTCTAAGAGTGGGAATAAGATTTTTTATCACTTGTGAAAGCAACCACGCAATTAAAGAGGCAAAAAAAGCATGCAGTGCCCTTTCCTTTTTAATTCTTCCATCAATAATCCATAAAAACAAAAGACCTGCAAACATAAACCAAATCAAAAAACTAGCTATAAAGGTTACCAAAAAAGAAGTATTTCCTGATAAAACAGCCGGGTTCATAAAATATCAATCAATATCTAAAAGAAAATCCTCCAATGACTTTAAATATACAAAATAATAATATTCTTCGAATTATTCATGTATTACCACTCTTGTTCCTGGATTTTCGGGTGTTGCCCGAACAACCGACTTTCCTTCAGGAAGAACGGGTAAAGCCCAATAATAAAGCTTCTCAGCAACAGGGGTTGGCAAATTCACACAACCATGACTTCTTTGCCTGCCAAAATCGTTATGCCAATAGGTACCATGCAAACCATATCCCCGATAGGCGGGAACTTTATCGTTATAAAAAAACATCGTATAGGGAACATTAGGCAGGTAGTAATAATATTTACCGCTTCCTCCTTCCATTTTAGTCGCGCGAAGCTTTATCCATATTCGAAATTCACCCTGTGGCGTAGGATACCAAGGAAGTCCGGTTGAAACTAAAGATTCCAAATAAAGTTTATCTCCCTCCCATGCTCTTAGTTTTTGTTCCGACAAATCAACTTCTATCCATTTCTCTTCTTGAGACAAACCCAAAACCATACTATCCGAACTTGTAACATAAGCTAGTGATGGAATATCTATCTTCTTACCCTCAAAAAAGGCAATTTTTTCATTAAAATCAATTAATCCCGTATAATCAGACGCTTTGCATGAAACCAAACTTTGATCTTGAGAATACATGATATTCTTGTTTCTACTCCCAAAATAAGCAAAAATCAAAACCAGCAAAATTGCTAAAACAAAGGCTATTAAAGTATCTTTTTTCATTTGATTTGTTTTAGACCTCCTTCTAGATATATCATATATCTTATCATGGGTCTTAAACATTCTACACCCCAAAGTTTTAAATATGCCTTCGAAGGATTAAAAACAGCCTTAAAACAAGAGCCTAACTTTAGAATTCATATTTTCATGGCAATACTTGCCCTCACAATCGGAGTTTTATTAAAACTATCGAAAATTGAGTGGTTGATTCTTTCTTTTACAATTTTTTATGTAATTACCTTAGAACTATTAAATACTGTAATGGAGGCATTCACGAATCTGGTAAGTCCCGAGTACCAGCATTTTGCAAAGGTAGCAAAAGATGTTTCAGCCGCATGTGTACTTTTGGCCACCTTTCTTTCCATTATCGTTGGTTTCGTACTTTTTCTACCCAAGATAGTACTTCTTCTTTGAGTTTTAAAAACTCATATTAAAAAAACCACAATAGCCAAAATTAAACAATAAAACCCAAATATTCTAAAATTCTTCTTTTCCAAAGATCTTAAAACAATTTTTATTGAAACCAACCCGCTTATTAAGGCCGAAAAAAAACCTGCTAAATATACTGTCAAATCCAAAGAATAATTTTGTAAGTGGTTGAGTTCCAAGATATTCGCCCCGAATATTGCGGGAAGGGAAAGTAAAAAAGAAAACCTCGCTGAATTTTCTTTCCCCAAGCCGGATAAAATACCTGCAAATATGGTCGCCCCCGAACGAGAAACTCCGGGAACTATAGCTACCGCCTGAAAAAGGCCAATTATCAAGGAACTCTTGACTTTAATCTTATTATTTAAGGATTTAATTTGATCTGATAATAAATTAAAAAAAGCTGTCACTAAAAGCGCCAAGCCAACCAGCTTGAGGTTAACAAAAAGCGATTCAATCTTTTCTTGTAAAAGTATTCCCACAATGCCGGCGGGCAAGGTGCCAACAAAAAGAAAAAACCAATATTCCTTCACTAAACTGACAATTTCTTTCCTGAAAAAATAAATAACTGCAAAAGCAGTACCCAAATGCAAGAAAACATCCAATAAAATACCGGGCTGGTTGAAACCCGGAAGAAAGTTTTGTAATATAACAAGATGTCCCGATGAAGAAACTGGAAGAAACTCCGTAAATCCCTGAACTATTCCCAATATTATTGGCCAAAAAAAATTCATTCTCCAAATGAAACCTGTTTAATATTTAATAATAAAATCATACACCAAAAACTATACAAATTTTTCATAAATAACCAATTAACCAACCTACTAGAATTAAAACGACCAAATCCATAAAAATAGGTACAAACAAAAAAATGTTGGCTTTTTTAAGCAATTCTAAATAATTCTGATTTAACTTAAAATTTGAAATTGTCGCAAATAAATTGATTCTCAAAAAAGTTAGCAAAAAAACCAATAGTAAAAGTAAGATAAAGAGAATGAACAGCCAATTTAAATCTTTCCTGCTAGAAAACATCGAGTTGGCAATCTGAAAGATCAAAAACCCTAGAAAAATATACCTCCACCTTGCATCGATGATTCGAATCATCGAAGTAGAATATATCAGGATAAATATTAACCCCAATCCCAAAATTAAAGGGGCAATCCCGATTAAAAATCTTCTCACAGGATCTATTTTGGCAATAACGACATTTCCTAATACAAAATCTCCCCGATTTCGCGAGTTTTTCTTGCTCGTATTATACCCAACTAACCTTGGCAAAAATCCAAATTTCTCTACAGGCACTAAAAGTAAAATCGCTGCTAAAAGATGCGAGATTTCATGAATAAAAGTACCGGGCAGGAAAACAATTGAAAAAAGATATTTTGAGCAAGTTTCCCTTCTTGTTAACTTATAAAACAGCTTATAAACAACTTTTATTACCCTCCTTGATAGATAATATAAGATAGAAAGTTCCAAAAAAAATAAAAAAAGGTAGATCACTACTTTAATTTTACAATAAAGATAATTTTCCGTCCTATGTGAAGTAAAAAATCCACCACCTAAAGGTTAAGGCTTTACAGATTAGATGAAGTAAATTATTTCGGCTCTACTTACTTTGGAATCATAAATAGAAATACTTGCCTTATCCACAATTTTGCCTCTAGCTGAATAGCAAGTAGCTCCGGGATTTACCACCAAAGTTCTTCCAACAACTTCATTTCTTACTGTATGAGTGTGGCCGGTAAAGATAACGTCATATTTTTGACAACCAATTAGAGCTTCCAGAATAAAATAATCATCACCATGATAAATAATCGCTTTTTTATCATCAACTTCAAACTCCAGAGTAACATCTTTAGACCATTCAATCGGATTTCTCATTTTAGTATTGGTAGATATTATTCTTTTAATATCTCCGTGATTATTACCCACGACACTTTTAACTGGAATATTAAAATCCTTTATTTCATCATCAAAAAACTCAAGAGTAAAAGGTGATACCCAATCACCACAATGAACAATCATCTCAACTTTTTTATCCTTAAATATATCAATTGCCTTTTTTAATCCGACTAAATTATCATGCGTATCTGATATAACACCAATCAACATATCTCTTAAAAGATTATCATATAAAAAAATATACTTTTACATATGATATATTAAATTTATACTGATATTTTAAATGTCTAAACTAAAATTTCCCAAGCTTCACCCTGACAAACATATTCCCATCATCATCGGCTTGTTGATAATGATTGGTGGAGTTTATCTTTTCTTCAACAGTAAAGTTGCATCGCTTCAAAACCTAATCACAACCATCACTTACGAAAGGAGCCAAAATTTAAATGATTTAGAAAAAATAAAAACCGAACTTGACAAACTTAAAAATCAAGACCAACTAAAAAGAAACGAAGAGTTACAAAACCAAATTCAAAGCATAGAAAAAACTTACGATAAAGCAGTTTCTGTCTATGAAGATTTAATAGATCTCAAAACAAAAAGCAAAGATACAAAAGAGTTGGATTCTCTTTTTGCCAAGGCTCTTTCGGAATTGTCAAAAAGAGATTTCACCGCAGCATCCTCATCTTTAATCACGCTTAAGAGCAAAATAGAGGAAGAAGAAAAAAAGATTGCAGAAAAGTTTACCATTCCCCAAGACATTCCTAAATCAAATACCCCTCCCGGTGCAGGTTTCAGTAGACAAAGTGTAAATGTGGAAGGTTTGGGCAGTTTTATGGTAAGCCTAGTTGCTTCGGATATAACAAAAACCAAAGTAATCGTTGACACCGCCTCTGACTCCGATTGCAGTAACAATTGCCCGACACTTCCTCTGGCAACTTATATATCAAGAAACGGTGCTTTCGCAGGAATAAACGGGACATACTTTTGTCCTTCTGACTATCCCTCATGCGCGGGAAAAACCAATTCATTTGATCTTCTTGTCATGAATCATAAAAAAACCTACTTTAATTCAGAAAACAATGTATTCAGCAACAACCCAGCAGTTATATTTGGCGACGGATATATCAGATTCGTTTCTTCTGCCTCTCAATGGGGCAGGGATACTTCACCAAACGGAGTTTTATCCAATTACCCACTTTTGCTATTTAACGGAAATATAACCTTTGGAGGAGATGACGATCCGAAAAAAGGTAGCAAAGGCGGACGTAGTTTTGTAGCCAATAAAGGCAATACCGTCTATATCGGAGTTGTTCACTCGGCAACAGTTGCCGAGTCAGCACGCGTCTTAAAATCATTAGGTATGGAAAATGCGTTAAATTTGGACGATGGTGGTTCAACTGCCCTCTGGAGCGGAGGCTACAAAGTCGGACCCGGAAGAAATATACCTAATGTGATTCTTTTCGTTAATAAATAATTGAAAATTAAACAAAACCAAACATATTATTTTAGTGTCTTTAAAATTCCTCTTGCCGCCATAATTCCAGTTGCAGCCGCACCTGTTATCGTTCCTGATAAGCCCGAAGCATCCCCTGCGACATACACTCCCGGAAGAGTCGTTTGCATATCGGAAGTAGTTTTCACCTTTGAAGATCTAAATTTTACCTCAGGTGCATAAAGAAGTGTGGAACCATCATTTACTCCAGGCATAACCTCATCTAATTTTTCAAGACCTTCAATAATATCCACAACAATCCTATGCGGAAGAGCCATAGAAATATCTCCAGGCGTAACATCCTTTAAAGTAGGAGTAACGATAGAATTAGAAATCCTCGACCAGGTACTGCGTCTTCCTTTTCTTAAATCATAAAGTCTTTGCAAAATCGGTTTTCCCCCTCCTATCGTTGAAGTTAATTTAGCAATGGATTCAGCATAGGCTATTGTATTTTCAACCGGCTCCGTCAAATTCACCTCACAGACAAAGGCAAAATTGGAATTTTTTGATTTATGATCCGAGTATGAGTGCCCATTTACACAAACATATTCTTTGTAATTTTCTACAGCAACAAAGCCATTTGGACAGGTACAAAAAGTTCTCATAATATCATCAAATGTAGGGGTCCTTACCTTGAAAACAATTTCATACAAATTTTCAGCATGTCTTTTCATTACCGATTCTAAAAATTCAACTCTAACTCCGACTTCAACCATATCGTACTGGTATTTAATACCGTGTTTACTTGCCAGATCTTGAAACCATTTAGTCGAAATTCTTCCTACCGAAAAAAGCACCTTGTCCGACAAAAATCTTTTACCTTTTTCATCAATGACTCCAATACATTTTCCCTTACTAGTAATAATGTCTGCTATTTTCGTATTCATAATAAGATCAACCCCACTAGCCTCAATATAATCCTGCATTTTTTTGATGACCTTAAACAAATTATCAGTCCCAACATGTTTCGCGCGTCTGACAATTAATTCCATTCCTTTCCTCTCTGCCTCCTCAACCATCTCCGAAACTATTTTCCTGTTTTTCGGATATTCCACTCCTTTAACTCCATAATTCGTAAATACATCATCTATACAGTCAAGAATCTTCTGATATTCTTCAGGGGTAATAATATGAAATACCCTTTCGTGCGAAAGTTTAGGAGTAAACTGAAGTTTTCCGTCAGAATAAGTTCCGGCTCCCCCAAAACCGCTCATCACATCATTTTTTGACCTTTCCTCCACTTTTCTTCCCATGTCTATCAAGCCAATTCTCAATTTTCTACCGGACTTGATTAACTCCAAACAGGCAAAAACACCAGCCGGTCCAGCGCCCACAATTAATACATCATAAGATTTTTTCTTCAGCATAAACCAAGTGCAATTATACAATAAAAAAAGACATCAAACACTGTTATAATATTTTCTTACCATGTTTAATGAAGTGTTTTTTGATGTAGAAACCAAAAAATTATTCGGTGATGTTTCTGAAAATGATCCTGCTCTTCTGGGCGTTTCGATAGTTTCCATCTATTCAAGAACAATTGATGAAAATTTAAATGAAACGGAAGGAAAAATGCAAAGTTTCTGGGAAAAAGATTTTGATAAAATGTGGCCTATTTTCCAAAAAGCGGACAGAATAATTGGTTATAACTCAATAGGGTTTGATGTTCCTGCTTTAAAGCCTTACACTAATTTTCCTTTTGCAAAACTTCCCCATTTCGATATTTTACTGAAAATAAAAGAAATATATGGAAAAAGAGTCCCTTTGGACGCAATAGCCAAAGAAACTTTAGACAGAGAAAAAACCGACACAGGCTTAAACGCCGTTTATTACTGGCAAAAGGGTGATAAAAAGTCTCTTGAAAAACTACGTTTATATTGCGAGGAAGATGTTTTGTTGACCCGGGATATTTACGATTTTGTTATCAAAAACGGATACCTCCTTTTCAAAGACAAATGGAATACTTTACGTAAAGTTGAGTTAAACTTCTCTTATCCTCCAAAGGAAGAGTCTCAATCCCAGGCCGGATTGTTTTAAACATCAATTCCGAAAAGATTTCTCACTATATAACCAATAACAAAGGATATTGCAGAAACACCCAAACTAATTCCTGCCATTTCCAAAAATCTTCTCCTAAACGGCAAGTCTTGGGCGACCGATATATAAAAAGTGAAGAACAAAATTATAAGTATCGCAACCACAAGTGTTATACCAAAAGAAATAAAAACATTTGCAAAAACAAAAAAAGGTATTACCAAAAGTATTACAGTAATAATATACATCCCACCTGTATAAACCGAAGCTTTTGCAGGACTTTTCTCTTGCCCTTCAGCTTTTGTTGACAAATACTCAGACGCACTCATAGACATCGAAGCTGCAATTCCTGTAATTAAACCTATTATTGCGATAAGTCGAGTATTTTGTAAAGCTAAGGTGAAACCAGCCAGAGCTCCTGTTAACTCAACCAAAGCATCATTAACCCCCAAAACCATCGAACCGACATATTTTAAGTTCTCCTCATCTAAAAGTCCCAATAATTTTTGTTCATGTTCATCTTCTTCTTTTTGAATTTCTTTTGCTTCGGGAATCTCTCTCGCTATCTTTTGATAATTAACTTGAGCCGCCTCTTCCCCTTTTTCCATTAGCTTTACAGAAAAAGTAAAGCCCAAAAAAGTTGCTACAATCTTGTGGAATAATAACTTGAAAGGTTTTGGTTTAGCTTTAATTTCAGTATAGTTTTGCCAAAATTCCGCATGTTTTTTTTCATCTTCGGCGATTTCCTGAAGTAGCTGCCTATTTTTTCCTTTTGACCTCTTTGCAAGCCACTCATAAACACCATGCTCTGTAATTTCAATCTCTTGAGCACGTCTTATTTGTCTTCTTATACCTCTCCCCAACTTTCTCCCTTTTATTTTTCTCGGACCAATTCCATATCTCATCATCCCCCTACCAAATCCTCTCCCAAACCCTTTTCCGTATACTAAACCTTGTCTAAATCTCTTCGCCATTCTCATCACCTTGTTAATATTAGCAAACAGAAGCGACCCTGTTAAACTTAAACTATGACTTAAGGTTCGTCAGTAATTCTACTTTCATTTTTTATCAGAAATTACTAGAATTGCTTTTTCAATCCTCATACATGTCTTCCTTAACTTAGTTTTCCAAAGTAATAATTCTCCAAGAATTAATTTTCCTCAACCAATTTCTATTCCAACCGGGCAATGATCAGAGCTTCTTACGTCATTTAAAATAAACGCGCTTTTCAATTTAGGCAGCAACCCCTTGGAAACAAAAATATAATCTATACGCCAGCCTAAATTTTTTTCTCTTGCCTCTTTCATATAAGGCCACCAGGTGTAATTTCCTCCTTCTTTATTAAAATAACGGAAGCTATCTACAAAACCAGCCTCTATAAGTGTATCAATTTGCTTTCTTTCCATAGGAGTAAACATAATATTATTCAAATTCTCCTTCGGCCTTGCCAGATCGATTTCTTTGTGTGCAACATTGAAATCCCCAGCTAAAATTATCTGCTTGTCTCGAATAAAATTTAATTTATTAAACAAGTTCTCATATACAGCAAGCTTGTAAAACAACTTTTCTTTATTTCTTCCCCCATGAGGAATGTATAAGTTCATTAGAATAAACTCTGGAAACTCCAACTCCAAAATTCTTCCCTCCTGATCAAATGCACCAAGACCCAAATTATTTCCAATCGAAGAAGGTTTAATTTTGGTATAAACAACAACCCCCGCATAACCCCTTTTACTGGCAGAATTAAAGAAAGAATAATATCCTTTAGGATAGGTTAGATCAAAAGGAAGTTGGTTTTCACTTGCCTTTGTTTCCTGAAGACAGACAATGTCTGCATCTTCCTTATAAAACCAATCAAGAAAATTTTTCTTATAAACACTTCGTAGACCATTAACATTCCAGGAAACGATCTTCATCTTAACCCTAATTTTATCAACTGTGTTCAAAAATATAAGCTTTTAGGGTAAAATAATCCAATAAAAGTTATATTGCCCGGTCGTCTAATGGTAGGACGTCGCGCTCTGAACGCGAAAATTGGGGTTCGAATCCCTACTGGGCAGCCAGGCACAATTCTGCGCCTGGCTATACTGCCTTTATGCTATGATTTTTTGGTTCTGTTTAAACTATTCTACTTTGGTTTGAATTGATTTTATGTTGATTGTAGAAATAAAATCATTTAGAAACTAAAACATCACCTTACTTTATGCATACCAAAAAATTTACCATTCTCCACTCAAACGATATGCATGGGGATTTTTTGGCGGAGGTTAAAGAAATTGAAAAATCAGGCGGGAAGAGGAATAAAAATAAAAAATCTCTAATCGGAGGTCTTGCTCTTCTTTCAGGCTACATCAATAAAGTAAGAAAAGAAGAAGAAAATGTCTTGTATGTAATTTCAGGCGATATGCTTCAGGGTTCTTTGATTGATTCTGAATGGAAAGGTTGTTCAACTATTGAAATAATGAATTATTTGGCCCCTGATGTTGTGGCAATTGGTAACCACGAGGTTGATTATGGTCTTCCTCATCTTTTGTTTTTGGAAAAGATGGCAAATTTTCCAATAGTTAATGCCAATCTTTATATCACCAAAAACAACCGCAGGATTTTAACTCCTTACCTTATTATCAAAAAGGCGGGCTTTGATATTTTATTTACGGGAATAATTACTGAAAAAATTATGGATTCAATAAAGCAAGATAAGCTGATTGGTACTTTTGTTGGGGTAGAGGAAGCAAGCCGCGAAGTTGGAAAAATCTGCAATGCCTATAAAAACGATGATATTGATTTGACAATTCTTTTAACCCATATTGGCTATGAATCAGACATTGAGCTTGCCAGGCTTTTAAAACCGGAATGGGGAGTTGATTTAATTATTGGCGGCCACTCACACACTATTCTTGATAAGCCCACAAAAGTAAATAATATCCTGATTGCTCAAGCTGGAGTTGGAACAGATCAAATCGGCAGGTTTGATATTGTGGTTGATGATGACACAAATAGCATTATTGATTATAAGTGGCAGTTAATTCCCATTGATGACAGGTTGGCCAAACCCGACAAAAAACTTGAGGAGTATATTAATTCTTTCAAAAGCGAGGTTGACAAAAAGTATAATGTTATTTTATGTAAACTTGCAAAAAAGTTAACCCACCCCAAAAGGGAAGTTGAAACTTCGCTTGGAAATTTAATTGCTGATGCTTTGGCTGAAAATGCAGACTCGGATGTAATGCTTGTTGGTAGCGGTTCAATAAGGGTAAAAGAGCTCGGTCCTTTGGTAACTTTGAGGGATTTTTTGGCCTGTTTTCCTTATGATGATATTTTAAGGAGATTTACTATTTCAGGTGTGAATCTTTGGAAAATCTTCGAACATATAATGAGGACTGAAAATAGAGATGGGGAGGGTGAGTGTTATCAGGTGAATAGTAAAGTGAAAGCTATTTACTCTGACAAAAATCACAAACTTGAGTCTTTGTTTATCAATGGCGCGCCAGTTGATAAAACCAAGTTTTACACAATCTGCATGCAAGGTTATCACTTCAATAATTGCGCTTCTTATTTAAATATTACTCAGGAGGAGCTTTTGGCTTCAGGTGAGTCAAAAGTTATAACCACTTCAGCCCAGCAGGTTTTAGAAGAGTGGTTCAAAAACAATCAGAATGCAAAAAGGAAAGTTGAGGGAAGACTGGTTTACAAGTAAGCATTAGTAGTAGTTTTAGTATTCCTTTGGGTGTATTTAGATTTCTAAATTATGGGAAAGATTTTGGTAACTGCCAAGGTTAATCCGGATTTGGATGGTTCATCTTGTACCTTGGCCTATTCTAACCTTCTTGGCAAGATGGGGCAAGATGCGGAAGGATCTATTTTTGGGTCACCACAATTTGAAGTTGAGTATTTTATAGAAAAGCACGATGTTCAAATTCCACAAAGACAAGATGAGTCTTCAGATGATTGGGATTTATTCGTCCTTGTTGATGCTTCCTCTATGAAGGGACTGCCAAAGGTGATTCAGGTAGAAAAAGTAATCGAGGTTATCGACCATAGAATTTCAGAACCGGAAAAAGAGTTTACTAACGCTAAGATTCAAAACGAAATAATTGGGGCGGCAGCCACCTTGATTGTTGAGAGATTTATCAAGGTGGGTAAGAAAATAGAAAAAGACCACGCCAAGCTTCTTTATGGGGCAATTTATCATAATACTTTAAATTTCATTGCCACAAATACGACAGAAAGGGATAAAAGCGCAGCCTTATATCTTGAGAGAAACTATGATTTAAGCAAAGGTATAATTCAAGAAATGTTTAATTTTGCTACACAGAAGATCTTGGCCAGCGTACAGACCGCATTAGAAAGTGATGCGAAAGAGTTTGGACCAGGATGGCAGGTTGGATCATATCAACTTGTTGTCTGGGGAAGTGAGATCTTTTCCCAAAGAGATAATATTGTTAAAAGTTTAAATGAATTAAGAATTAGAATGGGTCAGGATTGGGCTTTTGTGAATGTTATAGATTTAAAGTCGAGAAAAAGCCATATTTTTTCAGATCCGAAAGGAGAATATATCTTGTCTAAAGCCTTGGGGGCAAAATTTAAAAACGGCTGGGCAAAGCTTCCTGCAATACTAAGAAAGCAGATAATGCCGAAGATAGATGAATTAATAGTTCATAGGTAGTGTTTGGGCGTTTTTGGGAATTTTCTCGACAGGAAATTTAGTTTTTAATGATATATACCTAGAATGAAGAATTTTTTGTTAGTGGGTGTTTTTGTTTTGGTAATTTTATTGCTTGGATTTGCCCTTTTTGGTATTATTAAGAAAGTAAGTTCCAACCCGTCGAGTTGAATAGGTTTGATCGCGTCTTCAATTTTTTTGCCAACTTTTGAAAATTCAAAATAATTTTTAGTGGCATTTAATAAAATTTTACTCCCGTTCTGATCTGTAAAAACTCCTTTTGCTCTTTTAATTTCAAAATTTTTGCCAGATGAGAATTTACGTATTAATTTATCTATTTCCTTTTC
>CAYSJW010000026.1:0-24633 GCA_964431555.1 uncultured Gammaproteobacteria bacterium | reverse complement strand
GTTGCTGATTTGCTTTGTTTGACTATAACTTTGGTTTTTATTTCAGAACTCGAAGAGTTATCTTCGTAGGCGAAAAAATTCAAAAAAATTGGAAGATAAAAAACAAAAATTAAGCTAATGTATAAAATTTTAAGAATATTTTTCATTATAATTTCTCATTATACATTTATAAATTTAGGTTTAAAAATTTTTGGTAATCTTTATTTTGTAGTTATTTTTTACTTTTAACTAAAATGTTACTATATATAAGATTATTTAATCTTTGTTTAGTTTTTGTTTGATTATGGAAAAAGAAATAAAAAGGGTAATTCTTAAGGTCAGCGGGAAGATTTTTGGTGATAAAGAAAATACTATACTTTTTAGTTCCTATGATATGCTGGCAAAAAAGATAATTGGAATAGTTAGAAAAACGGACATAGAGCTATCGATTGTTGTAGGAGGGGGAAATATTTTTCGAGGACGTGATGCAGGTTCAAAGATAGATCATACGGAGGCTGACGCGATGGGAATGCTAGCAACAGTCATTAACGGCATTGGTTTGCGCGAAGCTTTGGTTAGAAATGGGGCAGAAGATACGAGGCTTATGACTGCGTTTAATCTTCACGCTTTTGCTGAACCGTATATAAGGCTTAAGGCGAGGCATCATTTAGATGAGAAGAGGATTGTTATTATTGCCGGAGGTTTGGGCTTACCTAATTTTTCAACCGATTCAGCGGTAGCCCAGTATGCGGATGAACTGAAATGTGATATCATTTTCAAAGCCACCAATGTTAATGGAGTGTATGATAGTGATCCTCAAATTAATTCCGGTGCAGTTCTTTATAAAGAATTAAGCTATAAAGAAGCGATTGAAAAGGAGTTGGGAATTATGGACACAACCGCATTTACGATGTGCAAGCGCTCGGGGATTCCTATTTTTGTTTTTAATATTTCAGATCTAGAAAAATTACCTAATATAATAAAGGGCGATTTTTCATTTGGAACTTTAATTCACTCTTAGTTAAAAATGTTAAGGATTTTTTCTCCTTGACAGTTGGTTTTAACCTTATAGATCCCTATGTAGTGTTTTTCTTCAGGTTTGTAAACCTTTTTAATCTCTTCCAAATGTTTATCAAGACCGGCGAGTTGATTGTCACGGCTGATAAAGTAAGTTGGAATTTTTGATTTAATACAATCATAACTTTCAAAATCAGGATACATTCTTGCATCTAGATATATTGGAATTATATTTTTCGATCCTTGCGTGAAAGCAATAATGGCATTTTCGGGATTACCGGCGTCCAGTCTAACACCGACAATTATGGGAGGATTTGCTGCTTTTTCTGTAAGAAAATTAAGTACTTCTTCAATTCCATAACCTGAACTCCAGTGTGTTACATACTCTTCTTTAAGGGAAAAACTGGATATCTTATCTAAGGTATTGAAATATTTTATAGGTGAGATGACCTGGATAATTGATAGAATTAAAAAAGGAATTAAAGTAAAAAATAAAAGAAGAGATCCCCAAGTCTTTGATTTTTTGTATATTTCTAAAAAGGAATTTGATGTGAAAATTAAAATTGGAGGTAGAAAAGAGACAATATGTCTTGGAATAATTGATCTGCCCAAAATGAAAACAAAGAACCAGCTTGAGAAAAGATAGATAGATGCGAGTATTTGGGGGGTAATTTTATCTTTTATGCTTTTATATATTGAAAAAGTAGAAAAGAGGATAATTAGAGGATTTAAATAGAGTAAAGTTATGATAAGAAAATTTTTAAGGTTATTGAGCCAGAAAGTTAAGGGAAATTTCGTAAGTTCCGAAAGTGTGAAAATATAGTCCTTGTTTTTTCCGAGTGTTTGCCAAAAAGTGTTGTTTAGTATTAGGGGTGAAGTTGTTATCAGCAAAGAAGATACAGTTATAAGTCCGTTTGTGACTAATTGGTTTTTTGTTTTACTTTTTTTATACTCCCATAAGTAAAAAGCAAAAAGTGGAATTGCAAAAAGAATTGCATTGGTTTTGACCAAGAATCCGAATCCCAGAGTGAATCCTAAAAATGCGGCGTATTTAGGGTTTTGTGATTTAATTAATTGGATAAACAGATATAAAGACCAGATGCCAAATGCTGAAACGGCTGATTCCATTAGGGCTTGTCTGTCAAAAAATAAAAATATCGGGGTAATAATATAAAGAAAGGAAGACAAAAGTGCAGTTTTACGGTTAAAAAGAGCTTTTCCAAGTTTGTAAAGTCCAAGTGTAACCATCAAACCTGATAAGATAGAAACAAGCCTTCCTGCAACAAGAGGATCTGGAATGAGCTTTCTAAAAATTCCAACAGTCCACATAAAAAGCGGAGGTTTGTAATGAGCGACAGAATGGAAGGATTCTCCTTTCAGATTTATCATCCTCCAACCCCAGTCGATGTAGGTAGCTTCATCGTTGAAGATTGGAAGTGATTTTAAAAAAAGTAGACGAGTCAAAAAGTTAATTATTATTAAAATTATCAGAGGGTTTTTATTTATAAACTCAATAGTTTTTGCTTTATTCATTAGTAAATTTTAGTATAATTTTAGCTGTATAATAAATTTATCTGATTTAGACAATTCCGGTATTTAATATTAATTTGATATTTGTTTAATTGAAATATTTTAAGATATATGACCTTAACTAAATCACAGATGCTTGCCTTGGGAACAAAGGCGCCTGATTTTAGGCTTAAAGATGTTTTAAATAGAAAAACCATTTCTTTAAAGGATTTTAGGGATAAAAAAGCTTTACTCGTTATGTTTATTTGTAATCATTGTCCTTTTGTGAAACATGTAGAAAAGGAAATTGCAAAAATAGGTCTTGATTACAAAGATAAAAATGTTGGGATTGTAGCAATTAGTTCAAACGATGCTGAAAATTATCCTGAAGATTCACCTGAAAATTTGAAAAGACAAGCCTACAGGTTGGGATTTGTCTTTCCCTACCTTTATGATGAAACACAGGAAGTTGCTAAATTATACACTGCAGCCTGCACACCCGATTTTTTTCTTTTTAACGAAGAAAGAAAACTCGTCTATAGAGGACAACTAGATGATTCAAGACCCGGAAATATTTTGGTAAGGGTAACTGGAAGGGATTTAAGAAGTGCAATTGATGCGGTTTTGCAGAATAAAGATGTTTCTCCAAATCAGAAACCCAGTTTGGGTTGCAATATTAAATGGAAAAAGGGTAATGAACCTTCTTATTTTGAATAGAAATCTTTGGACTTTTTTAAAGTAGATTTCTTTTGGGAGTTAGAAATAATAAAGTTGAATTTGGTTTTGTTGTAAATGGAATTGAAATGTATAAGAAAAGATATTTTTTAACAAGGGAACTTTATATTTAAAGAATTGAGTTTTGGAACTAAAAGCCTGAGGCTAGTGAGAAAAAATTGGTTGGTTGGAGAACTATTAATACGGAGATGACAAAGACAAAACACAAAAGCACAATCATAAAAAAATCCTTAAAATTAACTTTCATAATTTAATTTAAATCTTTTTCCAAATTATTGTCAACTAGCTGTATCTTTTTCGGATTTCCGGAATTAAATAATCTTTAAATGATTTTATTAGGTCGAAATCTGGTTGCCATCCCCAATCTGTTCTTGCTAGTGAATCGTCAATAGACTCTGGCCAGCTGTCAACAATTCTTTGTCTTTGGGGATCGGGATTGTAACTTATTGAAGAGTCGGGAAAGGTTTCATTAATAAGTTCTGAAATCTCTTTCGCGGTGATACTAAATGATTGGACATTGTAAATTTTATTTTTTAGTTTTCCTTTTGGCGCTTCAAATATACTAATCAAGGCTTTCACAGCGTCAGGCATTACCATAAAGGGTATTTTTGTATCGGGTCTTACAAAGGATTCATAACCTTCACCTTTGGCTGCGGAGTGAATCATTTCCGGAGCATAATCGCTTGTTCCACCTGTGGGTAAGGTTAATGCGCTTATAATTCCCGGAAATCTGATGCATCTGAAATCAAGATATCTTGGGCTGTCTGAAGATAAAAGTTTGTAATTTTGGGAAAAGTATAAGCCTATTTTTTCAGAATATAGTTTGGTTATTCCGTAAATTGTAATAGGCTCCAAAAACTGATTTTCTTTAACCGATCCAACCTTTTTTTTGGTTTCCAGATCCGGTAAACCATAAACTGCAATTGTTGAAGGGAAGATAAACTTGATGGTTGTTTTTCTTTTTTGTGCGAGATTATTGGCTATTTTTAATAGATTTTCTGTTCCCCTTGAATTGACCGATATTGCCATTTCCGGATCTTTTTCCGAGCTGGTAGAAAGTATAGCAGCCAGATGAAAAATTGCCGAGGGTGATATTTTTTCTATTAAACTTTTGACTGTTTCACTATCTCTTATGTCTAAAACAAAAGATTCTTCAATGTATTTTCTTAAATTTTCATCTGTTTTATTTTTATCGATTGCAAATATTTTTTTGTAACCTTTTTTGTATAAAAAGGGAATTAATCCATGCCCTATTTCGCCGTTTGATCCTGTGATAAGCAGAGTTTCCATTTTAATTAATTTTATGCTTGAATTCTTTCTTTTATTTTAGATTATTTTGAGTTCCTTTCCCACTTTTAAAAATATCTTAATTGCTTTGTCTAAGTGGCTTTTATTGTGAAGTGAGCTTATTATTACTCTGATTCTTTCCCTTCCTTTTGGAACTGTAGGATAGGTAATGGCGGTGGCAAAAATGCCCATTTCAAAAAGTTTTTTACTGAATATTTTGGCTTTTTTTGCATCCCCGATCATTATGGGTGTGATGGGGGTTTGACTTTTTCCTATATCAAAACCGAATTTTTTCATTTTCTCCTTGAAGTAGAGAGTATTTTTCCAAAGTTTTTTAACTAGACTGTCGTTTTTGCAGAGAATTTTTACTGCTGCTAAACAGGCGGCAACATCAGGAATGGTCATAGCGGATGAAAAAAGAAACGGTCTTGCTTTTTGTTTAAGCCATTCAATTATTGTTTTTTTACCTGCTGCAAACCCTCCGACAACTCCAAAGGCTTTGCTAAGAGTTCCGATTTCAATGTCAATTTTACCGTGAAGTTTGTAATGATCGACGATTCCCCGTCCGTTTTCTCCCAAGACTCCTTCTCCATGAGCATCATCTATCATTGTAATACAATTAAATTTTTGAGCGATTTTGACAATATCGGGTAAGGGGGCGATATCCCCATCCATTGAAAAGACCCCATCGCTAACAATTAATTTTTTACCTGCTGGTTTGGTTTTTTTTATTTTGGTTTCTAGATCAAAAAGGTCAAGATGATTGTATTTGATTATTTCAGCTTTACTTAACCTGCAGGAGTCGATAATACTTGCATGGTTTAATTCATCCGAAAAAATAGTATCATTTTCACCCATAATAGAAGGTATTACAGATAGATTGGCTGTAAAGCCGGATTGAAATAAAACTGCGTCCTCAACTTTTTTAAATTTGCTGATTTCTTTTTCTAGTTCTAAATGAAGCTTTGTTGTTCCCGAAATTGTGCGTACCGCGCACGGGCTGATGCCGTATTGATCAATGGCTTTTTTTGCAGCACTTTTGATTTTAGGATGGTTAGCCAGGCCAAGGTAGTTATTTGAAGAGAAATTTAATACCCATTTCCCGTTAACTTTGGTTTCAGGCCCGATTGAGGATTCTATGGTTTTTATTTTGATGAAAAGATTTTCTCTTTTAAGTTCATTTAAACTCTTTTTAATCCAGTCTAATTTGTTCATTTAAAGATAATATCACATATCTAATCTCAATTCTTATGTTATTATAAGTTAATATGGGTTTTCTTTCTTGGTACTACTCAAAAGGGGTTGAATATTACCTTGAAAGTTGGTTTTCAAGCTTAAAAAGTGTAAGCCATTATTTTTCGATACCTCTTCTTTTAAGAACGCTTTTTTATCCGTGGAAAAGATTAATCGAGGTTGATAAATCAGCAGGTTTTGATTTGGGAAAAAAGTTTGAAGTCTTAACTTTCAACCTGATTTCCAGAGGAATTGGAGCTATAGTTCGATTTACATTAGTCTGGGTTGGATTGGTATTCATATTTTTTATTTTTTTGGGTGGAGGATTTGGTTTTGTTTTTTGGCTTATCTTTCCTTTTTTTGGATTGGGGATTTATTCAAAATATAAAAAGCAGCCGGCAAATTACATTTCAGAGTTGCTTGAGAAAATTAGATTAAATAAAGGTAAGGAACTGGAAATAATTTTTGGAAGTTCCGCTGGTATGTTTGTTTTGGAGCATGTAGGTGTTAGTTATCAGGATACAATTGAGAATTTGGGTGGAAAAAGTTTTAATCTTGAAAATTTTCAAGCTAAAACATTTCAAGAAGTCATAAAAAAGTTAATTAGTGATGGAGTTGTAAGCAAAGGTTTTTGTGAAAAAAGATCCTTAAGGCTAGAAGATTTTTTGCTTGCAGCTGGGTGGTGGGATAAAAGGCAAGAGGAGAGGACAAAATTGGAAAAAGATGGTTATAAAAGACCCGGGCTTGGGTTGGAATTGACTTTTGGTTATACTCCAACTCTAAATCAATATTCAATTGACTTATCCTTGCCTCAAACATATTCTCATAGACTTATCGGAAGGAAAAATATTGTCTCGAGAATGGAAAGAGTTTTATCCTCTGGTTTAAGTGTTTTGTTAATGGGAGATCCGGGAGTGGGAAAAAAAACCGTAGTTTTGGAGTTTGCAAAAAGAGCTGCCAATGGAGATTTAGGTCCTAAAATGACTTTTAAAAGGGTTTTGGAGTTTGATTATAATTCACTTTTGTCAAGTTCGGAGGATCTTAATATGAAGAAATCTGAACTTGCTCTTATTTTTGAGGAAGCCTCAGCTGCTGGAAATATTATTTTAATGATAAGAGATATTCATCGTTTAACAAACCCTGATGTTGAAGGCTATGATTTTACAGATATTTTTGAGGAATTTCTTGAAAAAGGGAATTTAAAAATTATTGCCGTGGCAACAAATTCTGACTATGAAAGATTTATTGTTCCAAATTTGAGATTGAGGAAATATCTGGAAAAAGTAGAAGTAGTTGCTCCTACAAAGGATGAAGCGATGGAAATTTTGATCGAATCAGCTCAAAGGTGGGAAGATTTATCAGGACTGATAATCAAAGTTCCATTGCTGAGAGAAATACTTATCCAATCTGATAGATATATTACAGATGTTCCTTTTCCTGAAAAAGCGATAGAGTTGTTAGATGCGGTTATTTCTTACTCTGAACAAAAAGGTGGAAAGATTTTGGAAATTGAGGATTTAAATGCTGTTTTGGCGGAGAAAACCGGCATTTCTTTTTCTAGGTTATCTTTGCAGGAACTAAAAAGGCTCAATGAGATTGAATCCCTCATTCACCGAAGGCTTGTAAATCAGGATACAGCTGTCAATTTGATAGCGAAAACTTTGAGGGCGAAGACTATTGGGGTGGTAAAGGAAGACAAACCTTTAGGGTCATTTCTGTTTCTTGGACCAACTGGTGTTGGGAAAACCGAAACGGCAAAAGTTTTGGCAAATGTTTATTATGGTTCTGTTGATGCAATTATTCGTTTTGATATGGCTGAATATTCTGGAAACGAGGGTTTTGAAAGGTTGATTGGGTCGGTAAATAAAAATTTGCCGGGTGCTTTAACGACAGCAATCAAAAATCGCCCGGCAAGTTTGCTTTTGCTTGATGAAATCGAAAAGGCGAGTAAAGAAATTTACAATCTTTTCTTGTCGCTTTTGGATGAGGGGGTAATTACCGATGCTTTTGGTAAAAGAATAATTTGCCGGCATTTATTTGTTGTTGGTACTTCAAACGCTGGCGCTGAATTTGTAAGGGAATGTGTGGAAAAGGGAGTGAAAGGAGAGGATTTGCAAAAATCTGTTTTAAATTACGTAATGGAAAAAGAGCTTTTTTCTCCAGAATTTATAAACCGCTTTGATGGGGTGGTGGTTTATGAGACGTTAAAATATGAGCATCTTATAGGTATTGCCAAATTAATGCTTGCTGATTTTTCGGAAAATCTCAAAAGTAAAGGCATTCAAGTTTTATACTCTGATGAGGTTTATAAAAAACTAGCCATTGATGGCTATGAGCCAGCTTTTGGAGCAAGACCGATGAGAAGAATTGTTAACCTAAGCTTGGGTGATTTAATAAGCAAGGCGATACTTTCAGGTAGAATAAAAGGGGGTGATAAAGTAAAGGTGATTACTACCGAAAGGAAGAATGAATTTGATTATGAGATTTTGCCGTAAGCGGTAAAGATATTGTACCTTTTATTTTGAAGTTCTTTTAAAATTGCCTCTTTTCTTTTTTTTAAATAATCTGTTACTATGAAATTGGGACTAGAAATCAGCTTTAAAAAGTATTAACAATAAATTATGTACCGCTTAGGCGGAGGTTTTCTGTGAATTAAAAAGAAAGGCTAAGATGACAAAGGTATTAATGTTCGGCTGGGAGCTTTATCCTTACAACAGTGGAGGTTTAGGAGAAGCTTGCTTGCATCTTACCAAATCTCTTACCTCCAAAGGTGTTGATATTACCTTTGTTTTACCACAAAAACTTCCTTTGAATGTTAGTCATATGAAGATCATTTTCGCTAATGTTGATGAAGATTGCAATCTTATTCCTCAAGTTTATGATGTATTTGGCTACGAGTACACAAAAAGGTTTAAAATAGAAGATTTCCCTCCAGATTATCTGAAAGCCTCTTTGAAATTTGCCGAAAGGACTTTAAAGCTAATAGGAAAAATAGATGCAGATATTATTCATGCTCATGATTGGCTTACTTTTCCGGCTGCGATTGTAGCTAAAGAGATCTTGAAAAAGCCCTTGGTTGTTCATGTCCACTCGACAGAATTTGATAGGACTGGAGGGCATTCGCCGAACCCTTATGTATATCAGATAGAAAAGGAAGGTTTTGAGAAAGCTGATATGATACTTCCTGTCGGTGGATTTATGAAAGATACAATTGTTTCAAAATATGGTGTTAATCCGGAAAAAATAAGAGTTGTTTATAACGGAATTGACGATTCAGAGATAAAATATCTTGCTCCAGCTTTAACCGAGTTTAAGAAAATGGGGAATAAAATAGTTTTATTTTTGGGAAGAATTACTCTTCAGAAAGGTCCGGAATACTTTGTCTGGGCGGCTAAAAAGGTCTTGGAATATAATCCAAAGGTGATCTTTATAGTAACAGGCTCTGGCGATATGCAGGATTATATGATTGCTGAAACCGTGAGATTGGGAATATCTGATAAATTTATTTTTACCGGCTTTTTAAGGGGGGAAGAAAGAGATAGGATTTTTCAATCCGCGGACCTTTATGTTATGCCATCCGTTTCTGAACCTTTTGGTTTGACAGCGCTTGAGGCAATTTGTAACGGAACCCCGGTTTTAGTCTCTAAGCAATCGGGGGTTGCTGAGATTCTTAAAAATGCTTTGAAGGTTGATTTTTGGGATATTGATGAAATGGCTAATAAAATATTGGCGGTTTTGTCCTATGAAGCCTTGCCCGATGATCTTAAAAAAGAGTCCAAAAAAGAAATTAAGAACTTCAGCTGGTCAAATTCCGCGGATAAGGTTATAGAGGTATACAATTTGCTTATTTAATTTATGCCCTCAATATGTTTGTATTTCCAAGTCCATCAGCCTAGGAGAGTTAAAAAGTATAGAATTTTTGATGTAGGTAACGATCATCAATATTTCAACGATGAGTCGGAAAGCGAACGAAATAATAAAAAGGTTTTGGCGAAGGTGGCTCAAAAATCTTACCTTCCTGCTAATGAACTTTTTTTAAAACTTTTAAAAAAATATAAAAAATTAAAACTAGCCTTTTCTTTTACAGGTGTTCTTCTTGAGCAACTTGAGGAAGATTTCCCTAATGTCTTGGATGCATTCAAAAAGCTTGTTGAAACGGGCAGAGTTGAAATTTTGTCTGAAACTTTTTATCACTCTTTGGCTTTCTTTTTTGATAAAATAGAGTTTGAGAGTCAGGTTGAGCTTCATAAAGAAAAGATCAAAAAAGTCTTTGGAGTTAAACCTTGTGTTTTTCGCAATACCGAATTGGCTTATTCTAATGAGCTGGCTTTATGGGCGGAAAAAAAAGGTTACAAAGCTATTTTGGCTGAAGGATGGGATAAATTTTTAGGTTGGAGAAGTCCCAATTTTGTTTACAAGCCAAAAGGTGCAAAGAAAATAAGACTTTTGCTCAAGAATTACAGGTTATCCGATGATATTGCTTTTAGGTTTTCTGAAAAGAGTTGGTCTTCTTGGCCTTTGACTTCTGAAAAATTTGCTTCTTGGATTAATGCAATAAACGGCAATGGTCAGATTGTAAATTTATTTATGGATTATGAGACTTTCGGTGAGCATCAGTGGGAAGACAAGGGAATATTTCAGTTTTTGGAAAAGTTGCCGGGTGAGATTTTAAAACATCCGGATAATGATTTCGTTACACCTTCAGAAGCGGTTGGAAAATATCCTCCGATGGATGAAATTGATGTTCCTGGGGTGGTTACCTGGGCTGATATGGAAAGAGATTTGTCTGCTTGGGTTGGAAATTCTATTCAATCTTCGGCTTTAGATTTTATTTATAAATTGAAGGATAAGGTTTTGCAAACAGGTGATTTAGGAATAATTGAGGATTGGAGGAGACTTCAAACATCTGATCATTTTTACTATATGTGTACCAAGTGGTTTTCGGATGGAGATGTTCATAAGTATTTCAACCCTTACGAATCTCCTTATGAGGCTTTTATTTCCTATATGAACGCTGCTCAGGATTTGAAGCTTCGCGTTGAAAATGCAATTTGCAAAAAATTGGCAAAGAAGGGGCGGGTTAATAAATAAATGCTAAATCAAAATAATTATTGGTGGTTAAAGGCTGTCATTTATGAGGTCTATGTCGATAAATTTGCCAAAGATTTTAAAGGTTTTACTAAAAGTTTAGATTATCTGGAATTTCTTGGGGTTAACACATTATGGGTTCTGCCTCATTATCCTTCTCCGATGGTTGATGGCGGTTATGATGTTTCTGATTATTGCTCTGTAAGAAGTGATTTAGGTACGATTGAAGATTTTGAAGATTTTGTCAAAGCGGCTCACGAAAGGGGGATGAAAATTATTATTGACCTCGTACTTAATCACACTTCTAGTTTGCACCCTTGGTTTTTAGAAGCGCGAAGTAGTAAAAACAGTCCAAAAAGAGACTGGTATATCTGGTCGGAAGATGTGAGCAAATTTTCCCAAGCTTATGTTCATTTTTCTGATGTAAAGCCAAGTAACTGGATTAAAAATGAAAAGACAAATGATTATTATTATGCAACATTTTATCCGCAACAACCTGATCTTAACTGGGACAATCCTCAAGTTTATGCAGCCATGCTTGATGTAATGAGGTTTTGGTTAAAAAAGGGAGTTGATGGTTTTAGATTGGATGCTGTATCAAGAATTGTGAAGAGAGATGGGACTAATTGCTTTGCTTTGCCCGAGGTTCATAATATTTTGAAAAGAATTCGTAGTGATATATCTTCAGAGTTTTCTGGAACAGTTTTTTTGGCAGAGTCTGGAGGTTGGATAAATGAAGCAAAACCTTTTTTTGGAAATGGAGATGAGTGTCAATTGGTTATCAATTTTCCCTTTTCTGCTAATCTTTTGGCTTCGACTGTGGATTATGATTTTTCAAAAGCTCAAAAATTATGGGAAGAATCACAGGGTTTATCTTTTGATAATCGCTGGGCGGTTTTTCTGACAAATCATGATAGTGTTGACCTTTTTTTTCTCGATGAAGAGCAAAAAAGGAAAATTTCCAAGAATGGTTTATTGCTGTCAAAATATGGCAATCAGGAAGGCACTAGTTTTGCAGCAAGACTTTCGGAGATTTGTTCGCATAATAAAGAGAGAATTATTTGGGCTTATGAAAAATTATTGAGCCTTGATTGTGTTCCGATAATTTATTATGGCAATGAAATTGGAATGTCAAATCAGAGTTTGGACAAGAAACCCTTTGATTTAAGAGAATATGTCAGGGGAAATTTTGACTGGGAGGAAGCAGAAAGACAGATAAGTGATCAAAATTCGATATTGAATAATCTGAGAAATTTAATAATCAAAAGGAGAGAATCAATTTTGTGAGTTTTTAGAATTTTTATTATGTATCTTTTATTTGACATAGGTGGAACGAAGATGCGATTGGCTCAATCGGAAGATGGAGTTTCTTTGCAGGAAGTAAAATTATATGACACACCTTTGGATTTTAAAGACGCTTTAAAGATATTATCCAATTTTGCTCATGTTAAATACGATTTGGTAGCTGGTTGTTTACCAGGTGTTTTTAATCAAGAGAGATCGGCTTTATTAAAATCACCAAATTTGCCGGGGTGGGTTGGTTACTCTATTAAAAAGGAATTTCAGGAAATCTTTAAATCTGAGGTAATATTGGAAAACGATGCAGCTTTGGCAGGTTTAGGGGAAGCTTTTTACGGAGCGGGAAAAGGTAGAAAAATAGTTGCTTATATTACCTTAAGTACAGGCTTTGGAGGGGCTCGGATAGTAGACGGGAAGGTTGATGTGAATAATTTTGGATTTGAACCTGGAAATCAGATAGTTGATCTGGATGCATCTTTATTTCCTCAAAGTGTTGAATTCAATCCTGATAATTTGGCCTTCGGTTCGATTGAAAGTTACATTTCCGGTGCCGCTTTGGAATTTAGATACAAAAAGCCTTCTTGGGAAATTAAAGAAAGGGAAATTTGGAGTAAGGTTGAAAAAATCCTTGCGGTGGGAATCAATAATATTTTGGTTTTTTGGTCGCCTGAAGTTGTTGTTTTGGGAGGAGGAATTGTGCTTGATAATGCCATTAGTATTGAAAATGTTGAGAATGAATTAAGAAAAACGGTTAAAATTTTTCCCAGTTTACCGGAATTAAAGAAGGCCGAGCTTGGAGATAAAAGCGCAATATATGGAGGACTTGTTCTTATCAAAAATTACTTTGAAAGGGTATAAATCTAGGATATTGGTATTTATTGTTTAGAGTAAATTTTTGATTTTTTCTGTTTTCCCTTAATCTTTTGTTTTTGGTTTAATTGACAAAAGAAAAGGTTAGCTTTATACTGCTTGCAGATGGAAGATAATGAACTTAAAACCGAAGAACAGCCCCTTGAACCTGCTGGAAATTTTGCTGCCAGAAAAGTGGGGTTTCCTCAAGTAAGAAAAGAAAAAAGTGAGAAGGGGAAGTTGGTTTTTATAATCTTGGCAATTTTAGCCTTGGTTTCTATAGGAGTTTGGCTAGTTAAGGGTAAGATTTTTAAAGGCGGTGTTTCTGATTACGAAAAAATCAGTCCAACCCCCGTTGAAGCAGTTTCTTTTACTGTAACGGCTACCCCTTTTAATTTAAAAAAGGAGGAGATTAAAATACAGGTTCTTAATGGTTCAGGTATAAGCGGTGCCGCAAAAGATCTTAAGGAGGAATTAGAAGGTTTGGGATATTCCGATGTCGAAGTTGGCAATGCCTCCAAACAAGATTATGAAATTACCATGGTTAGCTTTTCTAGGAATGTAAATCAAGAAGAAATGGACAATATTTTGGATAAGCTTAGAGAAATTTATGAAGAGGTTGATTATGAGACAGAAGATCTTGAGAATTTTGATATTAAAATTATAACCGGACTTCCTAAAAATTATAAACTTACTCCTTCGGTCAAACCTACATCAAGCCCGACGCCGACGGTTAGTTTAACTCCAACAGTGACTCCGAAACGTTAATTTATTTGGACTAAGACAATTAGAAGCATGTTTATAAAATCTTTCTAGTTGTATTGATATTATTTCAAGAAAATATTTAAAAGATTGGTAATTTTAGTGGTATATTATTGATACAAATTGTCATGCTAAGAAAAAGATTTTTTAAATCAAGTTTTGGTCGTTTTCAAATGCCTTTATTTTTTCCCGATGCAACGAGAGGTTTTGTAAAAACGGTGGATATGAAGGATATAGAGGTGACAAAAACACCGGGAATTTTGGTAAATACGTATCATTTATATAAGAATTTGGGAAAGGATTTTATTGAAAAGTGCAAAGGGATAAGGAATTTTATTGGTTGGAGAGGCGCTTTAATTTCCGACTCTGGCGGTTTTCAGATCATGTCGCTTTTAAAAAGTCCAAAAGGAAAGGGTAAAGTGAGTGATGATGGAGTTTTATTTATTGATTCCGATAACAGAGAGATTTTTTTTACGCCGGAGGATTCTGTAAGGTTACAGTTGGAATTGAAAACTGATTTGGTGGTAGTATTGGATGATTTTACACCCAAAGATTCAAGTTATATTGAAGCTGAAAGAAGTGTTCAAAGGACTATTCTTTGGGCGAGAAGATCGAAAGAGGAATTTCTAAAAATTTGTCGGAAAAAGAGAATTAAAAAAAATGAAATGCCCTACATTGTGGGTGTAGTGCAAGGAGGTGAATATATTGATCTAAGAAAAAAGTGCACCGAGGAATTGGTTAGGATTGGTTTCGATGGGTTAGGCTATGGTGGCTGGCCTCTAGATGATCAAGGCAGTTTTAACTATGAAGTGGCTAAAACTATAGCTAAGTATAGCCCTTCTGATTATCTTCTTTATGGACTGGGTGTAGGTAAACCTGACGATATAGTTAAATGCTTTGAAATTGGTTATCAGATTTTTGATTGTGTCTTACCCACTCGTGATGCCAGGCATGAGAGGCTTTATGTTTTTAGTTCTGATTCAATTGATAAAATTGATATTAATTCCGATGATTTTTACTCTTACTTTGTTCCGACTAAAATGATTTATTCGAAAGATTTATCGCCTGTTAGTAAGTCATGTGATTGCCTTCTTTGTAAAAATTATTCGCGTTCTTATCTTTATTATCTTTTTAAATCCAACGAAGTTTCAGCCCTGAGACTTTCCACTATTCATAATCTGCGTTTTTATTCTTTATTGATGGAAAAAATACGCGAGAATTTAGGGTGTTTTTGAAAACTTAGTGATATGATAATTTAAGATGGATAAAATTGTAAAACTCCTAAATAAGAGTTTTGGAATATACAACATTAAGGGGATAGAGGTAGAACCAAGGTATTGGATGGCAGTAGTTATAATGATCTTAATTTTTCTGACCCTTTTTACCTTGGCTCGGATAAGGTACCTTTATGTCCATTGGAATTTAAGTAGAACCTCCCTCGCCTTTCTTTTTTATGGCTTTTTGTTTGCGTTGATTCTAGAAGGATTTATGATTATCGGTGGGAGGACTATTTTCACAGAACTTGTGGGTTGGAAGAATCCACCCAAACCTATAAGTGCCTTTTTAGATATGGGTAGAAAAAGATTAATCAATGTTCTAGGTATTAAGGATGAAATTCCTTCTTCTTTTGCTTCGCAACCTGCAACATATGAAAGCGTCTTGAGAGACTATGAAAATTTGAAGGTGGAGGATCAAGAAATTGTTAGGGAATTTGTTTGCAAGCCTTAAATAGGTTCTAGGAAAGAATAAACTTTCTAAAAACATTTCGTTTTTATGAATTTAATTAAATAATCGAATTTCTTAATTTGTCTTGGTATATTTAGAATATGCAAGATTTAAGCCATAAGGTAAAGGAGCTTTCCCTAAGGGTAAAAAAGGTTAAGGAAAATTTTCATCTTAATGAAAAAAAGAAAAAATTATCTGAGTTGGAAGCTGCTTCAATGGATCCTGATCTTTGGAATAATCAGGAAAAGGCAAGAAAGATTATGCAGGATTTGGATGGTCTGAAAAATGAGATTGATGAGCTTGAAGAAGTTGATGGCGGAATTTCCGCGATTTTGGAACTGTCTTCTCATGATGACGTCAGTTTTGATTTAGAGAAGGATATTATTGGTTTGGAAAAAAGGTTGGAAAAGTTGGAGCTGAAATCTTTTTTGTCTGGAGTGTATGACCAGAGAAACGCAATTGTATCCCTTCATGCGGGACAGGGAGGAGTTGAAGCAATGGATTGGACGAGCATGCTTTATAGAATGTACTTGAGATTTTGTGAGAAAAGAAACTGGAAAGTTGAAACTTTTGATATTTCTGAAGGGGAGGAAGCGGGTATTAAGAGTGTTACCTTTGGAGTTCAGGGCTCTTATGCTTATGGCTATTTGAAGGGGGAGGCAGGTACACATAGATTGGTAAGACAGTCGCCTTTTAATGCCGACAATTTAAGACAGACTTCTTTTTCCTTGGTTGAAGTTTTGCCGGAACTTAGTGAGACTGATTTGCCTGAAATTGAAATTAAAGATGATGACCTGGAATGGCAGTTTTTTAGATCATCCTCTCAAGGGGGTCAGAATGTTCAGAAGGTTTCAACTGCAGTTAGGCTTAAACATATTCCGTCGGGTATTGTTGTAACTGCCCAAAGTGAACGTTTTCAAGAACAAAACAGAAAAATTGCACTTAATCTGCTTCGTTCTAAGCTATGGTTGCGAGAGGAAGCAATGAAGGAAAAAAAGATAAAAGAACTTAAAGGAGAATATCGGCCTGCTTCTTGGGGAAACCAGATTCGTTCTTATGTACTACATCCTTATAAAATGGTTAAGGATTTGCGAACAAATGTTGAATCTTCCAATCCAGAGGGGGTTTTGGATGGAGAATTGGATCCCTTTATTGAGGCAGAAGTTCAAAAACTTTGATTTTTAAGTTATTGATTATTTTAAAAGTTTCCTATTAACAAGAGGTTATCTTTTTGCTATATTGTCTTAGAATGAATCCAGATGTCCAAGAAAATATTTTAGAGAAAAAAGACCTGAAATTGAAAGATGAACGTCTAATGAAGAAATTTTCTACGAAACCTCTTAGGAGATTTAATAATTTTCTTATTTTAGGAACTTTGGCTTCGGTGATGGCAGGTATAGTTACCGGATATTTGCTTTCTGGCTTTAGTTTTAGGGAAAGCAATAACACGGGAGAGGCAAATCTTATAGATAAGATTAAGGTTTCTGAAAAAGAGGCTGGATTAGAGGGCGAAAGTAATTTCACCGACAGTGCTGAAGGTATTTTGCTGGAAGGGGGAATCGAGGGAGAAGGAACTCATCATTTAGATCGTGGAATGGGTCCAAGCAAATATGTTTACTTATCTTCTTCGGTTTTTGATTTGCAGAGCTTTGTTGGAAGAAATGTAAAGGTGTGGGGGGAAACAATTTCTGCTCTTCATGCCGGTTGGTTGATGGATGTGACTAAACTTAAAGTTATCGATTAAAACGTCGCAAAGATTAATAATCTTCCTTGAGCAAGTCAGTTTCTTTTGATAATCTTAATGTTAGAAATTATTTGCCATGCTTGAATTTGTTCATGTAACCAAAAAGTTTGGTGATGTTGTTGCCCTTGAGGATATTAGCTTTAAGGTTAATGATGGAGATTTTTTATTTATCACCGGTTCCTCTGGAAGTGGCAAAACTACCCTCCTAAGATTGATATTAAGAGAAATAAGACCTGATGAAGGCAAGATTTTGATTGACGATCAAGATATCACAAAAATGCTTGAGAAAAATGTCCCGAAATTAAGGCAGAAAATAGGTTTTATTTTTCAGGATTTTAAAGTTTTACCAGAACGGACGGTAAGGGAAAACGTGGAAGTTGCTTTGGCAGTTATTGGTTTGCCAAAAAATGAATGGAAATTAAGAGTAGATCATGTTTTGAATCTTGTAGGTCTTAACCAAAGAAGTGAATTTTTCCCCTCGCAGCTTGCTGGAGGAGAGTTACAAAGGGTATCTATGGCAAGAGCTTTAGTTGTTAATCCCAAAATTATTCTTGCAGACGAACCTACAGGAAATTTGGATTGGAAAACTGCGGATAAAATAATAGATCTTTTTGAGAAAATTAATCAGGAAGGAAAAACTGTCTTGATGGCAACCCACAATAGGTTGATTGTGGAAAAATGTAAAAAGAGAACTATTGAACTTTATGAGGGTAAAATAATATCAGACAGTGGTGGGAAAGGCAGGAAAATTGATAAAAGTCTAAATGATAATGATTATAAAGATTTAGAGGATAAAAGAGGAAAGGAAAAGCAAAAGTAGTATGGCCAATATTCATATAAGTACAGCATTATCAAATATTAAAAGATCTCCCTTTCAAGCTATGGCGGCTGTTTTTGTTTTAGCAATAACCTTTTTTGTAGTGACTTTATTGGCTATACTAACTTATTCTTCAAGTCAGATAATCAAATATTTTGAGACTAGACCTCAAATTATTGCTTTTCTAAAGGATGATGTAAAAACTGAGGATATTGAAGCCTTGCATTCAAAACTTGAATCTGATAAGAGAATAAAAGACGTAAAATTTGTCTCAAAAGAGGAAGCTTTGGAAATTTATAAAAAAGCAACATCCGACAATCCGCTCTTATCCGAGCTGGTTAGTCCTTCAATTTTTCCGGCTAGTTTGGAATTTTCCGTAACTGATCTTTCTTTTGCGCAAAGTGTGATTGAAGAAATAAAGAAAGAGTCGATAATAGATCAGGTTGGTTTTACCGCTAGTTTGGGGGATGAGGATAGCTTAAATGATGTTTTGCAACGTTTGAGGAATTTCACTAGGTATTTCAAATTGGGGGGTGGAGCTTTTGCTCTTTTTTTGGTCAGCACATCATTTTTGGTTTTGGTCGTTATTATCAGTATGAAAATGGCAGCTAGAAAAAACGAAATTGAGATTTTAGATTTAATCGGGGCGACTTTAGGATTTATAAGAGCCCCAATCATCCTGGAAAGCATTATCTATGTTTTTGTGGGTGTTTTTGCTGGTTGGATTAGTGCCTTCTTGTTGGTTTTGTATTCAACTCCTTCTATTATAGGTTATTTTGGGGAAGTTCCGATTTTACCCAGAAGTGCGACAAGCCTTTTTGGTCTTTTTGGTCTTATACTTGTCTTTGAAATTCTGGCTGGCTTGTTTTTGGCTATAAGCGGAAGTACATTGGCAATAGCAAGGGTCAGGAAGAAAAAATAAAACCTCTTAAATAATATGTCTAGATTAAAAATTCCTTTTTTATTTCTAATCTCTTTGTTTTTAATATTTTTGTTTAAAATTGTTGATTTTCAAAATGTAGTTAAAGCCGAAACTGAATCAGAGAAAATTGAACGATTAAGCAGGGAAATTCAAGAATATGAAAATAAAATTTTAAAACTGAAAACTCAAGCAAACACTTTATTTAATCAAATAGCTCAATTTGATGCACAGATAAGACTCACTACCCTCAAAATTTCTCAAACAGAAGAAAAAATACATCTTTTAGGCGGCAGGATTGATCAGCTGGAAACTTCCTTGCAAACTTTAACAAAAGCATATACCTCAAGGGTGATAAAAACCTACAAAATGGCAAGATTAAATGAACCTTTAATTTTTCTTGTTTCTTTGCCTGATTTAAATACGGCAGTAACAAGTTTTCATTACCTTCAGAAGATTCAGGAATCTGACCGCGATTTGCTTATTCGTCTTGAGAAAGCACAGACTGTTTATGAAGATGAAAGAATTCAACAAGAGGAATTGCAGGCTAAACTTGAAGAGCAAAAAAGAGTATTAGGCTCTCAAAAATCTGCTAAAGCTTTACTATTAGAACAGACAAAGAATGATGAAAAAAAGTACCAGGAATTGCTAGCGCGTGCCAGAGCAGAATATGAAGCGATACAAGCAATTATCGCCGGTAAAGGACAGGAGGAGGAAGTTGGGAAGGTTTCTCAAGGTCAAAGAATTGCATCTATTATTCAAGGTCCTTCTTGCAATTCCAGTGGAACCCATCTTCATTTTATTATCAGCCAGAATGGTGCTACTCAAAATCCCTTTAATTATCTTAAGTCTGGTATAGATTATGAAAATTGTTCAGGCTCTTCGTGCGGTTCATCGGATGGAGATCCTTTTAATCCAAATGGCTCTTGGGATTGGCCTATTATTCCCAAAATTAAGTTCAGTCAAGGTTATGGCAGCACTTGGGCGATTAAAAATACTTGGGTGGGTAAAATCTACTCTTTCCACAACGGTATAGATATAAACAGTGATTCGTCAAGCGAGGTAAAAGCAGTTCAATCCGGAACTTTATATAGAGGGAGTTATAGTGGAAGCGGGGGTTGTAGATTAAAATATGTAAGGGTTGATCATGACAATTCAGATTTAGATTCCTATTATCTTCATATTAACTATTGATTCTTCGGTTGATAAATTCAATTTATAAATAATATAATTAATTTTAATTATTTCTTGTTTTCGATAAATTTTAATATTGTATCGATGATTCGAATCATCGAGTTAGAGATATTTAGTTTTATAATCTATGGTTTTTTTGTAAAAATTATCTAATGACACAGGTATCTAAATATTTAATATCTGATGAAGTTTATGAGCGTATATTTGACATTTTTGTGAAAGCGTTTTTGAACTTGAATACGAAGAAAGATATCACTAATTTTTTAAATGATTTTCTAACTCCTACTGAACAGATAATGCTGGCTAAACGCTTTGCCATAGCTTTCTTGCTGACTAAAGGATATAGTTATCGAGAAATATCTGAGATATTGCGTGTGAGTACATCCACCATTGGTTTTGTGTCCATGGATTTGAAATTGAAGAAGTATTATAGGAATGTAGTCGATGAAATTTTCAAAGATGAACGTGTTGAAGAATCAATTGAGAAGGTAGTGAGTAAGGTATTGGGAATACTTTCATCGGGTGGTAGTAAGAGTGGATCTTGGAGGTCTTTGAAAAGTGAAATTGAGAACAAAAAGAGAAAAAAACCATTCTGATTATCGCTGTATCGATGATTCGAATCATCGATACAGTTGGGGGAGGGTTGGTGTGTTTAGGTATTAATATATAAAGTTTTATTGGTTTAAATTAATTGGTTGAATTTATCCGAGTTGAATTATATAAATAGAAATTGATTAGGTTGAATCGAATCTAATCGAATTAAATTAAATTAATTGAAATTGAACTATGCCTAATCAAGTTTAATTGAATGAATTGAATTGATTTGAATTAAAAGATTAAGTTAGATTAAGTATTAAGAACTATGAGAGTTGTTTGTAAGTATACGATTATACTTTTTATTTTAATGCTGTTTTTTAAAGTGGGTATGAAGATTGCCCATGCGCAGGTTATTATTAATGAGATCTATTCTTGGGAATCTTCAGGAGATTGGATTGAACTTTATGCTTATGAAGATACTGATATCTCAGGCTGGGTAGTAAGAGATTTAGCAAGTACTCCTATAAAGATAATACCCAATGGTACTATTGTAGGTCCCGGGTACTCAATGTTTTTTGTAATTGAAGCGGGTAATAGATTAAATAAAGATGGGGATGTTGTAAAACTTTTTAAAGGCGATGATACAATTCTTGTTGATGAGATTTCCTATGGAGAAAGCGGTGGTGTTTGTGCGCCGGGGCAAGGTCAATCGGTTGGAAGGTATCCTGATGCAAACTCCACTATTGAGCGTTTTTCCGAAGCTTCGAAAAATGAAAGCAATAACAACTCGGTTCTTGCTCCCTGCCCGACTCCCACAACCGCTCCTTCAAACACACCAGTTCCCACTGCCACTTTAAGACCGACTTATACTCCAACTCCATCAGCTAATCCTACAAAAGTGTCCACTCCCACTTTGGCAAAAACACCAACTCCAACACCAATACCAACAAAAACACCAAACCCTACCCAAGAACCTGATGATGATAGAAAAGAAGCTCTAATTTTAGGTTCGCAGGAAGTTGGGGTCGGTCAAGATTTGAAAGATGAAGATATAAAAAGTTCACCTTCATCTAAAAAAAAATATACGATACCATTTAGTGCAATAGTTTTAATGATATTAGGATTCGTCTTTCTGCTTCTTCCTTTGTTTATCTTTTTTTACAAAAAAATAAGGTATAATTCTGAAAGTGAAGAATAAGAAATCCTTGAAAAAATTTGCTTTTATTTGGGCTCCGTCTTTCTTTTGGGCTTTAGTTATTTTCCTTTTTTCGGCAAGACCCACGAATCCTGTTTCTGAAATACATTTAATGGATTTTATTGTCAAGAAAAGTGCTCATGTTTTTGAATATGCGGTATTGACAATACTTTTGTATAGGGCTTTTATTTTGAGTGGATTTGATAAAAATAAAGCTAAAGTCTATAGCGTTACCTTGTCAATTTTTTATGGAATAACTGATGAGTTTCATCAGTTATTTGTTCCCGGAAGAACTGCAAAAGTTAGAGATGTTTTTATAGACGGAATCGGTGCAGTTTTGGCGATATATTTAATAAATAGTTTTTTTCCCAAAGCGCCGTGCCTTGTAAAAAAGATTGCCGGTTATTTGCAGATTTTATAGAAAAATTGTAGTTTATTTATATGAAGTCAAAAATTCTTGTTACAGGTGGGGGTGGTTATATAGGTTCGGTTGCTACTTACCTGCTTCTCCAGAAAGGCTATGAAGTTGTTGTTATAGATAATTTTTCAACGGGTTATAAAGGTCCCTTGGAATATTTCAGGGAGAAATTCGGCAGTAAAATGTTCAGATTTTATAAAGCCGATCTTAAAAAACCGCTTGATAAAATTTTCGGAAAAGAAAAGGGAATAGACGCAGTTTTGCATTATGCGGCTCATTGCTTGGTAAATGAATCTATGGAAAATCCCGAGAAATATTTCTCAAACAATGTTTGCGGATCTTTAAATCTTCTTTCTTTTTGCAAAAAATTTGCTGTAAAGAATTTTATTTTTTCCTCCACATGCGCGGTTTACGGAGAAAGTAGATATATTCCTATTGATGAAAAGCATCCGACAAATCCTGTAAATCCTTATGGTCTTTCAAAAAGAATGGTTGAGCAACTTTTAGAGTGGTATGGCAAAATTTATGGACTAAATTATGTAATCTTGCGATATTTTAATGTTTGCGGAGCCAGTGACGATGGAATTATTGGGGATTCAAAAAAACCTTCTGTTCTTCTTGTCCAAAATGCAGTCAGAGGTGCTTTGGGAATTGAACAGTTTAATTTAACCTGCCCTAATGTAAAAACGCCAGACAAAACTCCTATTCGCGATTATATAAATGTTGTTGACCTTAATGAGGCGCATATTCTTGCCCTTGATTACCTTATGAAAGGGGGAAAAAGTGAAATTATTAATCTGGGCACAGGTAGTGGTAATTCCGTTTTGGAGATTATTTCAAAAGTGAAAGAGGTTACAGGTGTTGAATTTGAAATTAAAAAAGGCGAAGCAAGAAAAGGTGAATACGCCAAAATGGTCGCAGACATTAGAAAGGCAAAAAAAGTTCTGGGTTGGAGTCCAAAAAGAACGATAAAAGACTCAATCAATTCCTTGGTTAAGTGGTATGAAAAGTACCCTCACGGCTGGAAGAGTTAGTTAAGTTTTTTATGAGAGTTTTAAAAAAGAAAGTAATTAAGCGCCTCAATTTTGTAGGGAATCTTCTAATAATATTTAGTTTTCTGGGTCTTTTTTTAACATTTGGACCTGTCTTGAAAGAGGAAGTGGATTATAGGATTAATCAGACATCGGATATTATTAAGCAAGCGATTTTCAAGAATAATCAACCACCCAACTTCCAATTGGAACCTCCAAATCGTGATTTTTCAATAGTAATTCCCAAAATAAAAGCTGTTTCACCTGTTTTTAAAGACACAGATCCTTTTAATGAGAAAGAGTTTAGCAAGGTTCTTCGCCATGGAGTTGCCCACGCTAAAGGAACCGCTCTTCCCGGCCAAGTTGGTAACACTTATATCTTTGCTCACTCAACCGATGCGTTTTACAATGTCGGCCGTTATAACGCAGTTTTCTATTTAATCGGCAAACTTCAGAAAGGGGATGAGATTTATATATATTACGAGGGCGAAAAATATTTTTATGAAGTGTGTGAAAAAAAGGTTGTTGAGGCAGAATCAGTTGGTTATCTTAGGCCTCTTAAAGAAGATGTTAACACTTTAACTTTACAAACCTGTTATCCACCCGGAACGACGATTAAAAGGCTTGTTGTTTTAGCTGATTTGGTTTCTTCTACAAAAAATTGATTTGGTAATTGACTTTTTTTATTATAGGTTTATTATTATAGGCAGCTGCCCTGGAATTTTGATGCTAAAAGAAAAATATTATAGACTTTTATCTTTTATTTCCTCGTTTTCCCTTTTAATTAATACTTTCATTGCTCCGGTTAGTGTTTTTGCTCAAGAAGTCGGTTTTTCTGATTCGGAAAATGAAGTAACAGCCTCCGAGGAGATAACTCCAATTACACCCGAAGAGGGCTTTTCCGTTGTTCACAAAGATGAGTTATCAGATACTTCAGATAATTCGAAGCAAGCTGAATTGCCGGAAGAAGCAGTTGAGGTTGTAGAGCAAGTAGAAGTTTATCCAAGCGAACCGGCGATTTCATTAACGCTGAAAGATGAACTTCCAGAAGAAGAGCCGGTTTCAGGGGAAACCTTGTCCGTGGTTTTGGTAGAAGAAAATAACGAATTAGAAAAAGTTGATTTGGATTTATTGAGCTCAACTTTGGTTTCATCTAGTTCTACTTTGGTTACCGATAAAACGGATTATTCACCCAATGATGTGGTTTTAATCTATGGCGAAAATTATTTACCCAATACTATATATGTTTTGGAAATTAAATCAGACGCAGGTGATTATTATTTTTCAACGGAAAT
>CAYSJW010000025.1:0-12371 GCA_964431555.1 uncultured Gammaproteobacteria bacterium | reverse complement strand
AACTATATCATCAACCCCATCAATAGTACTCTGATCGACAAAAATGAACTCTGTCATTACCGGTATAATCAACTGCTTTAAAGATCTGCAAAGTTCGGAAATCTCTCTAAGACGATTTCTCGTGGGAATAACCACCGAAAGATATACCTTCCTTTGATTAATATCTTTTAAGCTAACCCTATTTTTCATTAGTGAAAATGTCGCCAATAATCATCAATAACTTTTTTGTCTCCTTCCTTTCTTATTTCACCACGATCAAACCACAATATTCTTTTTGTGTATTGTCGTAAAAAAGAAAAATCATGACTGACAACAATGATCGTCTTCCCTTCCCTTAAGAATTCTAAGAACTTTTTTCGTGCCTTGCTCTGAAACACCTGATCACCAACTGACATACTTTCATCTAAAAGAATCGTATCGGGATTAGAATGAATCAGAATAGAAAAACCAAGCCTCAATTTCATACCTTGGGAATACATGTAAAAAGGTGTGTCTATAAAATTTCCAACACCGGAAAATCTAATTATTTCATCCTTTTTCCTGATTATTTCACTCTTTGACATGCCAATTAACATACCATTTAAGTAGATATTTTCCTCACCAGTCAATTCAGGATTAAAACCTGCTCCCAATTCAATTAAAGATACTATTTTTCCGTGTGTTTCAACCTTGCCGGCTGTGGGAGTAGTAATACCAGACATTATTTTTAATAGAGTTGTTTTTCCCGAACCATTCGGCCCAATAATACCAACCCTTTCCCCCTTCTTGATAACTAAATTTATATCCTTTAAAGCCCAGAATTCCTCTTTTTTAGCTCGTATAAGAATACTTTCAACAAGTGTTGGCTTTTCGTGATAAAGAGTATATTTCTTTGAAACGCCCTCTAATCTTACAGCTATATCATTTATCATTTTCAAAGATAATCAACAAAATATTTACTTTCCTTTTTAAATAACAAAACTCCCAAAATTATCAAAAATAAGCTAAAAATTAGATTAAAAAAGACAAGTTTTACATCAATACTCCCCTGCCCAATGAATCCAATTCTAATCGTTTCAAAAATAGAAGATAGAGGATTTAATCTTAGAAAACTTTTTAAACCTTCTGGTAAAATTGACATACTATATAGTATAGGAGTGGCATAAAAAAGAAGTATTAGCCCCATTTGGACAAAAAAATTAAAGTCACGATAACGCACATTCAAGCTAGAAGTTAAAAGACTCAAACCAATGGTCAAAGCCAAAAGCCAAAGCAGAAAAGGTAAAGTTAATAAAAGAAAAAAAATATTTGGCTTTGTTAAAAACAAACAAATCGGAAGAAAAATTACCAAAGAAACCAACATGTGTAGAAAATTTGAAAGTATAATCGAAATAGGTATTGCCTCAATAGGAAATTTAGCTTTTTGTAAAAGATCTCTCTCATAAACAATTGAAGGTGTTGCTTTTGACAAAGATAAAGAAAAAAACTGCCAAAGCAAAAGACCTATAAACAAAAATAAGAAATAGTTTGGGATTTTTATAAAAAACGAAAAGACACCTCCTATTACTAACATCTGTAATATCGGATTTAATATTATCCATAAAAATCCAAAAACCGCTCTCTTATAGCGGGTTTTAACCTCCTTTTCCGTCATTGCCAACAAAAAATCAAAATAATACTTGATGTCCATACAATTTTTTTGAACTAAATTCCGGACAAAAATTCTTAATAATATGGTAATATTATCATTTTATCAAACAATCAAAAAGCAATTGCCAGCATTATCAGTACCATTTAAGATAATAAATTGGCTAAAACACTATTTTTTTCAAAACAAATAAAACCCATGGACTATATCAAAATTAAAGCAAATCCATACCATAATTCAATCCAAAAGACATTCTTGGACTACCTTTTATCTTTATGGGCAATAATTTTTCTTTCTCCCTTATTTTTGGTTATATCTTTTTTATCAAAGACTATTAACAAAGGACCGGTATTTTATATGCAGGAAAGAATTGGTAAAAACGGTAGGAAATTCAAGATAATAAAATTTAGAACCATGCTGGTTGATGCCGAAAAACTTCAAAGTAAATATAAAAAACTAAATGAAGCAAACGGCCCTGTATTCAAAATAAGAAACGATCCAAGACTAACAAAATTTGGCAAATTTCTTTACAACACCGGCCTGGATGAATTACCTCAATTAATTAACGTACTAAAAGGCGAAATGAGTCTGGTTGGACCCCGGCCACTGCCCACCTACGAGGCAAAAAAATTAACAAGATCTCAAAAAATCCGCGAATTAGTAAAACCGGGCATAACCTCAAGCTGGGTTATCAAAGGTTCACACAACTTAAGTTTCAAAGAATGGATGCGCTTGGATAAAGAATATGTAATAAAAGCCACCTTACTTACTGATATATCGATAATTTTAAAAACTTCAATCCAAATAATAAAAAGTATTCTTTCAATAATTAATCATAAATGATTTATCTCTTAAGGAAAAAACTCCTTTATCACATTAATTAATGTAAAATTGTTTCTAGATATAAGTGAAGAAAGTATATTTATTCTTTTTCCTGGATTCCCAAAAGCCAAAGCACTGCTTCCTTTTTGTACCGTCTATCTCCCCGAGAATTTATCCTGATTGCCGGAAGTTTACCCCTTTTCCCCCATCTTTTAACCGTCAAAGGAGAAACTCGCAACAAATCGGCTACTTCCCTAACCGTCAGTAGGTCAGGTAAATCTGCTAATTTTGGTTTACTGATCTTAATATTATTATCTTTTATCATACTAATTTATAATTTTATATACTTTGTAATAGTATTAGGTTTGAAAACTCACCTAAACTAATCACAAGGTATCAAAAGATAACATCTGTGTCAAGGACTGTTTAGACATTAATCATCTGAATTTTTTACAAGCTTTTCCCAGTAAACCCTTAAAGCAAATTCAGGAAAAGCTTTGATTATTCTTTTTATTTTTTGATCTCCTTTTAATAATCTCCAAAACCACTCCAAGTTAATATCCTCAATCCATTTAGGTGGAAGTGGCTTTTTACCAGATATGTAATCAAAAGTACCCCCAACCACCATTGCACATTTGAAATTCAGTTCTTTGTACCAACGGTACAACCATTTTTCCTGAACAGGTGCTCTGAAACCAATAAATAAAATATCCGGCTTTTCCTGATTAATTTTGGATATTACCTTATTTTCAATTTCTTTATCCTCTTTAGTTTCAGGTTCAGCGTTATTTTTAAGATTAGGACCGGTAAGCCCCAAAACTTTGAGTTGAATGTAATTCTCTTTCAACCTCTTAGCTGCTTTTTGAGCACTCAAATTTCTATCACCTAGCAAAATTACCTTCCAACCCTTCTTATTAGAATATTTAATCAGTTCAACAAAAACTTCCCTGCCCTTAATCAGTTTTGCTTCACTTTGAAGCCAATTATTGTCAAAAAGAATAGAAAAAGCCACCCCCAATCCTTGAACAAAGCTAACAAATACTCTTTTTAGAAAATGTTTTGGCCTTGGCAAGGAAAAATATTTAGCCGCGGCTACTATTCCTATACCATCCGGAAAGGATATATCAGCTGAATTTAAAATATCCCTATAAAGCTCATCTTCATATGCCATTATTAATTGTTCGGGATTTGGAGTAACTACAAAAAATTTCTTGTCATTATTAATAAACGAGACAATTTCTCTTATCACTCCTTCCTTTGAAGTGCTAAATATTTTAACTCCCAAAATATTAAGGTATTTTCGCTTAATTTCTTTAGTCATAAAATTTACTTGATTTGATAACTATAATTAAAAAATTAAAAATTATATCTCACCAATCAAATTATATAGATTGTTATTTAATCTTGATATAAATTTAAAAAATCTCTTTTAATCATAAATATATCCTATATTATATATTTTTATAATTTTTATATACCTTAATAACAACAAAATATAATAAAGTATACGATTATACTATGGGTTATATTATTATACGTATTGCATCTGAGAAATAAACATTATGAATAAAATATTTTAACAAAAATCAAACTTATAATAATTCTGTTTATCCTCATTTAATCCCCAAATAATTTTTAAAATTATTATAAATACTATAAGATTATTTTATATGTACCGAATATTTATTGATTTAGAATAAATTAAAGTAATTAAAATATTAGTCAAACAAAATTGAAATATATCCTATATTATCTCTTCGTTGTTACGCTTCTTTTCCAAAGTTCAATATTTTCCATTACCACACCGGTTCCCCTAACAACACAATATAAAGCATCTTCAGCAACATGCGATGGTACACCTGTTTCTTCTGTTAGTAACTTATCAAAATTTCTAAGCAAGCTAGTACCTCCACTCATAACTATTCCCTTGTCTATTATATCTGCCGCCAGCTCGGGAGGGGTATTTTCCAAAACTCCCTTGACTGCATTTATTATTTGCATCAAGGGAGTTTTAATTGCCGAGCATATTTCATTTGAAGTAACCGTAACACTTCTTGGTAGACCAAAAACCAAATCCCTCCCACTTATTTCCATTTTTTCTTCCTTAGCAACTTTAACCGCTGTACCGATTTTTATCTTAATTTCCTCGGCTGTTTGATCACCTATTACCAAATTGTGCTTCTTCTTAAGATAATCCTGTATTGCCTCATCTATTTTATTTCCGGCAATACGAACAGTTTTATGTACCACTACTCCACCCAAAGATATTACAGCCGCTTCAGCTGCCCCTCCTCCTACATCCAAAATCATATGACCACTAGGCGCAGATACAGGAATACCTGCACCTATTGCTGCAGCCAAGGGTTCATCAATTAAATATGCGTGAGCTGCTCCAGCTGATAGTGTCGCATCTAAAGCAGCTCTTCTTTCAACTTGGGTACAACCAGCTGGAACACAAATCATCACATCGGGACGAAAGAATTGAAACCTTCCTGAAACCTTACTTATAAAATACCTAAGCATCGCTTCCGTCATTTGATAATCAGCTATAACCCCCTCTCTCATCGGCCGAGAGGCAATTAAAGCTTCAGGTGTCCTTCCTAGCATTTTCTTAGCTTCTTCCCCTACAGCAATAACCTTATTATCATCGGTTGAAATTGCAACCACCGTTGGTTCATTCGCTACAATTCCCTCACCAGCTACCCAAACGAGTGTGTTAGCAGTACCTAGATCTATTGCTATTCGCTTTCTTAACATATCTTAAAAACTTTAAAATAAACCACTACTCACTCCAAAATTATATTTTCACTCAACTATATAAACAAGTAAGAAAAGTTTACAGTCTTAGATGATTTTAGCATCTTGAAAATTAAATACTAGAAGTTTAAAAAATTTTTAGATTACCTTTATATAATAAACCTAAACATCACCTTAAGGTAACTTTCTATAACACTAGCTTCCCTTTTCTTATACAAACCTCTTTTGTAACCACGAATTATTATAAGTTTTATTTATTCTCAACATTTGTATATAATCATAAAAATAGTAACTAAAATCCAAATACAAAATAAAAAAAGATGACCAAGATAAGAATTCTCATATTTTTACTCACACTAACCGTAGTTTTCAGTCTGGGAACATTAGCCTTTCTTTATGCAAAAGGTTATAGAATCGATAGCAAAAATAGAAAAATATCTGCCAACGGGCTTCTGCTGATCAAATCCAATCCAGACGGCGCACAAGTATTTCTGAATGGAGAACTTAAAACAGCAACCAATGCAACTTTATCACTGCCTCCCAATACTTACGATGTGTCGGTAAAGAAAGAGGGTTTTCTAACTTGGAATAAAAGGCTGTTAATTGAAAAGGAAATCGTAACCGAAGCAACTGCTCACCTCTTTAAATCAGCACCGTCTCTATCAGCGATTACCTTTACAGGTGTATCCAATGTTGTTCCTTCTCCTGATTTCAGTAAAATCAGCTATGTAGTCAGCGGAAATTCTACAAATTTAGAAAACCAAGGTCTTTGGATAATTGATAACGCTAATTTACCATTGGGCTTCTCTAAGGATCCAAGAAGGATAACCGATGGAGATCTCAATGATGCTTCATGGATATGGTCTCCGAATGGAAGACAAATACTTTTAACAACAAAAAAGGGAACCTACTTAATAGAAACGTCAAATTTTGTTTCTCAATCACAAAGGGTAAATGTGGCGGCGCAGAAAAACAAAATACTCAAAGATTGGGAAGATGAAAAAGATAACCGAAAAGCAAACCAAATTAAAAAGCTACCAGAAAAACTAAGAGAGGTTTTTTTAAATAACGTCCAAACATTTAGTTTTTCGCCTGATGAAAAAATGATTCTCTATACCGCCAGCTCCTCGGCCAGCCTGGAAAAAGGAATAACTAAACCTCTACCCGGATCATCAACCCAAAAAGAATCAAGGGAAATAGAAAAAGGGAAAACGTACGTTTATGACATTATTGAAGATAAAAATTTTCTTATAGATGAAAATGGCGATAATCTTCTCATAGAAGGAGGGTATACTAAGGAAACACCTCGAAGAATAAGCTGGTACCCTTCATCAAGACATCTTATCCTATCAGACGAAGGGAAAATTATAATTATGGATTATGACGGTACAAACAGGCAGGTTGTATATTCAGGTTCTTATATCCTCCCGCATGCTTATCCCACCTTATCTTCTGATAGATTGATAATTCTCACCAACCTAGGCGCAAACGATACACCTCCAAACCTCTACTTTCTAAGTATTAAATAAATATCAAAGGCAAAATTTTACTTTAAAAAGAAAGAGTAAATTTAACATGTTTTCAACTTAACTAATTTAAAAAACCAAATATTAAAATTAATAAACCGCAAAGATAAACCTGAATCAGTTTCAAAATATACTCATTAATGATAAAATTAGAACGTAAATATTTAAAACCCATATCGCTTAAATTAAGCGAAAATTATAGTTTATATAAACCTTAATATAACCTGCCGGTGTAGCTCAATGGACAGAGCAGTCCCGTCCTAAGGGAAAGGTTGAGAGTTCAACTCTCTCCACCGGCACCCAAAAAGATCTGAAAATAATGAAGTTTATAAAACTCCAAAACATTTAAGGACAGTAAAAGTATAGATAATTGAAGTTTTTGGTAAACTGCTTAAAGCTAAAATTTTCTACACTCAATATAAGAAAGAAAACGATCGAAATTAACACATATTACATATTCACTACCACCGTCATTTCTCCTTTTACACTTTCTTTCAAAATTTTTTCTTTAACTTCAAAAACCTTTCCCCTGTAAAGTGTCTCAAAAACCTTTGTAAGCTCGCGGGCTACAAAAATCTTCGTTTCCGGACCAAATTCTTTCTCCAAAATATCTAAAGTTTTAGCAATCCGTTTGGGTGATTCATAAAAGGCAAAAGCAATTTTTCCTTTTTTCAACCAATCAAAAAGCTTTTTTCTTTTTTTCTTCGGCAAAAAACCCAAAAAAACAAATTTATTAATGTCAAAACCACAAACAGACAAAGCAGCAGTTATAGCCGAAGCTCCCGGTACTGGAATAATTTTAATTTCAGAATTTTTTTCATACAAAAATGAAACTAACTCATTTCCGGGATCAGAAATTCCGGGAGTTCCGGCATCGGTCACCAAAGCAAGGTTTTTTCCTTTATTCAAATAGTTCAATATTTCAAGTTTTTTCTCTTCACCTGAGTGTTGATGATAGGAAAGGAGTTTATAATTTGATACTTGGTATTTGTTATGTAGAAAATCAAGAAGTTTTTTGGTTACCCGCGTGTCTTCAGCAATAATACAATCTACATCATTTAGTATCTTAATAGCTCTTAATGTAATATCTTCTAAATTTCCAATTGGTGTAGCGACAATATACAAATTTCCAGACATTTATGATTATGATGTAATTGTAAACTTTTTAGTAAAATTAAAAAAGGTTCACTATGAAAGTAGAAAGATTTTTTCAAGGATTAATGATATTAGGTGCACTAGCAGGCGGTTGCAGTGAAAAAACTCCTACCCCCTCTTTTTTAGAAATCAAAGTGACTGCATGTCTTGACCAAAATGGAAATAGAGCTTGCGATAACCACGACTGGCCAATTGAAAATCTGCCTCTTCGGGTTGTTGATATAGCTGACGAAACCATTCAGGAAGGAAAAACAGGAAAAAATGGACAAGCAACTTTCGAAGTAGAAAACAAACAATTTTTAGACCTAGCAGTTCCTAATCCAATAATTGAAAAGAGCGGTTTTCTTTGTGCACCTCAAGAACCACCTTCTTCTACGATTAAAGAAAATGGTAAAGTTAAGATCCAAATTCATCTTCCTTACAATCAACAAAACTGCCGACTTCCAAAACCAACCAAACCTTTACAAGGCTTTAACCCTGGAAATCCTTTTGCTTCAGGAAGAAGTAAACCAGTAATCTGAAATTACTAGATTTAATCTCAATATCAAAAATATCTTATATTCATAATTAAATTTGCATACAAGATTAAAAAGCTCCCCATCCTTTAAAAAAATTCTTCTTCTTTATAACTTTCAAACACCCACTTTAAATAACCTTTAGTTAAAAATCTAACTCCTGTATTATCTTCTAATAATTTCTTCTCAAGATAATCCAAAAATAATCTAGCATCCAATCTATGCCTACGAATCTCAATTAGGAACCACGTCCACAATTTTAATAGCTGTAGTTTAACTACAATATTGGGAACAACTTCTGAAAAGTTCAAATCTGAAGGATAATACTTTTCTTCCAATTTAAGCAAATTTCTTCTTAGTTTCCTTAAATATTTTTCACTAATATCAAATGGAAGTTGATTAACACCAGGCTCTGGGGAATCAAGCAACACTTCTCTAATTCTTTCCAATACAGGAAGTATATTTATTGGATCCTTATTTCTTTGGGTCACTATAGCTACTTCTGTATAAAGACCTAACCTTTCAAGAATTTCTGCCATTTCTATCCAATATGGATGCACACAATTCCGAAAATCATTTACTAACGCAGAAGGAAAATTTGGCAAAACAGGTCCTACTATTGCATATAAATCCTCTTCAGTAAGAACATTCCGTTCTTGCTGAAACTCTGAATCAGAGACATCCAAGTCAAAATTTCCTCCTGGATTCAACTGATACAAAATTTCAACAGCTTTTAAACCTAAAGGCTTAATCTCATCTCCATAACAACAACCCTTAAGAAATTCTATTAAAGCAGTCTTTTCTTCGGGTAAAAGAAAAAAACCATCTTCACCTTCTCCAATAGGTCCTTGGGGTGATGTGCGAATAGAATAGATCAATCTTAATACATCTCTTGGTAAAAGATTCCATCGACCCTTTAAAAATGTCTTTTCTAAACGAGTAATTCTTTTTTCTAACTCAATTTGAGTTTCTCTTTTAAAGATATATTGAAGTAAGTTATCTGGAATTCCCATCCCTATCGCCACAAACAAACGGTATACATCTACTTCAGAAAGATATCTTACTAACTCTTTGATAGTTTCCATAGCAACCCTTTTACGAGGTATAAAAGTCAATCCCAAATTGCTAAGAAAATCTTTTAACGACTCATCATATACTGGCCCAACATACTCGCCATTTTTATTAATGAAAAATCCCCTCTCTTTTTTATCATGGTTAGTAAGTGCATCAATTAAACTTTGGCCGTCTCTAAACGGCATCCCCTTTTCAATAAAAGGCAAAAGGGCATCATATAAATCCACCAAAACATCTTGTTGAAGTGGAGTTAAAGATGGTGGTTTCAAATCATTCTGCCTTTTTACATTTTCAATTAAAGTGGTTCGAAATTCCCTTTCAAAGAGATGGTCAAGATACGTTGGTTCGAATATAAAGCGTTGTAAAATATACAACAATTTTCCATCACAATAGTTCTCTGGAAATCTTTCAGCTCCAAATCTATTGGGAAAAGGTACATTATCTTTTTGAGTATTTTGAATACCTTCCTGAATAACTCTTTTAAACAAAATTTCATTTTCTCCAATCAACATAGTTTATTCAAATACCAATATTATAAACTATAGGTCAAATATCAGTGAGTTCCCAAACTTTCTTTCTCCTCAACAAATTCAGAAAAGGTAAGACTGAGAAAATACAAAACTCCTACACTTACATACCATGCCTTCAATTGGATTTGGGAAATGATAAAATCAAAAACCATATTTTTAATATGTCTGCTTGATGACCAATTTAGAGCTTTCCAAACTCTCAACTGTAAGAGTTACACCTCCAAAACTGATTTTTAATGTGCTTGGGATTTTTTCCTCAATGCTGAAGTAAATCCTTATTTCTCTTTTAGCAAAAATGGGGGGATAAAGGGTCGGACCCTACCAACATTCAAGGTACTAATTTCACCTTCTATCTTCGACCTTCACTCCACTCTCTTCCCGCAACCAATCACTTAACCAGCAATTATAATTCTCCATACACCAAATCCAAAATTAAAAAATCCCCAATCTGCTATAATTTTGACTAAAAGTTAGTCATATATCTTTTTAAATTTAGAAAACGGGGTGTGGCTCAGTGGTAGCGCGCACGGTTTGGGTCCGTGAGGTCGTGAGTTCAAATCTCACATCCCCGACAAAAAAATAGCAAATCCTTTTCCAATATGTCCAAAATTGTATACAAATTCAAAAAAACCCAAAATTTGTTACCTTCTCAATGAAATGTTTATCTTGAGAATATCGATTTTGATTTACTATACTATTAAAAAGTATTTCAAAAGTGAAAATGATGCAACAGATCGTGACTATAAAAAACCTCTAGTTAAAGATAATGGCTAATCTTATATAATTTGTACTTTTACGGGGTGTTCCTCTTTCGATAAGAAAATAATTGATAATTTAAAATATTCACCTTCTCATTTTGATACACTAGAAAGGAAAAGGCAAGACTCAAATTTTAACTATGAAGAGTATTTTATTGCGAGTAATTATTATACAGCTCTCGAAAGTGCAAAACTCCAGAGAGATTCTTCAAAACAGAATTTCCACTTCCATGCACTAACAAGCTTTCTTTTTTCATTACCACTTCTTTACTTTTGGTTCCTCAGTAAAATAACTCTTATAAATGATACAGTTACCATAAGATCACCTCTTATTAAAACTTTCATAAGATCGCCTTTTATTAAAAAAACTCTTGATAAAGGGTTTTCAATATTAACAGCGTGGAAAAAATTAATATAATCACTGTTACGCCATTTGTTCCTGCTAGAACAAACATTTACCAAATCAACTGGCGAGAAATAGTTGAAGTTCTTTTTCGTAATTCTACTGACCAAGTTGACAACATAGCTGTACCGCTATTCCTTTTCCCTGGCTTTAAAAAGATCGTCCAAGAGATAGCAAAAAGAAATCCCAACATAAAAATATCTTTCTTAAAACATACGATAAGAGATAATATTTAGGAGAAATATCACATCTCTCTCCCCAAACATAAAGAAGAATCTTTTTCTCACAAGTGTAAATTAGGAACAGGATGAAAACCTCTGAATTTATAAGACTATAAATTCTTCTTTTTACAATACAAGATAATAAGGTGAACCACAGGATTACACAAAAAAAACAATACTATTCACCTCCAGCTAAAGAATCCGAAAAAACTATTTGTAACACCGACAATAATTCCGTTTACCTTTCTATACTCTTCCAGACGTTTTTCTGCAAACTTTCATGACAACCCTTCCCTCAGCAATATTTCCTTAGCCATTCTCACTATCCCGGTACTTCAATATCCGCTGGCACTGGTTTGATTTACCAACCCAAAGCTTCTTCTATCCTTCTCTAAGTTTCAGCTTCTTTAATTTCAGAAGAGCTAATCAACATACAGCATTGTGGAAATTTAATTCATTAACCAAATTTAATACATAAAGGCTAATTCACAATTTCAATCTTTTATCTCATTCCAACCTCGCTTCACTCCACACCCAAACTCATCTCTCATAACCAACAACTAACTACTAACAACTCATTACTCAAAATCCACAACTCACCTCTCACTACTCACCACCCACTACTCATTACTCACTACCCATCTCCCACGTCCTACTTCCAACATCCAACTTCTAACAACCCACAACTAACAACTTACTACTTACTACTCACCACCCACTACTCATTACTCACAACCTACAACCAACAACTTATTACCAACTATAAATTCTAAATACTAATCTTCAAATTAAATATCAGGCAAAAAATCTGTTATAATTTTGACTAAAAGCTAGTCATATATCTTTTTAAATTTAGAAAACGGGGTGTGGCTCAGTGGTAAAGCGCGCCGTTCGGGACGGCGAGATCGACGGTTCGATTCCGTCCACCCCGACATTTTGGCTAATTATAGTTATTACTCATCAACCACAAATTCCAATCATTT
>CAYSJW010000024.1:0-3258 GCA_964431555.1 uncultured Gammaproteobacteria bacterium | reverse complement strand
TGCGAAGTAGATCTGAATCCGTTCATAATCCTGAAGCAAACTTCATTCTAATTCAGAATCATTAAACGTTTCCTCTTAGTAAGTTTCAACCTGAAGGATTAAAAGTTCTTAATACAGAATTAAAAAAATTAAAAGTCTCTTCTAATAATAAATAGTTTAATAATATTACTTTTAAAGAAGATGGGTAGCGTTATTTGTCCTAACAAAAAATTCCAACCCGACGGGTTGAATACTAGTATGCCAATTATTGTAAAAAAACTCCAATACCGAATATAAAAAAACTAACTTTTTAGCCTATTTTTTTCAGAATGGAAAATGCCTTAATAATTGCTTCCCTCACTTCTTCAGTTAAGTTATATTCATTTAGTTCTTTCTCTTTAACCCAAGCAAAGTTTTGGTGCTCGCTACTTAACTTTACACTTGGTTTCCCAATAGTTTTACACAAAAATGAAATTTGAGTCGCATCCCTAATTTCATTCTCCTTTTCAACCCTAAATTCAAAAACATCAACTGGAACTATTGGCTTCACATCCATCCCTACTTCTTCATTTACCTCACGAATAATCGCTTCTTCTGAAGTCTCAAACAATTCACGCTTTCCACTTGGAACTTCCCAGATACCCGGATAAACATCCTCATTCGTGCTTCTCTGAATAATTAACACTTGACCATTATTTACAACTATTCCTGCTACTATAATCTTTTGAATTACCGGTTTCATATTTAAATTATAATTAATAATTTGTTACAATAACAAACATCAAATTTTCTATGTGCTGCAAAATTCATCTAAAAAACCTAAATAAAGTCCTCATTATTGATTTAGACGATACTCTAATCAATACCACTTTATTTAAAAAAACTCTTTTTTTATGTCTAGCCAAAGAATCAGGTCTAAATTTCAAAGAAATCCAAAAGATTTACGATAACATTAAAAAAGATGGTTATAAAAATTTGATCACCAAACTATGTAAAGCAATAAGTGCCAATTCAAAAGCAAAAGAAAAACTTCTTGAATCTATAATTTATGAGAGAATTAAAGAAATAAGTCTCAAGAAAAAAATAATAAAATACGTTAAAAATTTTTCAGGAATCAAAATTTTATTAACCTTAGGCGATAGAAAAATTCAAAGCGCAAAGATCAAAGTCTTAAAAGAAAAATGGAATATTGATAGATATTTTAATAAAGTAATTATTATAAATCAGGATAAACTCAAATTCTTAAAATCCTTTATCAAAAGTGATTCCTTCCGATTTTGGTAATAAAAATTATAAAAGTCTCACAATTATTGATGATAAAATACATCTTTTAAAGGAATTTGAAAAATACCCTTGGATAAAACTAAAAAATCCAAAAGACATCTAAACTTTGTTAAATTAGGTTCCAACCCGACGGGTTAATTACCTTGCAAAACGTCTAGTTTTAAAATTTAATCTTAAAATATCATTTAACCAGACAGGTTGAATAGATTATCAATACCATTCGTACCTCTCCAGGGATAAAATTAAAAATTATACTTCAAGTAGAAAAGGTAAGTAAGATCTTATCCTCGATTTAATTTAAGACAAAACCATCAAACCAATCTTGGCGCTCTTCTTAAGGTGTAATATAAATATATGAAAGTAATGAAAAACAAATTTGGTATCTCAAAAAATGTTTTCATATTGGGGTTGGTAAGTTTTTTTAATGATGTAGCCTCGGAGATGATTTATCCTCTCGTTCCAATTTTTCTCACCAGTGTTATTGGGGCACCCGTAGCTATCGTCGGTTTTATAGAGGGCGTAGCTGAATCAACCGCCAGTATCCTAAAGGTCATCTCCGGCTGGCTTTCTGACAAATGGCGGAAAAGAAAATCTTTTATTTTTATGGGTTACTCGTTCTCCGCGCTTTCCAAAATACTTTTAGGTTTAGCTTTCAGTTGGCCATGGGTTTTTTCTGCCCGTTTTATTGATCGCTTTGGCAAAGGTTTGCGAACTCCTGCAAGAGATGCTTTAATTTCTGAAAGCTCAGACATTTCAAGTCGGGGAAAATCATTCGGTTTTCATCGGACATTTGATACTTTAGGAGCAGTAGTCGGACCAATCATAGCCCTCTTGTCAATTCATTTTTTAGATAATAATTTCCGAATGATATTTTTACTCTCTTTTGTACCCGCTTGCATTGGAATTTTCTTACTTTTCTTTTTCGTAAAGGAAAAAAAGACCGAAACAAATATTTCTTCCCCCCCTTATTTAAAATTGTACAATTTCGGCCCTTCTTTTAAAATTTTTCTTCTAATTAGCTTAATCTTTGCTTTAGGCAATAGTTCAAATGCCTTTCTAATCTTAAGGGCGCAAAGTTTAGGTTTACCGCTGACTTGGATCATACTAACTTACATCCTTTTTAATCTCACATATGCACTACTTTCTACACCTGCCGGAATTATTTCTGACAAAATAGGTCCGAAAAAGGTTATCTTTGCTGGATTTTTACTTTTTTCTGCCATTTATCTTTTTTTCGGTTTGGCAGATTCTAGTCTTTTTCTCTGGTTTCTTTTTCCATCTTACGGAATGTATATGGCTCTTACCGAGGGAGCGAGTAAAGCCTACATTTCTATTTTAGTTCCTCAAGAAAAATTAGGTACGGCCTTTGGAATTTACCAAACCACAATTGGTTTGTGCACATTTTTAGCCTCTCTCATAGCGGGAGTTATCTGGTCTTATATTGGCGCCAGCGCGCCGTTTATCTTCGGAAGTCTGATGGCAATTTTTTCCGCCTTTTTGTTTATTACCTTGGAAAAAAGGCGAAATTTTTCAAAGTATGGGGTTTCCAACCTAATAGATTGAATAGGCTTGAATCTTCCAAAGGTTAATAGGTTAAATTAATACTTACCTCTGCAAAAATAATAGGTTCCAACCCTAGGTTCCAACCCGTCGGGTTGAATAGGTTTGAACCTTTCGGGTATTAACGAGGTTTGACTTCGTACTCACCAATTAATTCTAAAAAGGAAAATATTCAATGAAAGAAAAAGAGATGAAAATAAAAACCCAAGGTGTGAAGCCATTTCACCTCTAAGGTGTGATTTATAGAATTTTTTCCAGAAATTGCCTTTTTACCCAAAGTATTTTAGGTTTTTCATCCATAATCTCTCTTTGTCTCAAACTAAAAATTCAATGCAACAAATTCAAGTAGCCTATTTTTTACCTCGTCAACAGGAATATCAGAAGTATCAATAGAAAGTGATCTTATTGAATATGAATCAATTATGTTTGATAATT
>CAYSJW010000023.1:0-116280 GCA_964431555.1 uncultured Gammaproteobacteria bacterium | reverse complement strand
TTCTATTGACGGGAGGTAGGTTAAGAGATAAAATAAATAAGGTAAACTTGTTGTGATTTGGTGGGATGAGTGCCCACCTTTATTTTTATAAGAAGTTATGCAAACGCCAAGAACAGATTTTGCACAAGCTTTAAGGGCTATAGCCTCTGAAAGAGGTTTGGAACCTGAAGTAATTTTAGAGACTATCAAACAGGCGATAATTGCTGCTTATAAAAAGGATGCAAAGGAGAGAGGGGAAAATGTGGAACTTTTTGATTACGAGGTTGAGATTGATCCTATTACGGGTGAGTCCAAAATATATTCTTGGCCTTTATTAGATGAAGATGCAAACGAAGAAGAAAAGGGAAAAGTGAAAGCTGAAAAGAGAGATGTTACTCCTCCAGGTTTTGGCAGAATTGCTGCTCAGACAGCTAAACAGGTTATTCATCAAAAAATAAGGGAGGCAGAAAAGGGTGCAATTATGGACGAGTATGCCGAGCGCATAGGTGGATTAATATCTGGAATGATACTTCGTTTTGAAGGTTCCGATGTCAGGGTTGATTTGGGTAGGGCTGAAGGTATAATGCCAAAGGAAGAAAGAGTTCCTGATGAAAGGTTGAGTTTAAATCAAAGATTAACCTTTCTTCTTAAAAAAATTGAAGAGACTCCCAAGGGAAAGCAGATTATTTTGTCTAGATCAGATACCTTGTTTGTTAAAAAACTGTTTGAAAGAGAGGTTCCCGAAATAGCTTCAGGCAGTGTTGAAGTGAAAGCAATAGTTCGAGAAGCGGGAGTTAGGACGAAAATGGCTGTTTTTTCTAATCAGAGTGGTGTTGATCCAGTCGGATCTTGTGTTGGACAGAAGGGTATAAGAGTACAGGCTGTAACTAATGAGCTTGGAGGAGAGAGAGTAGATATAATACAATTTAGTGATGATATTCAGGATTTAATTAAAGCGGCTCTATCTCCTGCAGAAGGTTTGAGCGTAAAGCTTGATAAAAAGACAAAGACAGCATTGGTAGTAGCTCCTGAGGATCAACTTTCGCTGGCTATAGGAAAAGATGGTCAGAATGCAAGACTTGCGGCGAAACTGACTGGTTGGAAAATAGAAATTAAAGGATTTGTATCTGGAAAGAAGAAGGTCGAAGAAAATAGAGAAATTGAAGATACTCCTGGTAATAAAGAAGCAAAATCAACAAAGGAAGAAATTGTTATAGAGAAAGGGGAAGAAAAAGTTGAGGAAGTTAATATATCGAAAGACGAGACTTAGGTTATTTAGCTTAAGTTATTGGAAGTGTTAAAATATAAAGTATTCTATATAGTGTTATATTTTTTTGTTTTTTAGTTTTATATTCCGGGAGAATTAAAGAACCAATTGGTTAAATAAATTCTAATTGATTCATGGAAAAAAGAATTCGAAAGGAGACTAAATATGGATTTGGGAAAACCTTTAGTACAGATTTCAAGACCTCCAGTAGTTACAATTTTGGGTCATGTTGATCATGGCAAGACTACACTTCTTGACTTTATTAGGAAAACTGAAGTAGCAAAAAGAGAGGCAGGAGGAATAACCCAGAGGATTGGAGCGTCTCTGATTAAGACCAAAGAAGGTAAAAAGATTACCTTTATAGACACTCCTGGTCATGCCGCTTTTTACAAGATGCGTTCAAGAGGGGCGTATGTTGCTGATATGGCTGTGTTGGTGGTCGCTGGCGAGGAGGGGGTAAAGCCCCAAACTAAGGAAGCTTTAAATTTTATTTTAGAAGTAGGTGTTCCTTACATAGTCGCAGTTACGAAAATTGATTTGCCTACAGCGAACGTAGATTTGGTTCGAGGAGAAATGGAAAAGATTGGTGTTTCTTTTGAAGGAAGGGGAGGAAATGTTCCTTTAATAGGTGTTTCCGGTAGAACAGGAGAAGGGGTTGAAAAATTATTGGATTTAATTGTTTTAACTGCAGAGGTTTATGGCCTTAAGGGAAGTGAAAATGATCCGCTTGAGGCTGTGGTGATTGAAACAGGGAAAGACAAAAGAGGACTTACTGTCTCTGTTGTTGTAAAATCAGGAAAGATAAGAGTTGGTCAGACATTGGTTACGGAAACTAACAGAGCAAAGGTAAGGGGTATTTTTGATTCTTTTGGAAAATCAATAAAAGAAGTTTTACCTGGAGAGCCAGCCTTGTTATTGGGTTTTGAGGAAATTCCTGAAGTTGGTAGTAAAATATGGTCTGTCGAAGATAAGGGGGAATCTTATGTTGTAAAAAGGGAAGAAAAAACCAAAGTCTTGAATAAAGGGAAAATTTCTTTGATTTTAAAAGCGTCAACTTTAGGATCCATAGAGGCAATTACTTCAAATTTACCCCCTGATATAGGTTTGATTTATTCTGATGTTGGTGACATCACAGAAAGTGACATTTTTCTTGCAAAATCTACTGATTCTTTAATCTTTGGCTTTGAAGTAAAAATTTCCCAGCAAGTTTTAAAATTAGCAGAAACGGAGAATGTAAGAGTAGAAATTTTTGATATTATTTATAAGCTTTTTGAAAAGTTAGAAGAGATTCTTAAAAAGGAAAACTATCAGGTGAAGGGAAAGGCTGAAATTATAGCAATATTTCCTTTTGACAAAGCAAAAGTGGCAGGTTGCAGGGTTTTGTCCGGGGAAATTAAAATATCTGACAAGCTTATTTTATTGAGGAACGATTCAGAAATTGGTGAGGTTAGAATAGTTTCTATGAAGAAACAAAAATCAGATATTCAATCTGTTAAACAAGGGGAGGAATGTGGGATTTTGTTATCTCCTCAACTTGATTTTAGAATATCAGATGTGTTAATATCGCTTCAAAAGTAATTACTTTAATCTATTGAAGTATGGAAAATTCATTCAAATCAATTTTAGACAGATCTAAATCAATATTGATATTGTTACCCACAAAGCCCCTTTTTGACCAGTTTGCAGCTGGTCTTGCTCTTTATCTTAGTTTAAAACAAGAAAAGGATATTCAAGTTTTTTCACCAGAACCAGTTACAGTTGAATTCAATAGAATAATTGGTGTAAATAAGATTGCCCATGAACTTGGTAATAAAAATTTAGTTATTAAATTTGTGGGATATAAAGCTCAAGATATAGAGAGGGTAAGTTATGACATTGAAGATAGTCAGTTTAAACTCACTGTAGTGCCAAGGCAAAACGTTACTCCGCCAACTAAGGATCAGGTTGACCTATCTTATTCTGGAATTTCTTTTGATACAATTATTATGATTGGTGGTTTGAACGAGAGCCACTTTCCCTCGCTTTCACATAAAGAATTAAGTGGAGCAAACATTGTTCATATCGGTGTAAGGGATTTATCGCTTTCTTATGAAAAAGCATATATTTCTTTTTCAAGACCTGCTTCATCGGTGTCAGAGGTAGTTGCCAGTTTAATAAAAGAAAGTGGTCTATTATTAGATGAAGATATAGCTACTAATCTTTTAATGGGAATAGAAAGCGCAACAAATAATTTTATAAGTTCTCAAGTAACAGCAGAAACATTTGCTATTATATCTGATTTAATGAGAGTGGGTGGAAAAAGAGGATTTTTAAAAGCGAATAAACCTGTTGCTAGTGGTTATATGCAAGGATTGGTTACGAAACCCTTTGCAAATATAGGACAACCATTAGTTCAAAAGGCTCCTCAAGCATACGATAATTTATCGCAAGAGTTTGGAAAGGATAATCAGGAGAAAGTTGATACTCCAAGGACTCAAGATGATCAAGCATCTGAAAATGAAATGGATGCTCCAAATGATTGGTTAAAACCAAAAATTTTTAAGGGTTCATCTATAAGTTGAATTTATTGTTTGTTTTAAGAAATCACCCTAAAAAGGTTCAGTTTCAAATAAGGATTGATTATTGGAAAAAAGATAAGTTTGTGTTAATATTCAAAAGATGTATTTCTAGGTTTTCCCATACTTGGGGATTACTTTGTAATACATGACTATTTATGGCTTTAACCAAAGAGGAAAAAATAAAAATAATTTCAGAGTTTGCAAGAGAGAAAGGAGATACTGGTTCTCCAGAGGTGCAAATTGCGCTTCTTACGGCATCAATAGAAAAGCTTGCAAGTCATTTAAAACAACACAAAAAAGATGTTCATTCGAGACGTGGGCTTTTATCAATGGTTGCAAAAAGAAGACGATTATTGAATTATCTGAAAGGTAAGGATGAAGAAAGGTATAAAAGTTTGATAAAGAAGATTAAGCTAGAAAAGTAAGCTTCTTAGAATTGGTTTGTAAGACTTAATTTTTAGGCAAATTTAATGAAAAAGGTAGAGAAATCGATAGAACTAGCTGGTAGAATTCTGAAACTTTCAGTCGGGAATTTGGCCCAGCAAGCAGGAGGAGCAGTACTGGCTTCATATGGCGAAACAGTGGTATTGGCTACGGTTGTCTCTCAAAATTTAGGCCGTGATTTGGATTACTTTCCTTTGACTGTAGATTATCAGGAGAGACTTTACGCTGGAGGAAGGATTAAAGGAAGCAAATGGGTGAAAAGAGAAGGTAGGCCGACGGATGAGGAAGTTTTATCGGGAAGATTAATAGATAGGTCAATAAGGCCTTTGTTTCCCAAGACTTACAAAAAGGATGTTCAATTAATTGTTACGGTGTTATCGGTTGATTTGCAAAACGATCCCTCAATTCTTGCAGGTATAGCTGCGTCTTGTGCTGTTGCGATATCACCCATTCCATGGCAGGGGCCGGTAGCTGTTTTAAGAGTTGGTTTAGTGGACGATAAGTATGTTCTTAATCCAACCGATGAAGAGCTTGAATTATCTAAGATGGACTTGGTTGTTTCATTAAGTAAAGATGCAATTATTATGTTGGAAGCCGGAGCTAAAGAAGTAGAGGAAAGCCAGATAATTGAAGGAATTAAATTTGCTCAGAAAGAAGCCAAAAAGATAATTTATTTGATTGAAGATTTGGTAAAAGAGGTTGGAGTTAAAAAAGAAAAATACGAAGAAGTTAAACCACCCATCGCTTTGGTTAATCAGGTTAAGAAATTGTTGAAAGGGAAAATTGAAAGTCTGGTTGAGAAAATGGTTTTGAGTGAAGGTTATTCTGCTGACTTTAAAGAACTAGTAGATGCAGTCTCTTCAAGTTTTGATGATCAGGATAAAAAGTATATTCCTGGGATAATTGATACTTTAAAAAGGGAATATGTAAGGAAGGTTACGTTTAAAGGTAAAAGAATTGATGGAAGAGGGTTGGACGAGATAAGGAAATTGAGTGCAGAAGTTGGTATTTTGCCGAGAACTCATGGAAGTGCTATTTTTTCAAGAGGTCAGACACAGGTTTTAACTGTAACTACTTTGGGAGCGCCGTCGCTTGAGCAGTTAATAGAATCAGCTGAGGGAGAAGAAGCAAAGCGCTACATGCACCATTATTCTATGCCTCCTTATGCAACCGGAGAAGTTGGTAAAATAGGCAGTCCAAACAGGCGCGAAATTGGGCATGGAGCATTGGCTGAAAGAGCCTTAATTCCGGTAATTCCCAGTGAAGAGGAATTCCCTTACGCTATTAGGGTTGTTTCCGAGGTTATGAGTTCAAACGGCTCAACTTCAATGGCATCTGTTTGTGGATCAACACTTTCTTTGATGGATGCAGGAGTTCCTATAAAAATGCCGGTTTCTGGTATAGCCATGGGATTAATGATTGAAGATAGAAAAAATTATGTAATTCTCTCGGATATTTTGGGTTTGGAGGATTTTAATGGCGATATGGATTTTAAAGTTGCCGGTACCCAAAAAGGAGTAACGGCTATGCAACTGGATGTAAAAACACTTGAATTAAATGTTGAGATTTTATCAGAAGCTTTAGAACAAGCAAAGTCTGGGCGGGATTATATTCTGAAGTTTATGCTTAACACTTTAGGTAAGTATAGAGAAAATGTATCCTCACATGCTCCCAAGATAAAACTTGTTAAAATTCCGGTTGAGAAGATTGGAGAGTTAATAGGTCCTGGTGGAAAGAACATAAGGAAAATTATTGCCGAAACAGGGGCACAGGTAGACATCAACGATGATGGATCAGTCTTTATTTCTGCGTCTTCTGAAGAGGCTGTTAAAAAGGGCTTAGCTAGAATTGAAAGTATCACAAAGGATCCTCTGGCTGGGGAAATTTATAAAGGGGTGGTTAAGAGAATACAGCCCTTTGGGGCTTTTATAGAAATATACCCTGGCCGTGAAGGGATGGTACATGTTTCAGATATGAGTGAGAATTATGTTAAAGATCCCAACGATATCTTAAGTGTTGGTCAGACGGTTGAAGTTAGAGTAAAAGGATTTGATGAGATGGGAAGACTGAACCTTTCTATGATAATGGATCCTGGATTTGATTTAAGAAAGGATGAGAAAAGAAAAGAAAAAAGATTGGCAGGTAGCTATTTGAAGGTTAATGAAAGATTTAGAAAAGTTTCTCAAAAAGGAGGACCCCATTTCCCCACCAGTAGATTTTTGAGAGAGGATAAAAAAACCTCAAGATGAAATGTATTATAATAATTAAAAAGTTGTTAATAGTTGTAAAAGGAAATTTGTGATAAATTGAAAGTTAAACATGGCTGGAACTTTGTTGACTGAACAGATTAAAAGGCATTCTGAAAATGTTGACAAATCAGATCTTCCGATAGAGTTAAAAAAAAGTATTCTCATAAGACTTGAGCAATTGTCGGGTTTGGTTGAATCACCCACCTTTTTACAGGAGTTTGATAGAATGAATCAGTATCTAGATTGGGTTTTAGCTTTACCATGGAACAAAAGAACTAAGGATATTTTAGACCTTGCGCGTACCAAGGAAATTTTGGATAAGAATCATTATGGTTTGGCAGAAATAAAAGACCGGGTTTTGGAATATTTGTCGGTTATGAAGTTAAAACAGGAAAAGGGAGAGGGAGAGGATGTTCTTCGTGCTCCAATACTTTGTTTTGTTGGTCTAGTTGGGACAGGTAAAACAACCATTGCGTCATCTATAGCTGAAGCAATGGGGAGGAAGTTTGCCAGAATTCCATTCGGGGGTATGGGTGATCCACTGGATTTGAGAGGTCAGTCTAGATTATATCCGGAAAGCGAGCCGGGTAGAATTATAAAAGCACTTCGGGCAACCCAGAGTAAAAACTGTGTTATTTTATTGGATGAACTTGACAGGGTAACACAGGAAGGTAGGGCCTCAATAATGGGAGTTTTGGTTGAGCTTTTGGACCCTGAACAGAATAAGGCATTTGTTGACCATTATATTGATTACCCCTTTGATTTGTCTGAGGTTTTATTTATAGCAACAGCCAATAACACTAATAATATTGCTACAGCTGTTCTGGATAGGCTTGAACCTATTCAGATGCCTTCTTACACAGATAGTGACAAGATTGCGATAGGAAAAAACTACATGCTTCCAAAGATAATCCGCCAGTCCGGAATTCCTAAAGACTCTTTGGTTATTGAGGATGAGTCTTGGTCTAGGATTGTCAGACCATTGGGTTTTGATGCTGGTATGAGAACTCTTGAAAGAACTATTCAACAGATTGTTCGGAAAGCAGCCAGAGAAATAGTTGAGGGTAGAGCAAAAACGTTTGTAGTTACTCCGGAAAATGTTAAGGAGTTTCTCCAGTGAATAAAATGGGTAATATAGAAAAACAAGAACTTCTTAATGATATAAAAAAAAGGATGTCTCTTGATGATTCCTTACCTTTGAGAAAGGGAGCAACCAATTTAGTTTTTGGGGTAGGTAATTCTGATGCAGAAATTCTTTTCATAGGAGAAGGACCTGGTTATTGGGAGGATATGAAAGCTGAACCTTTCGTAGGTAACGCGGGTAAATTTTTGGACTCTTTGTTGAGCTTAATTAAGATATCACGGAAGGAAGTTTATATAACCAACGTTGTTCATCATAGACCTCCGGAAAATAGAGATCCCTTGCCCTCGGAAATACAAGCTTATGGAAGATATCTTGACGAGATTATAAAAGTTATTGATCCCAAAATAATTGTTACTTTGGGGCGTTTTTCAATGGCTAAGTTTTTACCCAATGCAAAAATATCATCTGTTCATGGCAGAAAATTTGTGGTTGAGTGGAATAATAAGTATTTAACTGTTGTTCCTATGTATCACCCTGCGGCCGGTTTGAGAAGTGAGGATGTTAAGCAAAAAATTATTAGCGATTTTAAAAAGTTGCCTGCAATTTTAGAAGAGGTGAGAAATGAACCGGAGGTAAAGAAGAATGAAAAAGGCGTGAAAATAAAGCAGATGAGTCTTATATAAAGTGGAAAATTGGAGGTCAAAGATAAAATAATTAAAGGGATTTGGTTTTGATTTCCTCTTTTTCGTTTTATACCTTTTAGTTATATTTATATTTTAATTTAGAAAATGGCTTTAAAATTTATTGCACTTTCAGGTACTGTAAGTGTCACCGAGAACTTGTACGTCTACGAGGCAGGTGGCAGGATGATGGTAGTGGATTGTGGAGTAGGTTTTCCCGATTTGGAAATGCCCGGAGTTGATTTGGTGATTCCTGATTTTTCCTATATTGTAGAAAATAAAGATAGACTTTCTGGGATTATTGTTTCTCAAGGGCATGAGGATCATATTGGAGCTATTCCATATTTATTAAGAAAAATCAATTCTCCAATATGGGCAGCTCCATTAGTGGCGGGATTTTTAAAAGATAAACTAGATGAGTTTGGAATAAAGAATTATATTATAAAAACCTTTTATCCTGAATCTTCCTCTTTTGAAGTCGGTCCTTTTAAAATTTTCCCGTTTAGGGTTTCCCATTCTGTTCCGGATTCAGTCGGGTTTGCTATAGATACGCCTGAAGGGAGGGTATTTCATGTCCCGGAGCACAAGTTTGATCAAAGACCAGCTGATGGGAGACCGTTTGATGTGGAAAGGGCAAAAGCGCTAGCCAGTGAGAAAAAAATATTATTTTTGGCATCCGATTGTTTGGGTGCTAATAAACCAGGTTTTACTGAAGGCGAGGCGGAAATTGAAGGTAATATGGAGGGAATCATGAAAAACGCTGGATATTCAATTTTTGCAACAGCAATTTCTTCTAATATAGGAAGATTTCAACAGATGATAAATATTGCAGAAAGGTTAAAGCGCAAGGTTGTTTTGCTGGGTCGTTCGGTTCAGAGGAAAATTGAAATAGCTTATGAGCTTGGTTACATTAAAATTCCCCAGGAATTGATTATTAGTATTAAATCTTCAAGAAAGTTTAAAAGAAGTGAACTTTTTTATATTGTTTCCGGTTGTTATGGTCAGGTGGGAAGCTCCTTGTATAGAATTTCTCTCGGTGAACACGAGAATGTTGAGGTTGCGGAAGGTGATATGATGGTTTTTTCTGCCGATCCTGCACCTCCTTACACAAAAGAAAGTCAGGATTTTGTTATTGATAATCTGATAGATAAAGGAGTAGAAGTGCACTACTATGATCTTCATGAAGGGCTTGATGAGGGACTCTATGTTTCAGGCCATGGGGGGCAGGGGGATATTGTTGAACTTTTTAGAATTGTAAATCCTAAATATTTTATCCCCATAGGGGGAGAAATAAGGTATATGAAATCATATCTTGATTTGGCTGTGAAATTTGGGACTAGTCCTGAAAATGTTTTTCGTCTGAAGCCGGGGGAAAGTGTAATTTTTGAAAACGGTTTGGCGAGGAAAGGTAAAAAGATAGACATAAAGCAAGTGTTGGTTCATGGTTTAGGGATCGGAGATGTTGGTAAAGTGGTTCTTGGAGATAGGGCGATATTAGGTAATGAAGGGGTGGTTGTTGTAGTTTTTAAATTACAAAAGGGGAAAGTTTTAGGCCTTCCCGAGATAATAAGCCGAGGGTTTATATTTGAGAAGGTTAGCCGTGATCTTTTGGACAATGCAGCTAGGAGGTTAAAAAAGCAGATTGAAAAAAAGGGAAGGGTTAAAAAGCCGCTAGTTCAGGGAATAACCTTGGATTATTTGGGAAAATTCTTCTTTCAAAAAACCGGAAGAAAACCCATGATTTTGCCAGTGGTAGTTGAAATTTGAGGTTTTGGTCTAAAATACTTTTCTTTCAAGAGGTTTTATCGTAAAATACTTTCAATGGGCGAGGGAGAAGGGACAAGTGAACAAGAAATAATAGCTAAAGAAAACAGCTTCATGGAAAATGGGAGAAATCAACGAGAAGTGTCATTTGATGAAAAGAAGATGGGTGAAGAGGTTTCGGAAGTTTGGCGAAGGATCAAGCTGCCGGAGGGGGATTCAGAGAGGGATGAAGAAGGAGCCCTTATTTTCCATGGCTTAGAAACTGGATTTCGTGAAAGTGTAAAGGAAGAAAGCGCTTCTGGAGAGATTTCTGGGGAGACTCGCTTTGGTACATTCTACTTTACCTATAAAGATGCGTGCGAATCGTTGAAAAAGCTAGATGATCCTGCAGAAGTCAATAGGGCAATTCATACGCTTAGACTTTTTCACCAACAACTTGGTTTAGAAGAATACAGAGTTAATATTGCTATAAAAGAGGGGATAAGCGAGGAAGAGAAACGAAGTTTAATAAAAGAAAAGATTAGGCAAGACATTGAGGTAATGCCGAGGCAGATGGCAGAGCATTTAATGGCGGGTTATGTTAGACAAAAGGCGGAGTTTTTTACGCGTATGGAGAGATTGTGGTCAGATTTGCAATCACCTTTGCAAACTTGGACCGAAGGTATAGAGCCCCTTAGTTTTCCAAGTAGAGAATTTGTTCGTGAGGAGGCAACCTCTCTTCGATTTGTGGACAATAGGATAAGATGGGAGGAAGAAAGGTTGCTTGGGAAAATAGGTAGTAAGGATCTTGAAAATAAAGTACGTGAAGCGAGAGAGAGGAGACATTTTTTTGAGGAAAAAAAACCACCTTCACTTAAAGGATTGGGTAAAGAAGAAAGTAATGGGCTAAGGAGTAATTTTTTGAGTTTATTAGAAAAAAGATATGGTGTTGAAGGGAGGCAAATTTTTGAAAGATTACCAGAAGATGAAAGAGAAAAATTGGAAGAGAATGCAATAAATAAGCAATTGCTCGGGCAGACTTCTCTTGAAAATCTTAGACGTTCACTTCACACAGCAGATCCTGACCTAATTGTTGAGAGATTGTCTGATGTGAAGAAGTTAAGATTAGAACTTAAGGCTGTTTATGCGGATATTAGAGTTGAGATAGCCAAAAAAAGATCCAAAGATGCACTTGATAAACTAAAAGAGGTAGCAAGAGATATTGCCTTAGGTTCCAAAAAGGAGTCTTTATTGAAAGATGTATGGGAAGCCTTTCCCTTTGTAAAAGAAGTTATAGATGCCAAAAGAAGCAAAATTTTTGCTTCTGCCAAGAAGGTGATTACAGAGGTTATAGATAAAACTCTAGCTGCAGGTGAAGAGGCTTCTGACTTGCTTGCAGCTGGTCTTGGAAACATCGAAGAGGGTTTGGATGCCACGGTGGGGAAGGCAGCGAATTGGGTAGAAGATAGGCTCAAAAGTACTACCGATGAGCTTCAGGCGAGCTTAAAGGTATTGGGGCCTGCTTCGCGAGAAAGGATGAAGTATGGGTGGAGAAGAGAGTTTTATGATAAACGACATGCGATAAGAGTCGGAGTTGATAAAGCTTTAACTTCTGCAAGAGTTCAAGTAGAAGTCGGTAGAAGGAGTGCTCGCTTGATAGGAAGGGGTCTGATAGGAAGTATGTTTGGAGTTTTAAGCGAAGAGGACCAGAAAGCATTTAAGAGAAAGCGTGAACTTTTGAGGAAAGTAGCCTCAAGACCCTTAAGATCAGCAGGGTTACTTCGGGCAGTAGAAAAGAATGGAAAAACCTATGCGGAAAAAAGGAAAGAAGTACCTGAATTTGAAATATTTTGGCGGGAAGCTGAAAAGTATGTTAACGAAGTAGTGAAGGAGGTTGCACCCCGGCCGGAAGAAGAAGTAAAAGTGAAAGGAATTGAAGAAGATATTCCGGATGTTAAAGAGCCCGCAGGGATTTCAGAAAAAGTGGATGAAGCTTCTCAAGAATTCAAAAAAAGATTTCCTAATATCAGGGATTATGAAGTGCTTACAACAGTGGGTAGTGATAAAGAAACGGTGATTGTTATGGGGTGGTGGGACGGTGAAAATTACATTCTTAGTAGGATAAATGATAGAGGGGAATTATTATATGATCTTGGTAGAGTAGAAGCTAAAGACTTAGAGAAGGCGAGAGAGATTTTTGAAAGAGGTCTTAAAGGTTTGGAGGGAGAAAATATAAGATACGAGAGGCATCAATATTTTGCGTTTGATCAAGAAGGAAACCTTGAATTGGTAAAAGGTAAATCTTCAGATTTTTGGCGAGAACTTATACCAGAAGAAAATCAAATCTTATCAGCAGCTGGTGCTGATTTGGAAGAAAAGTCTGAAGTACTTCCAGTGGGAGAAGCCGGGAAAGAGCCAGAAAAGTTTTTGGGGTTGAGGAGTGGAATGAAGGGACATGAGGTGATTAAGTGGACAGACCGGGAAGGGAATATTTTTACGACCCTCATTTGGTGGGATGAGTCTAATAATGTTTTCGATGAGATTGTAGATGGTGAAGGAAAAATTTTAGAGGGAGATCTTTCCAGACCCTTTCAGGCGAGAACAGATGAAGAAATTATGGAATATATTGAGGAATTAATTAGAAGGCTTCGTTCCCAAGAGGGTATACAGGAAGTTAAAAGGGGATTTTATTTTTCAAAAGATCCAGAAGGAAAAGTATTTTTGTTTGAACCAGTTGAGCCTACTACTGATAAAGCTCCTAAGGATAAAACCCTTGAATCTGAAGGAGAAGTTATTCCTGAAGAAATTACCTATCGTGAGCTTTCGAAGAGTGTTGCAAGATTGGCAAGAGAAAAGAATAGGGTAAAAGCAGATTATGAAAAGAAGATGCAAGAAAAAAGGGCACAAAGAGAGGATTTTGAGACATATTATGATGCTATTGAATCTTGGGAAGTTTCTCTTTATGATTTAAACGACTTTATTAATAGCAAACTACCTCCTGTGGAACGGGAAGACCTTTCTGGGAACAAAAATTTTGAAAAGTATATAAGATTGAATCAAAATTTGGTCGGTTTGCAAAATAGTATAAGACAAGCTCAAAGTGTGGAAGATCAGGAAAGGTTATTGAGAGAATATCGAAAATTAGTAAGTAAGAAGTGGGTGTATTTTAAAAGATTTAGGAGACAAGGTCTAATTAAATAATTATGGACACGAAGAAAAAAAGATTATTGGAACTAGTTGAAGATTTAAATTTTCCAATTCCGCCTGAAGAGGCAAAAGAGTGTGTGGAAAAGCTAAATGAGGGGGATTTAAATACCCTCATTAAAACTTATGAGGCAATTCTTAACTTTAGAGAGGATTTGGAAGATACTGTTCGTGAAGAAAACCCCGAGAAATACGAGGAGATTATGGATAAGTATCATCGTGATATGGAGGAAGCCTGGATAAAATACGCGAAGGATTCACAAAAAGAAGCAGAAGGGGAGGATCAAAGATTGGACCTTGCTGAAGCCAAAGCAGAAAAAAGTATAGAGGAAGCGGTAGAAGAATTCGAGAAAGGTTTGGAGGATGTGACAGACGTTAGTAATGTCTTGGCTTCGAAAATTAGGACTGTTATTGGGGGGAATAATTGACTTCTTTTAATCCCTTTCAACTAGTTTTTAAATTAGAAATTCTTGGGTATAATGGTTAAGATATGTCCAAAAAAAGAAAGAAAAGACTTAAGGATAAGAGAGCATTTAAGTTTAAGTTAAAGCCGGCAACCATCTATTCGATTGTTCAAATTACTTTTTTTTCTCTTTCCGCGCTCGTTCTAATTTCATTTTTAAGGCAAGGTGGTGCATTAATTTTGATTAATAATTTTCTTTGGGATTATTTAAATTGGTCCTCGTGGTTACTACCTTTTGTTTTTCTATCATTTGGCTTTCTGGTTTCAAAATATAAAACTCCATTAGGTCAACCCAATGTTGTTGTTGGATATTTGCTTTTTTTTGTTTCAACTGTGGCTCTTTTTAGAGTGGGAAAGGTGGGTGTTGTTTTTAGTGAAGCTATCTCTCATTTGGTAAGTAAAGCGGGTGCGGTGATTATATTTTTTGGTCTGTCTGTTATTGGTCTGGTTATTCTTTTTAATACTTCAATTGATCAAATTATTTCAATTTTAATTGGGTTTTATAACCAATTTGTTGTAAGGAAGTCTGGGATTAAAAAAACCTTTGGCTCGATTTCAAGTAAACCTCTTAAGGTTATAGGTGAGACAACCAATTCATTGAGTAAAGCCAGCATGGTTGACCAGCCCAAAAAAGTTGGAAAGCCGGAGAGTATGGTTCTGGAACAGAAGCTCGTAAGTAACACTCCGGGTGAGGAAAGAGTTTGGAAATATCCTGATGTGAGTATTTTGACGGATACAGTTTCGGGAAAGGCGGATAGAGGTAATATCAAAGACAATGCGGCGACAATAGAACAAAGTCTTGAATCCTTTGGTATTACAGCTAGGGTTGTTGAGGTAAATCTAGGTCCTGCGGTAACTCAATATGCCCTTGAGGTTGCTTTGGGAACTAAGCTTTCCAAAATAACTTCTTTAGAAAAAGATCTTGCGAGGGCTTTGGAATCTCCTACCGGTTCGATAAGAATAGAAGCTCCTATTCCGGGTAGAAGTCTTATTGGAATTGAATTACCCAATCGTTCTCCGGAATTTGTTTCTTTAAAGAAGATTATGGATTCAGATGTAATGAAGAAAAATACTAGTAAGTTGGCTGTTTCCTTGGGATTGGATGTTTCTGGAAAATGTTTAGTTGCAGACTTGGGAAAAATGCCTCACGTTTTGATTGCTGGACAAACAGGTTCGGGTAAAAGTGTGGCGATTAACACATTTTTATGTAGTATTCTTTTAAGAGCATCTCCTTCAGAAGTAAAATTTATTCTGGTTGATCCGAAGCGCGTTGAACTTATTGGTTATAACAATATTCCTCATTTGTTGACTCCGGTTATTGTTGAGCCCGAGAAGGTTGTTTCGGCTTTACGCTGGTTAATGTCGGAAATGGACAGACGTTATAAATTGTTTTCCCAAGCAGGTGCCAGGAATATAGATGGTTATAATGAAATGAGTGGCTTTCAGGCTTTGCCCTATATAGTTTTGATAATTGATGAACTCGCAGATATCATACTTTTTTCGCCGGTTGAAGTGGAAGATTGTATAACCAGAATTGCCCAAATGAGTAGAGCAACAGGAATTCATATGGTTTTGTCTACTCAAAGACCTTCAGTTGATGTAATTACAGGTTTGATTAAAGCTAATATACCTTGCAGGATTGCCTTCGCTGTTGCTTCACAGGTTGATTCTAGAGTAATTCTTGATGGTCCGGGAGCGGAAAAACTTTTGGGGAGAGGGGATATGCTTTATCTTCCTCCAGATCAGGCTAAGCCGGTAAGAATTCAAGGTGCTTTTGTTTCTGAAAAGGATATTATTTCGATAGTAAGTTTTCTTAAGAATCAGGGAGTTTCACCTCAATATACCGATGAAGTTGTAACAATGCCTAAACCGGGAGTCGTAACAGTTGAGGGAGTTCAGGGAGAGTTAGACGAATTGTTTAAGCAGGCTGTTGAAGTGGTTTGCCAGTATGATAGGGCTTCAGCTTCTCTTTTGCAAAGAAAGCTTTCCATAGGTTATGCACGTGCTGCCAGAATCATTGATCAACTTTATAGTGCGGGTGTGGTTGGAGAAATGGAGGGGAGCAAGGCTAGAGAGGTTTTGATAAGAGATCCTCAAGAGTTTTTTGGAAAACAAACTTCCGAGAAAATAGAAACTAGTTGATTTTTTTGAGGGTAAATAAACAAGCTATGAGAAGTGTGGGTGAATTAGTTAAGGAAGCTCGTCTTAAAAAAAAGTTATCGAGAGAAAAATTGGAATCTAGGACTAAGATTAAAAAGGAGTTTATTGAAGCATTGGAAGAGTCAAGGTGGGATTTACTACCAGAGTACCCAGTTGTTTTGGGGTTCGTAAAAAATATTGCCGATTCTTTGGACCTAAACGGCAAACATCTATCTGCCCTTCTTAGGAGAGACTATCCTCCCAGAAATTTAAAAGTTAATCCTAATCCGGAAATTAAGGAAGGATTTAAGTGGAGTCCGAAAAATACATTTCTTGCAGGTATTATTTTTGTAGTTTTAATTGTTCTATTATATCTTGGTTATTCTTATTTTAAATTTATTGCCCCTCCGTATTTAAAAGTAGAAAAACCTCAGGAAGGTCAATTGGTTACTCAGGGTGTCGTAAAAGTTTCTGGAAAGACAGACCCTGAGGCTTATGTAATTGTTAATAATCAACCGGCTATAGTTGATGAAAATGGTAGTTTTGAAACAGAGCTTAATATAAATGATAAGATAAATGAAATTGAAATTAAGGCAAGGTCACGTTCCGGACGAGAGACTGTAATCCACCGAAAAATAGAAAATTTACTAGGTGAACAGAATTGAGAATTTTAAAAAGGTTTAGTATTTTATATATAAAATTTATATTTAAGATTTCTTTATGGATGGGGTTCAAAGATTACTGGTTATAGTAATAACTATCTTAACTGCACTTCTATTCTTGGTAGGTTTGCAGGTTGTATTGATGATTATAGATTTAAGAAGAGCTTTAAAGCGTTTGAATAGTATTTTAGATGATGCTATTCTAGGGGGCGGTTTGATAAGGCCTGACAAGTTAACTAGAATAATTGAGCTTTTTGGAAAGTATAGGAAGTTGGGTAAAAGGGGAGAAGGAGGAGATGAAAATTCTTCTTAAGTGTAGATTTAGCTTCGTGATAAATGTATACTTCAGTATATGAAAGCGAAGGAGATTAGACGAAAGTATATTAAATTTTTTCTTGCTTCGCCCAGAAATCATTTGGAAATTAATCCAGCCCCTCTGGTTTTAGAAGAAGATCCAACTACTCTTTTTACCTCGGCTGGCATGCAACCACTTGTACCATATTTGCTTGGTAAAAATCATCCTTTGGGGAAGCGTTTGGTAAATTCTCAACCTTGTCTTAGGTTAAACGATATTGATGAAGTTGGGGACAATAGACACACCACCTTTTTTGAAATGTTGGGAAACTGGTCACTTGGTGACTATTACAAAAAAGAACAGCTTGAGTGGTTATATAATTTTTTTACCAAAGAGCTTGCTCTGGAGAAAGAAAGGTTGTGGATTTCAGTTTTCGGGGGTTCGAAAGATGTTCCGAAGGATGAAGAGTCTTATGATATCTGGAGAAAGTTAGGAATACCTGAAAGTAGAATTTACTTTTACGGAGTAGAGAAAAATTGGTGGTCGATGACTGGTGTTCCGAAAGATATGCAGGTGGGTCATATAGGTGGTCCGGATTCTGAAGTCTTTTATGATTTTGGGGAGGAGATTAATCTGCACGAAAAATCCAGCTTTAGGAATAAACCCTGTCATCCAAATTGTAATTGTGGGAGATTTTTGGAAATTGGTAATTCGGTTTTTATTCAATATAAAAAAGTATCTGACGAAAGTTTGGAAGAACTTCCTAATAAAAATGTTGATTTTGGAGGGGGTTTGGAAAGAATAACAGCAGTAGTCAATAAAGATCCTGATATTTTTAAGATTGATTTATTTAATAAAACTATTTTGAATGTTGAAGAGGCGGTAGGGATAAAATATGGTACTTCGGATAAAACTGATAAAAACTTTAGGATTATTTCTGACCATCTACGGGCAGCAATTATCTTGATTGGAGAGGGTGTTGTACCTAGTAACAAGCTTCATGGTTATGTAGTAAGAAGATTGATTAGAAGAGCTATTTTTCATCTAAAACTTTTGGGGTTTGATTTTAAAAAGAGTAAAATTTCGGATATAGGTTATCCTTATACTGCTGATTTTGAGATAGTTAGGAATAGTTGGTCTAATATAAAGGAGGAATTAAACCTTGAAGCGGTTAGATTTAACTATGCCTTAGAACGGGGTTTGAGGAAACTGGAGATTCTAATAAAAGATAAAAAAATTAATGGCAAGTCAGCTTTTGATCTTTACCAAACTGAGGGGCTTCCTCTTGATCTAACCCTTGAAATACTTTCGGAAAGAGGAATTTTACTAAACCAAAATGATATAAAAATTTTCAAAAAAGAATTTGAAAAACATAAAGATTTGTCGAGAACTGCATCATCGGGAATTTTTAAAGGTGGATTGGCAGATCATTCTTTAAGAGTTATTAGATTTCATACGGCTGCCCATATTCTTCTGGCATCCTTGAGGAAGTTGGTAAATTCAAAGATTGTTCAAAAAGGACAAAATATTACAAAGGAGAGATTGAGATTTGATTTTTCCTATTCTAGAAAGTTAACTAGTGAGGAATTAGAAAGTGTTGAAGGTTTGATTAATAAAATTATAGAGAAAAATTTGCCGGTTAATTTTAAAATAATGTCCAAAAAAGAAGCTCTGAAAACGGGAGCAATTCACACTTTTTATGAAAAATATGCAGATACAGTAAAGGTTTATTATATTGGGGGTTCTATAGATAAGGCTTTTAGTAAGGAGTTTTGTGGTGGGCCGCACGTTTCTAAGACTGGTGAGATAGGCCGTGTTAAAATTAAAAAGCAAGAAAAAATTGGTACGGAAATTGTAAGGGTTTACATAACTGCCGAAAATGGTTGATTTTAAGAAAATACTGCCTAGAAAAGATAGTGAGGAATACTTTTGGTCTATCTTGATAGAACCTGGTTGGGTGCAGGCTGGAATTTGGAAGGTAGAGGGAAAAGAAGCAAAAGTTTTTTTTATTAGTCCCGCAACTCCATGGAATTTGGATGAGGATCTTATCACCTCTTCCGATACTGTTCTTTCAGCAGTAATTCAAAATTTTCCTGAGGACGTTAAGGAGCCTTCTAAAACTGTTTTTGGAGTTTGCTCATCTTGGGTGGAAGATGGTCAGATAAAAAGTGATTATTTGGAGAAAATAAAAACACTATGCAGTGAATTGTCCTTAAGTCCTATAGGTTTTGTTGTACTACCTGAAGCTATAGCTCATTACAGAAAATCTATTGACTCCGTTCCCTTGAGTGCGGTAACTTTGGGTATTTATAAAGATGAACTGGAAGTTAGTATTTTCCAGAATGGGAAATTACTGGGAGTAAGTCAGGTTGCTCGATCTGTTTCTTTGGAAGATGATGTTTTTGAAGGGCTTTCTAGGTTTTCATCGTTGCAGAATATTCCTTCTCTGTTTTTGATTTATAACGGGAAAGAAAAAGAACTGGAAGATGCAAGTCAATCGCTTCTTAAGGTCAATTGGGAAGATTTTGATAAAATAAAAATACTCCATACTCCCAAGATAGAGGTTGTTAGTGTGAAGTCTAAAATATATGCTGTTTGTTTGGCTGGTGCATCAGAGATGGCTGGAGCAACAACTTTGAAAATAGAGGAATCATTTTGGGAAGACAAAGTAGAAGGGAAGGTAGGGGTAGCGTCTTTTATAAATAAGCTGGATACCAGCCAAGTTGATTCTGAAAAAGAAGAAGTTGATGAATTTGGAAAGATAGATGAGACTACTTTCAGTGAAGCTAAAAGGAAGGTTAGTCAGGAAAAAGGTCAGGAGGAAGTAGATGATAGCTCGCCTGAAGATTTGGGATTTGTTGTTGATCGGAATGATGATCAAGAACAGACATCTAAGAATATTCCAACAGAAGACGAAATTGAGGGTGAGGAGGTTTTAGATGAGAATTATAACAATGTACTTCCTGTTGGGGAAGGGTTGGTTGATAAGACTTTACCTGATAGGAAAATTGGAAAAATGCTGAGTCAACTGAAAGATAAATTAGGTTTCAAGAAGTTTCAGATAAATTTTTTCAGAAGACTGCCATTTACTCTTGGAAGAAAGGTTTTTACTTTTGGTATTTTGTTTATGTTTTTGCTTTTTGCACTTTTATTTTCTGTTTGGTGGTTTTTGCCAAAGGCAAAGGTTACAATTTATCTTTCGCCAATGAAGTTAAGTGAAACGACTCAGGTTTCGATAGATTCTTCAGGTCGAATTTTGGAAAATTTGGAGGATAAATTACCTGGCGAGATTCTTAGAGTTTCAATTGCAGGGGAAAAGACAAAGGATACTACGGGAGTAAAACTTGTTGGAGAAAAAGCAAAAGGGGAAATAGTCTTGTATAGGGTAGGTTCGGAGGTTGAACTTAAATCTGGTACGCAAATTGAAGGACCTGATAATCTTAAATTTACCTTGGATACGAATGTAGCTATCGCAAGCGGCAGTGCAAGTTCCCCTAGTACTGCTAGGGCCAAGGTAACAGCGAAGGACATTGGAGCTCAATATAACTTAGCCGGGGGTACTTCTTTTACAGTTGGAGATTATTTAATTAGTGAGATTGAAGCTAAGAATGAAGCATCTTTTTCCGGAGGAACAAGTTATGAAGTAAGTGCTGTTTCGCAAGAAGATATTAAGAATTTAGAAGAAGAACTTTTGGAGGAGTTGTCAGAGGGAGTGAAAAAGAAAATTTTAGGTGATGTACCTGATGATAAATATTTTATTGAAAGCTCGTCAAAGATTGGGATCAAGGAAAAAAATTTTAGTGCAAAAGAGGGGGATGAAGCTGAAACTCTTAAACTTTCAATGGAGGTAGAAGCAAAAGCTTTAGTTATAAAAAAGGAAGTTTTAGATGATTACGCGCTGAGTTTTTTGAGAGAAAAAGTACCCCAGGGTTATGTTTTAAGAAAAGAACAGATAAGTTATGATTTTGATTTTGATAAGGAAGAAAAAGGAATTTATATGTTTAAATTGGGAATTTTGGCTAATCTTCTTCCTCAGCTGGATGGCAGAATTATTGCCGAAAAACTTAGGGGTAAGTATAGATCTGTGGCAGAGGATTATTTGTCTAAGGACGTTGCCGGTTTTGTGAAGGCAGATATAAGAATAATTCCCAATTTTCCAGATAAAATTGAAACCTTACCTCATCTGGTTAAGAATATAGAAGTTGAGTTTGCCGCAGAGAAATAATTATGGTTTTTTTGGGGCATATTTTGAGTTTAAAAGGATGAATAATGAATTTGATTTTTTTGAAAAACTTTTATTTATATTATCTTAAATTAAGACTTAGTCTTGTAATTATTTAAACTATGACTCAAAAAACCATTATAAGAATTTGCTCTGTAATTATGGGATTATCAGGATTGGTAATTATTTTTACTAGTCTTTATCCAATTTTTTCCTATGAATGGGAAGCTTCACAGAAATACCCAATCCTTATTAGTCCCTTAGTAGATAGTGATACTGCAAGTTTTAAGTTTTTAGAGAAGGATTACACTAAAGCGCAAAATTGGTTCGAGGGGATGCAGAATTCAGATTTTAATGAGGGAGAATTTAAATATTTTACTCTTTCAATACCCAAGCTTAAAATTCAGGCTGCGATAGTAGTTGTAGGAGGTAATGATTTATCAGATCATCTTATTCAGTTTCCGGGAACAGCACTTCCAGGAGAAATAGGAAATTCTGTAATTTTTGGACACTCGGTACTGCCTCAATATTTCAACCCTGAAAATTATTTGTCTATTTTTTCCACGTTACCCTCTTTGAAGAAAGATGACGAGATAATAGTTAATTTTGACGGAGTAATATATAAATATATAGTAAGGGATATATTTGAAGTAAGGCCTTCGGATATACAGATTTTGGAGCAAAGTAAAAGTAAGTCATTTCTCACATTGGTTACCTGTACTCCGCCAGGACATCCTCTGAAGCCAAAAAGATTAATCGTTAGGGCGGAATTGATTGAAAGTTAGGTATATGAGCATCTTAGGAATAGATTATGGAAGGAGAAAGATTGGTTTAGCCATATCTGAAGGTTTTTTGTCGGAACCTTTAAAGGTTATAAGATATAAAAAAAGGGAGGAAGCTTTTAAAGAAATTAAATCAATTGTTTTAAGAGAGAAAGTAGAAAAAATAGTTATAGGTATATCCGAAGGGGAAATGCTTTTGGAAACTAAAGACTTTGCTGAAGAGTTGGCTAAGGTTGTTGAAGTTCCAGTTGATTACCAAGATGAAACGTTATCTACCTATGATGCTAAAAATTTGTCCTTCGGGGCAGGAATAAAGAGAAAAAAAAGGAGATTTATGGAGGATTCTTATTCTGCCGCTTTGATTCTTGAGTCTTATCTTGAAAAAAATCCTAGACGATAAACAATTTTAAAAATTTAGGAAAAAATGTTACCATTTATGCTATACTAAAATGGTCATGTTAAAGAATGTTATAGCACCCATTCAGGCCTGGTTGCTTTCGCAGGGAAGATGTGTTGCTGATGGACAGCCGCTGGATGTTTCTGGTGGTGAAAAGAGAAAAGACGGAACGATCAAAGTTACCCATTCCTGCGGGAGAATTTTTATTTATGACCCAAAGACTAAAAAATATAGGAGGGCCTTGTTGGAAGAAGTCTAGGAAGGGGTATTTTTTTCTCCTTTTTGGTTCATTTTTCTCTAATTTGCTTGATTTGATTTTTATTTATTGAAAGGAGTGGTAAATATATTTTCTAAGATAAAGAGAAATAATTTGACTTTGGCAACTTTGGTTGCTTTCTTGATTTTAACCTTGGGGATTTTTTTGTACTGGTTTTGTTTAGGTATTCAACCGGTTTCCAAAAATAGTGGGGATAGTATAAGTTTTGTTATTGAAAAAGGTAAGTCCGCTTCACAGATTGGTGAATCTCTTTACAAAAAGGGTTTGATTAAGAGTCCTTTGGTTTTTAAACTCTATGTCCAGTTTTTTAATAAATCAAAAGGTATTCAAACTGGTAAATTTGAGCTTTCACCATCTTATTCTTTGGTAAAGATAGTCGAAGTGATTAGTAGTGCACCTCAGGAAGTTTGGGTTACTATTCCTGAAGGTCTAAGACGCGAAGAGGTAGTGGATAGGTATATCAAAGGTCTTGATAAAGGGGGTAAAGAAGCAACTCTATTTCGTGAGAACTTTTTAAAAGAGTCTGAAGGTTTGGAAGGTTATTTATTTCCTGATACCTACCTTATTCCCAAAGATATTCAGGCTTCAAAGGTTGTTTTAATGATGAAAAATAATTTCGATAAAAAAATTAGTGAAATTAAGAGTAATTATCCTTTTGGGTATAGTTTGAAAGAGGTTGTAATTTTAGCTTCTTTAATTGAGAGAGAGGCAAAAACTGATGAAGAACGGCCTGTAATTGCTGGTATTTTATATAATCGGTTAGAAAAAAAATGGCCTTTGCAAGTTGATGCAGCGGTTCAATACGCTGTCGCTAGTTTAAAAATGAAGAATCAGGGAAATCAGGTGGATAAATACTGGGAAACTCTAAGAGAAGGTGATTTGGATATAGATTCCCCCTACAATACCTATAAATATCAAGGATTACCACCTGGGCCAATCTCTAATCCTGGGTTAAAGTCATTGAAAGCGGCAGCTAATCCTCTTATGAGTGACTATTTTTTTTACATTCACGCTGATGGAAAAGTTTATTATGCGAGGACTTTTGAAGAACATAATAGTAATATCAGAAAATATTTAAGGAAATAGTGATGTGTCTTAAACAGTGAATAAGTCCAAGATACGTTATTTAGGCTTCTTCTTCGATGTCCTTTTATATAAATATAACACAGACAACAGGCTATTGACATAAACAAAATTTATAATATAATCCTCTCTAGTTGTTCTGACGCTAAGACTGAAAAGCGTTTAAATATACCAAGTTAAACTTGGTAAATTTTTGTGTCCCAAGCAATACTTGGGTTTTTTCAGTCAAAAATTAAGTGAACTTAATATACCTCAAATGACGAAATCTAATAAACGCATCAATTTTGGAAAAGAAGAGAAAAATCTTCCCCAATTAGATTTATCTCGAGTCCAAAAAGAATCTTGGGAGTGGTTTTTGAATGTTGGTATTGCCAATGAACTTTCGGAAATTAATCCAATAGATGACTTTACAGGTAAAAACTGGCAGATAATACTTGAGAATCCAGAACTTGGCAAACCTAAATTAACTCCCAGAGAAGCTTCAGCTAAGGGTCTTACCTACTCAGTTCCTTTGAAAATAACGGCGACATTAGTCAATAAAAGATCAGGTGAAAAGAAAACACAGGAGGTTTTCCTAGGGGATCTTCCACAAATGACCTCTCGAGGAACATTCATTATTAATGGGGTTGAAAGAGTGGTAATAAATCAAATAGTTAGAAGTCCTGGTGTTTATTTTTCGGGAGAATTAGATCCATCTTCAGGCAGAATACTTTACAAAGCAGAAATGAGACCATTAAGAGGGTCTTGGTTGGAATTTGAGGTAGATAGGAATGATGTGATTTTTGCAAGAATTGATAGAAGAAGAAAAGTTATTGCGACCACTATATTGAGGGCGATGGGGGTTGAAAGTACTGATGAGATTAAAAGGATCTATGAGAAAGTAGATGTGAATGAACAACATAAGTATATAACCTCAACTTTATCGAAAGATTCTACAACCGATAGGAATGAAGCACTTATAGAAATATATAGGAAGATGAGGCCAGGTGAACCGGCTTTGCTTGAAAATGCTGAAGGATTATTTAAGAGTATGTTTTTAGATCCCAAAAGGTATGATCTTGGCAAAGTAGGCAGATATAAGATAAACAAAAGGCTCAATCTGAATATCCCTAATGATAAACCCAATTGGGTTTTAACTCAGAAGGATATTATAACAACCCTTTCTTATCTTATTGGTTTGCAAAATGGAGAAGGTAGAGTTGATGATATTGATCATCTTTCCAACAGGCGATTAAGAAGAGTGGGTGAGTTGGTAGCCACAAATGCCTTAAGAATAGGACTTTTGAGATTAGAACGTTCTATAAAAGAGAAGATGAGCTTGATCTCTCCTGAAGATGAACCCCTTCCTGCTGCTTTGATAAATGCCAGGCCTTTAATAGCTGCGTTAAATGAATTCTTTAGATTGAACCAGCTTTCAACAATTCTTGATGACACGAATCCTTTAAGTGAAATAGATAATCTAAGAAGAATTTCTGTACTTGGGCCAGGGGGTATAAACAGAGAAAGGGCATCTTTCTCTATAAGAGATGTAAACTCCTCCCAATATGGAAGGATTGATCCTGTTAGAACTCCTGAAGGACCAAATATTGGTTTGGTTACCTATCTTTCTCTTTATGCTAGGGTTAATGAATATGGTTTTATAGAAACTCCTTATAGGAAGGTAGAGAAGGTAAAGGTAGGACATAAAGTTAGATCTAAGGTTACAAAGGAGATAATCTATCTTACTGCGGATGATGAGGAAGAATTTCATATTACTCACTCGGGTGTTAATATTGATAAAGATGGTTTTATTATCGACTCACGTGTTCCTTTTAGGTATAAAGGGACTGTTACAGAAGGATCTTCTGAACTTGTTGATTTTATAGACGTGACACCAAGACAGGTTGTAGGAGCTTCTTCCTCGATAATTCCTTTTCTTTCTCATGATGAGGGGAATCGGGCTTTGATGGGAGCTAATATGCAATGCCAGGCTGTGCCATTAATAAAGCCTGAGGCTCCAATAGTTGGTACAGGTATGGAGGAAGCGATAGCCGAAGGGATGATGAGGTTTACTAAAGCCCTTCACGATGGGATTGTTACTTATGTTGATGCTAATAGAATTGAGGTTAGTCTTAATAGGAAGGTGGATAATGATCTTGGAAATCTTGAGGACGTTGAAATTACCGAATCTGGTACCAAGGAGATTTATTATTTGACGAAATTTAAAAGAACAGCAAATTCGACCTGTTATAACCAAAGAGTTTTGGTAAATGTTGGTCAGAAGGTAAGGAAAGGAGACCTTTTGGCTGACGGACCCTCTGTTGATAATGGGGAACTTGCTTTGGGAAGAAATTTAATAATTGCTTATACCTCGTATGAGGGTTATGGATTTGAGGATGCTGTTTTGATATCTGATAGATTGGTCAAAGAGGATCTTTTGACCTCTATTCATATTGAGGAGTATGAAGCTGATGTTGTTGATACAAAACTTGGACCGGAGGAGTTAACTCGTGACATACCTAATGTTGCTGAATCGGATTTGGCTAATCTTGCCGAAGATGGGATAGTGGTGATAGGAGCAGAGGTAGGTCCAAATGATATTTTGGTTGGAAAAATAGCTCCTAAAGGTGAGACTGAGCTGACTGCAGAGGAAAGATTGTTGAGGGCAATTTTTGGTGAAAAAGCTAGGGAAGTTCGTGATACCTCCTTAAGAGTGCCTCACGGTGAAAGGGGGATAGTTATTGATGTATCGATTTTAGATAGAGAAAAAGGTGATGAATTGGGTCCGGGTGTTCTTAAGAGAGTGATTGTAAAAGTAGCTCAAATCAGAAAAATTACCGTTGGTGATAAGGTGGCAGGAAGACACGGAAATAAAGGAGTTATATCCAAAATTCTTCCTGCCGCAGATATGCCTTATCTTCCTGATGGGACTTTGGTTGATATAATTATCTCCCCTCTTTCGGTTTTGGCTCGTATGAATTTGGGCCAGCTTCTCGAGGCTCATTTGGGATGGGCTCTTCAAAAAAGGGGTTTGAAAGCTTCTATTCCCGTTTTTGAAAAGATTGATGAAGAAACAATTGTGGAAGAGCTCAGGAAGTCCAACTTACCGGTTAACGGTAAAGCAAGATTGATCAATGGAAAGACGGGTGAACCATTTAAAGAGGACACTGTTGTAGGAGTAGGTTATATTCTCAAACTTAAGCATATGGTTGAGGATAAAACTCATGCCAGATCAACAGGTCCTTACTCTTTGGTGACGCAACAACCATTGGGAGGAAAAGCTCAGATGGGAGGGCAGCGTCTTGGAGAAATGGAGGTTTGGGGTTTGGAAGCTCACAGAGCTGCTTATACTTTACAGGAAATGTTAACTATTAAATCTGATGATGTAGTTGGTAGGGCCAGAGCTTTTGAGGCAATAGTTAAGGGAATTGATATACCTGAAGCAACTGTGCCGGAAAGTTTTAAGGTTTTGGTTCGTGAGTTGAATTCACTCTGTCTATCAATAGATGCGGTCGGAGGGATATACAAAAAGGAGGAGGATTCTAGTTTAAATGAGGGTGTGGAACTTGCAAAACTTTCTGGGGCAGAAGTTGTAGCTACGGATGAATTGGTTAATGCAAAAAGTCCAATGGAAATAGAGGAGGTGTCTGAATAAAAAAATATGGAACCACTATCAGGTTTAAATAATCTAACTGATTTTAAGAGCCTAATAATAGGTTTGGCCTCTTCTGATGAAATTAAAAGTTGGTCTAGGGGTGAAGTAACCAAACCAGAAACTATAAATTATAGGACTTTAAAACCCGAAAAAGACGGCCTTTTTGATGAAAGAATTTTCGGTCCCACAAAAGACTGGGAATGTTATTGTGGAAAGTATAAAAGAATAAGGTATAAGGGAGTTGTTTGCGATAAGTGTGGTGTTGAAGTAACCCAAAGTCGTGTTCGAAGGGAAAGGATGGGTCATATAAATTTGGCGACTCCCGTTATTCATGTTTGGTTTTTTAAAGGAGCGCCATCAAAAGTTTCTCTTTTACTGGATGTACCTCCCAAGGCTATCGAGCAGGTTATTTATTTCGCGAGATATTTGGTTTTGGAGGTAGATGAAAAAGCTAGGAAAAATGCTGTTTTGAGACTGGAAAAGGTGTCTTTGGAAAGAGAGAAAGAGATAGTTAAGACTTTTGAGGAGAAAAGAAAAGTTTTGATGGAGAAATCGATTGAGGAAAGAAACAAGGTTGAAAGTAGGATTAAAGATAAAGAACAATTGGCTTTGGCTATTTCCGAAATAGACCTTGAGACTAGAAAAAAAGAGACGGCTTTGGCTGAAGAAGAAAAATCAACTTTGGGAAGAACAAGGGAATTATTTATTAATTTAACCTCATTGGTTAAAGGTTTGAAGTTATTTACGATTCTCTCTGAGGAGGAGTACGATGAACTGGAAAGTTATGGAGCTTCTGACTTTTTCAAGGCTAAGATGGGAGCTGAGGCGGTAGCTAGCGCACTTTCCAAGATAAATATTGAAGAATTGGCTGTTAGCCTTCGTAAAGAGCTAGAAGAAAGTAAGGGTATTTCTGCAAAATATGTGAAATTAACCAAAAGACTGAAGTTAGTTGATGGAATGAGGCGTTCCAAGACCAGTCCTTCTGCGATGGTTATTAAAGTTTTACCAGTTCTTCCGCCCGACCTGAGGCCGATGGTTCAGCTTTCGGGAGGTAGATTTGCAACCAGTGACCTAAATGATTTATATCGCAGGGTTATAAATAGAAATAATAGATTAAAACATTTAATTGAACTGGGAGCACCGGAAATTATTCTTAGAAACGAAAAAAGAATGCTCCAAGAATCGGTTGATTCACTGATAGATGCGTCACAAAGAAAGACGACTAGAAAGAGTCGGGGAAGACAACCTTTAAGGTCAATTTCCGACCTTCTGCGTGGCAAACAGGGTAGATTTAGACAGAATCTTTTGGGAAAGAGGGTGGATTATTCCGGTAGATCTGTAATTATTGTGGGTCCTGAATTAAAACTTACTCAGTGTGGAATACCCAAAGATATGGCTTTAGAGATGTTTAAGCCCTTTGTTTTAAGGGAGATGATTTTAAGAGGTGTAGCCCCGAATGTTAAGAGTGCAAAAAATCTGCTTGAGAGACGTCCTCCTGAGGTTTTTGATATTTTGGATGAAATTACCAAAGATCACCCGGTTATCTTAAATAGAGCTCCTACTTTACATAAACTCTCAATACAAGCTTTTTATCCGGTTTTGATAGAGGGTAGCGCAATAAGGATTCATCCAGCTATTTGTTCTGGATTTAACGCGGATTTTGATGGAGATCAAATGGCCGTCCATGTTCCTCTATCTAAGAAGGCGATTGATGAGGCTAAGAATTTAATGTTACCCTCAAACAATTTGCTTCGTCCAGCAGATGGCAGTCCAATAACAACTCCGGCGAGCAAAGAGATGGCATTGGGAGTTTATTATTTGACAAGTGAAGATATAAGGATAAAACCTTGTGAAACTGTGTTTGCTGATAGACAAGAAGCTTTATTGGCTTATCAGACAGGTAAGATAGAATTAAGGCAAAAGATTACCCTTAGAGAAAACGGCTCTCTAATTGAAACAACGCCCGGTAGAATTCTTTTTAATGAAGTATTACCTAGCGGTTTTGATTTTGTTAATGAAGCGGTTACATCATCTAAGATAAAAGAACTTTTTACTAAAGCATTTATGATGACGGATAGGGAAAATGTAACTTCAATGATTGATTCTATTAAGGAGTTAGGTTTTATGGGTGGGACAATTTCTGGACTCTCTTTTGGAATATTTGATTCCAAGCTTTTACCGGAAAAACAAAAACTACTCAAAGAGGCGGAAAGAAAAATTGCTGAAATTGAATCTAATTATGCTCAGGGATTGATAACTGCTGAAGAGAAAAAGAGACTATCTCAAGAAGTTTGGATTCAGGTAACCGAAGAGCTGGCGGATAAAACTTGGAATCTTTTAGATGAAACAAGTCCGATAAGAGTGGTTATAGATGCTAAGGTCGGTCGTGCGTCAAGAGATCAAGTAAAACAGTTAGCGGCAATCAGAGGATTGGTAGTTGATCCTTTGGGTAAGATTGTCGAACTTCCGATAAAGAGTAATTTTAGGGAAGGTCTTTCTGTTTTTGAGTATGTAACCTCATCGAGGGGTTCAAGAAAGGGATTAACAGATACCGCTCTAAAGACCGCGGATGCAGGATACTTGACAAGAAGGTTAGTTGATGTTGCACATGATGTAATAATAAGGAGTGATGATTGTAAAACTGAAGAAGGCTTTCTAATTAAGAGGGATCCCCGATCGTCCTCGTTTGCTAAGAGAATAGTTGGAAGATTTGTTGCTCAAGATGTCAAAATTAAAAAGGATGGTAGGGAGATTGTTTTGATATCCAAGGGAGATTTGATTAATGATCTAAAAGCGCAGGAAATAGATGCGGCTGGCGTTTCTGAGGTTTTAGTTTATTCGCCCTTAACCTGTGCTTTACGTTATGGAGTGTGCACTAAGTGTTATGGAACAGATTTATCCAACAAGGAGATTGTTAGTATTGGTGTTCCAGTAGGAATAATCGCAGCCCAGTCAATTGGTGAACCTGGAACACAGCTTACTCTCAAAACGAAGCATGCGGCTGGTGTAATAACTACGGATATTACTCAAGGTCTTCCGAGAGTTGAAGAATTGATCGAGGCTAGAACGCCAAAGGTAATGGCTCCTCTTTCAGAAATACCAGGTAAGGTAACTATTGGGGAGAGTGAAGAGGGTTGGAGGATTAAGATAACGTCTATCCATACTCAACCGAAAGAGGAAAGGGAATATTTAATACCAAAGGCTATTCAATTAGCCGTTGAAGATAAACAGATTGTTGAGGCGGGGGTGCCTTTGGCAAAAGGCTCACTGGATATTAGAGAGGTTCTCTCGATTAAGGGTCTAAGGGCAGCACAAGAGTATTTGGTAAATGAGGTGCAAAAGGTTTATGAGAGTCAAGGGATTCCCATACACGATAAGCATTTTGAAGTTATTGTTAGGAAAATGAGCGATGAAGTGAGGATTGTAACATCAGGTGATACGCCTTTATTACCGGGAGAATTAGTCGAAAAGGCTACTTTTGAAGAAGAAAATGAAAAGGTTTTAGCTGCAGGTGGGGAACCCGCAACTGCACAACAGGTAATTTTGGGTATAACCAGAAGAGCGCTTTTTACCGAAAGTTGGCTTTCTGCCGCTTCATTTCAACAGACAACCGATGTTCTCACAAATGCATCTTTGATGAGGAAGGAAGATAAACTAGTCGGATTAAAAGAAAATGTAATTATAGGTCGTTTGATTCCAGTTTCTCCCGAAAGAGCAGTGCTTTCTGAAAGCTAATGGAGTTTAATAAAGCGGTTGTTAGGGGAGCGTCTTTCGTGTTAAAATATCAGCCTGAGTAGAAAGGATATTAAATTTATGCCAACTGTATCACAACTTGTAAGAAAAGGAAGAAAAAAGATTGCCAAAAAGACAAAAAAGGCAGCTTTGAGACGTTGGTTTAACGCTAAAGATAGAAAGTATAAAGAGGAAAACTCCCCCTTTAAAAGAGGGGTTGTTTTACAGGTGAGAACGATGACACCCAAAAAACCAAATTCCGCTTTGAGGAAGGTTGCAAGGGTTAGATTGTCCAATAAACAGGAAATAACTGCCTATATACCGGGGGAAGGACATGAACTCGCGGAGCATTCAATTGTCTTGGTTCGTGGAGGAAGGGTCAAGGATTTGCCGGGGGTTAAATATACTATCGTCAGGGGAAAGTTTGATACAACAGGCGTTGTTGGTAGAAAAACTTCCAGGAGTAGATACGGAACGAAAAGGCAAGCCAATGTCACTTTTACATCTGAATCTAAAGCGGACGTTTCATCTACGACAGCTTCGTCTTTATAAATAAAGGAGGTTGTTAAGAAAAAATTATATTTATCGAAATGGCAAGAAGAGGACAAGCAAAACTGAGAGAAATAAAGCCCGACCTTATATATAAGAATAAGTTTGTAGCAAAACTTATTAATAGATGTATCGTTGATGGGAAAAAGTCTATCGCTCAAAAGCAAGTTTATCGGGCTTTTGGGATTATCAAGGAAAAAGGTGATGATCCGATAAAAACATTTAGTCAAGCTCTTGATAATACTAGACCTTCTATGGAGGTTCGCGCCAGGAGAGTGGGGGGGGCGGCTTATCAGGTTCCAATACCAGTTAGAGGACCCAGAAAGGACTCTTTGGCTATTCGATGGTTGGTTAATTTTGCGAGAAGCCGCTCAAATTCCGAATATCATACTTTTGCTGAGAAGTTAGCGGCGGAGTTAGAAGATGCAGCTAAGGGAGAGGGTGGGGCGGTGAAGAAAAGAATGGAAGTGGAAAGAATAGCTGAAGCAAATAAAGCCTTCAGTCATTTCAGATGGTAAAGAATTTAAAGATCCTTTTTTTATTTTTTTATTGGATTTGTTGAGTTATTAGTTTGGAAAAAAAGGAATAAAAATGGCAGTTCAACAGATAAAGAAAAAATCAGCTATGGTGATGACGGTTACAAAAGACCGTGTTGTTCCTATGGAAAAGATTAGAAATATCGGAATTATTGCTCATATTGATGCTGGTAAGACAACAACAACAGAGAGAATTCTTTTCGAGACAGGAAAGACATATAAACTGGGATCGGTTGATGAAGGAACCACTGTTACTGACTGGATGGCACAGGAAAGGGAGCGAGGTATTACGATTGTTTCTGCAGCTATAACCACCTTTTGGGATCTTCAAACTGGTTCTGCTATACCAAATGGTCATTACAGAATAAATATTATTGACACACCAGGACATATTGATTTTACCGCTGAGGTTGAAAGGTCGCTTAGGGTTCTGGATGGAGCTGTTATGGTTTTTGATGGAAGAACTGGAGTTGAATCTCAATCTGAAACAGTATGGAGACAGGCAGATAGATATCATGTTCCCCGAATCTGTATTTTGAATAAATTAAATTTAATTGGTGCCGATTTTGAGGGAAGTATTAAGTCAATAAAGGAGCGTTTGGGGGCTAACGCCGCACCTGTTCAAATTCCCTTGGGGATAGAACATGACTTGAGGGGAGTTATAGATCTTATAAAAATGAAAGCTTACACCTATAAATCCTTGGAGGATAATAAGTTGATTGAGGAGGAAGTTCCCCAAGATTTGTTGGAAAAAGCCAAGAGATATAGAAAAGAATTGATTGAATCAGTTTCAGAATTTGATGATGAAACTTTGGGTAAGTTTTTAGACGGGAAAGAACTTGATGAGGCGGATATTATAAGAGCGATAAGGGCAGGTGTCACTAAGGTTAAGTTTTTTCCTATTCTTGGAGGAGATAATAGGACGGCTACTGTTCAACTTCTCTTAAATGCGATAGTTGAATATCTACCCTCGCCTTTGGATGTTCCTCCGATTGAGGGTATTAATCCTAGAACGGGAGAAAAGGAAAAAAGGTATCCCAAAAATGAAGATCCCTTTTCTGCCTTAGCTTTCAAGGTAGTTACAGACCCTCATGTTGGGAGATTGGTTTATTTGAGAATTTATTCTGGGACTTTAAAAGCTGGCCAAGTTATCCTTAATGTTAACAAGCAAAAACAAGAAAGAATCGGAAAACTCGTTCTTCTTCATGCGGATCAGAGAGAACTTATAGAAGAAGCTTTTGCCGGAGAGATAGTCGCTGCCGTTGGTATAAAGGAAACGACCACAGGGGATTCTGTGAGCGACATGTCTAGACCCTTGATTTTGGAATCGATTTCATTCCCCGAACCGGTTATCTCATTAGCTATTGAACCTGCAACGAAATCAGATCAGGAAAAGATGGGATTGGCGCTGCAAAAATTATCGGATGAAGACCCGACATTTAAGATAAAGTCCGATTATGAAACAGGTCAGACAATTATCTCGGGGATGGGTGAATTACAGCTTGAGATTTTGGTTGACAGAATGAAAAGGGAATTTAATGTGGATGCGAGAACCGGTGCTCCTCAGGTAGCTTATAAAGAGACGATTAAAAAGAAAGCCGAAGGGGAAGGAAAATATATAAGACAAACCGGCGGACGAGGGCAGTATGGTCATTGTTTGCTTAGAATTGAGCCTATAGGAAGAGGGGAAGGTTTTGTCTGGGAATCAGCAATAAAAGGGGGTGCTATTCCCTCTGAATTTATCCCCGCAATAGAAAAAGGAGTTAAAGAGAAGCTCGATCATGGTATTCTGGCTGGTTTTCCTATGACTGATGTGAAGGTTACAGTTTATGATGGGAGTTACCACGAAGTTGATTCAAGTGAAATAGCTTTTAAGATCGCTGGATCATTGGCAGTTGAAGAAGCGGCCAAAAAAGCCGACATGGTTCTTTTGGAGCCAATTATGAAAGTTGAAGTAACAACACCTGAGGAGTTTATGGGGGATGTAATAGGAGATTTATCAAGCAAAAGAGCACAAATACAGGGGACTGAAAAAAGAGGAATGATGACTGTAATCTATGCTCTAGCCCCCTTGGCTGAACTTTCTGGTTACGCGACAAAACTTCGCTCTCTTTCTCAAGGCAGAGCTAGTTTTTATATGGAACCTAGTCATTATGAAGAAGTTCCTGCCAATATTACCAGTAATTTGATTGCTAAAAGGGATGCGAGTGAAAGAAGATTTAATTCGTAAAAAGTTGAGAGTTTAGGTATTGACAGATTAAATTTGGGTTTAATATAATTACTCGCAAGTAAGGGCAATATGCCCTTGTTTTATTGAACAACACTTTGGTATACTAAAAATATGGCAGCAGATGCAAAACAGAAGTTTGAAAGAACGAAACCTCATGTGAATATTGGTACTATTGGCCATGTTGATCATGGCAAGACGACATTAACAGCTGCAATTACTAATGTTTTGTCGAAACAACCTGGTAATAAAACTAAAGCTTACAAGTTTGATGATATCGATAATGCGCCGGAGGAGAAAGAAAGAGGAGTTACCATAAATATCTCCCATATTGAGTACGAAACAGATAAAAGGCATTATGCCCACATAGATGCTCCTGGTCATGCAGATTATATCAAGAATATGATAACAGGAGCTGCGCAAATGGATGGCGCAATTTTGGTAATTTCTGCTCCTGATGGTCCGATGCCCCAAACTCGAGAACATGTTATTTTAGCTCGTCAGGTTAATGTTCCAGCAATTGTAGTTGCATTGAATAAAGTTGATGCTGTTGATGATCCAGAAATTATAGATTTGGTTGAGGCGGATGTAAGGGATCTTCTTAAGAAATATGAATATCCGGGTGATGAAGTTCCTATTATTAAGGTTTCAGCTTTGAAAGCTCTTGAAGGTGATCCCGAAGCCGAAAAGCAGGTTTTAGAACTTATGAAAGCTGTTGATGAATATATTCCTGAACCTGTAAGAGATGTAGATAAGCCGTTTGTTATGCCGGTTGAAGATGTTTTCTCCATAAAGGGTAGAGGAACAGTAGCAACCGGAAGGGTAGAGAGAGGTAGACTAAAGATAAATGAAGAAGTTGAAATAGTGGGGTTAAGAGAAACAAGGAAAACAGTTGCTACAGGTCTTGAAATGTTTAGAAAAACTCTCGAAGAGACTATTGCAGGTGATAATGTTGGAGTTCTTTTAAGGGGTATTGAAAAAGATGAAGTTGAGCGAGGTCAAGTTTTGGCAAAGCCTGGAACGGTGACTCCTCACACAGAGTTTGAAGCTGAGGTTTACATTTTAAGTAAGGAAGAGGGAGGACGTCACACACCTTTCTTTTCAGGTTATAAGCCTCAGTTTTTTATCAGGACTGCCGATGTGACAGGCGAGGTTATTCTTCCTGAGGGTATTGAAATGGTTATGCCGGGTGATAATGCCAAGATGAAGGTGAAACTTATACAATCTGTAGCAATGGAAGAGGGTTGGAGATTCGCTATTCGTGAAGGTGGTCAGACAGTTGGTGCTGGTGTTATTACCAAAATTATTGCTTAATCAAATTATGTATTTCCCCTGAATAAGGGGATTTTTTTTGCTCTTTAAGACTATGGCAGGAAACTCACGGCTCAGAGTCAAGTTAAAAAGCTACGATCACAGAGTGATGGATGAAGCTGTGCTTAAGATAATTGATACTGCTATGGCAACTGGAGCAAGAATAAAAGGACCAATCCCCTTACCCACTAAAAGAACTTTGATTCCAGTTGTTCCTTCTACTTCCCGCGGAGCTAAAAGAGTTCAGGAACATTTTGAAGTTTTGATCCACAAACGTTTAATAGATATTCTTGATCCTACTCCTCGCACTATAGATTCTTTATCAAATCTAGATTTACCCGCTGGGGTAAGTATAGAAATTAAGATGTAGTTGGAACATTCTAGTAACTTTTCTCCCCGATAAGTTTTAAATGAAAGATTTGTTAATTTTGTGTTTCAGTTATTTTGGTTTGTTTACAAAGAAAGTTTAGGTTAGAGAGAGAAGTCAAAGTTAATTTAATAGTTTAATTATAGATATCAACTTGTTAATATTATAAGATATAGTATTTTTTAAAAATATTAATAATTTTTAACTGAGAATCCAGCAAGAATCCAAAAAAATAGTTCTTCAGATACGGATATAATATTTGTCTGCATATGTAGTATTAAAATTACAAAAGCAGAAAATAAATATTTCTTATACTTGTTCGTTGAAAAATAGATATTTCTTCCAATTCTTGAAAGGAGAAAAAAGTAAATTGTAAATCCGAAGACTCCTGTAGTTACCAGAATTTCCAAAAGACTTGAGTGTGCTTTGTCAACGTAAATATCATCGTTAATTTTTATCGGCCAATCAACAGAATCAAAAGCGTAATCAAAATTAGCCCATCCCCAACCAAAAAATGGCCTTTGCTTAAATGCTATTAATCCTTTCATTATAATCCTTTCTCTGCTTTCTGCTACTAAAAATCCATTTCTATAAGTCCTTTGATTGCTAAGTACAAAACTAAGCCCAGTAATTGCAATCAATATCAATATTACCATGATAAATTTGTTATTTATTAAATTTATATATGTGAGGTAGGCAACATATAATATCGCGCCGATTATTCCTGCCAATGATCCGGTTAGTATTATCCCTACCAACTGAAGGGTGAATGGTAGTTTAGCGATTGCTTTTTTCTTTTTCTCAAAGAAATAATAGGTGAAAGGTAATGTAACCAACAAATAGCCTGCCAAAAAGTTTGGGTTGCCAAAGTTAGCGCCGAAACTACCATCCCAATTCTCAAAAATGTACTTTCCCGACAAGGCTAAGAAAAAACATAAAATAACCAGTAGGTTGAGGATGAAATTTGAATATGCTACTGCTTTAAATATACTTTCCAACCATGTTTTTTGAAAGTACAAATGCAAAAACAGAAAAAGAATTAGAAAATGTATCGTTGTGAACAGTCCGTCAGCTCTGTAATAATTACCCAGAAAACTTTTTTGTAAATCTACTCCGACTAAACTACTTATGATTGCAAGAGAAAGAAAACCAATAACTAGTATAAATAAATTCTTATCATATTTTTTCTTTTTTAATCGAGGTGAAAGTAGTAGTCCGGCAATTCCAAGAATTTCAATAATACGATTGACAAACCATACTTTAGGAACCTCGTACACTATTTGAGAAAATGGCCAAAATATGAAGATGTTTGTGCTTAGCAAAATGATAAAAAGATAAAGTGGTAAATTTTTATAACACTTGACAATCATAATTGATATATTATAATACCTTAACTTATAGTTATTAACTATTAGCCAGATAATATGGATAGAAAATTTTCGTTAAAGAAATATAAAAGGGTATTAAGGCAAAATGCTTTTTTCCTTTTTTTTCTTTTCTTACTTTTAATATTATTACCGGTTGTAACTTTGGCTGCAAAAGATATAGATCAAAATAATCAAAGTAGTATTGTTACACCACCTGGGCAATTTAAAAAACCTGCAACTCCAGTTCAAAGGGGAAATAATAAACCGGTGACCCCGCCAGGTCGCAGTAATTGATTATCTCATATAAAGAAGTACTAATTTTGTAATCAACTACTTTTATTGACAAGACAAATTAATACTATTAAATTTAAGTAATGGATTTATTATCTGAAAAAAGCTTTTTTCAGGGAGATCTGAAATTTAGAGAAAAAATAAAGAAGTATATTGTAAACCTTAAAAGGCTCGATAGAACACAAAGTGCCTCGTTGGCTGTACTTTTGTTTATTTTACTTTCACTTCCTTTGACGGTTATGCTTGCTAATAGACAAACCTATTTTAAGCCGCGAGCTCAAGTTCCAACGACTCCGCCGATAACTTCTCCCACTTCCCCAACGCCGACTATTGTTGGTAGTTTGCCGGTAATAACAACAAATTTACTACCAGATGGGTATGTTAATAAAATGTACAATTTTAGAATCGAGGGATATGATCCAGATAAGAATGATACTTTATCTATGTCCGCTGAAAACCTTCCTTTAGGTTTAAGTCTTATTAGATGTAAAAATACTTTGAAACCTATAAATGCTATAAAGTGCGAATTATCGGGAAAACCGTCAATTCAGGGACAATTCTCTCTTGTTGTTAACCTAAGCGATAATAATGGCAACAAAACTTACAAGGAATTTACACTTAATATTTTCAGATAACCTTTTCCTGCATTTTACAGTTGAATAATATGATTTTTTTATATATCATCGTTTTATGAAAAAGGGGTTTTTCCTAGGAGTTTTTATCACCTTGATTGTTGTATCTTCTTTGCTTGGAGCATACTATCTTGGTATGCAAAGCAAAAATGCTAAGGAAAAAGTTAACAATTCTTTACAACAGCCCACAATTGCCAATGTAGAAAAACCTGAAACTCCTATGCCAACAATTAAAAACGAGGAATCAAAAATACCTGAAGGGTGGTTAACCTATAGAAATGAGGAGTATGGATTTGAGATTTCATATCCTTCAAATTACAAGGCTTTAACTGATAAAGAAAACCTTTATGGCTGGCCTAATGCTATTGTTTTAATTTATGGCGGAGGACAATCTTACGATTTACCGATTGAAGTTTGGAATACTGAAGCCGAATATAAAAGCAAATACTCAAATGCTAAAAACCTTTATGTTATGGAGGTTAGAAATAAGTATTTGACGTTAGTGAATGTAAATTTTGAACCTGAAGTTGAGGAGATAATCAAGACATTTAAGATCGTACAATAAAACTCAAGATTAATAAAAAGTAGAATTTGAAAAAGTGTCAATTCAATTAATAAGATTTTAATTTGGTAATATTTTCAATTGTTTTCTGATTTTTATTTAAGTTGTCTTCAAAAGTTAAAATTAGAAAATAAATTATTATTATGAAAATATTTTTGGAGTGGGTTTAAAAAAAAGGAAGTATTTATTGGAAAGAAAGTTCAAAATTTACCTCTTTTAATTTTGAGTTGGGAAGCTTTTTGTGGTTAGCAGAAGGTGAGATGATCAATTAATTTCTAGGAAAGAATTCTTTACTTTTGAAGCTAAGGAGAATTTGCTTTTAGTTTCATTTCTCAAAGGATCCAAGGCTTTCAATCCACCGAGCTTTTTAAGATTTTTGCCAAAAATTTCGATAGTTTTTTCGATAGACTCGCGAATTGGAGGCAAAACATACCCCAAAGATTCCAAAGCTTTGGTGGATAGGATTGTAGAAACTCTTTTGGCTATCAAGCTTTTATTTATCTCCTCTAGTGTAGTTTTGTGTATTTTCATTTTCGGATTAATCTTCTTTTTTAGTAAATATGCGACTTCTAATGGGGAGATTGTTCCCGGATTGGCAAGATGAAAAGTGCCGGATATTTTTCTTCTAATCATGTCTTCCAAGACTGGCATGAAGTCTTCAACTACTGATGTTGTGTTTTGGTCAGGGATAAAGTGGGAATAGACTACCCATTTGGCTAGTGTATTTCTTTTATCAACACTTGATGAGATAACTTGTCTTGGTCGAACTATCAACAGATTAGGGGGTTTTCCCAGCAAATTTTCTGCCCAAACTTTTGTCCAACTGTAATAACTTTGAGGGTTTGGAGTATCGGATTCATGGTATATTTCATCTGCGGTTTTACTACTAAAAATACAACCACTAGAGAAATGGCAATAAAATATGTCGTTTTTTCGGCATATATTCCATATTTTATAAGCTCCAAGGGTATTAACTTCAAAGGCCTTAATTTTGTTTTGTTCGCATTCCTCCAGAGAAGTTATGGCTGCTGTGTTTATTACTGCCTCTGGTTCGTACTTTTGGATTTCATCCTCAATCTCTTTGTCTTTTGTTATATCTGCATGGGAAACAAAAGCTTCTTTAAAATATTTTTCAATAAAACTAGCTATCTGGCCGAAGCCAAATACCAAATGTTTAACCCTTTTTATTTTGTTTTTAGCCATTGATGAAAAAATTTAAATTTACTCTCTTCCAATCTTGTATACCAATTATCAAACTTTGTCAATAATTGTAAAAAAAATAAAAGTCAATAATGGAGATTATAGTTTACTGATAGAAGATTTAAATAAAAGTATAATTATTAAAGATTTGAGAAAAACAGTGGTTATTCGAATTTTTTAATTATATTTTCCAGCCTATTGCATATCGGAAGTTTATTTTGATATAATTCCCACTTACATGGAGGTGGTTCGTCGGATATAGCCTCTTTAGGTTTTGCCTGAAGTACCAAACTAGGTGCCTCTGGCACCTTTTTTTTGGTTATTTATATCAAACTTTATAGAAATTTTATGATTGATACAATTTTAGGATCAAAAAGATTTATGGATCAGACTTTTGTCGAAGGGACAAGAGTATCTGTAACATGGATAAAGGCAGGGCCTTGTATTGTAACCCAGATTAAAAGCCCTGAAAAGGATGGTTATTGGGCGGTTCAGTTAGGATTCGGTGAAAGAAAATCAAAAAACACTTCAAAACCTCTTAGAGGTCACTTCGATAAAGTAAGTCCAAACTTCAGTGAAAAAGATCAAAAATATCCAAAGTTCTTGCGCGAAGTTCGTCTAAGTGAAGAGCCCGATGTAAAGGTTGGAGATGTAATAAAGGTTTCTGATATTTTCTCTAAGGGAGATATTGTTACAGTTACGGGTATTTCAAAGGGTAAGGGTTTTGCAGGTGTTGTGAAAAGATGGGGATTTGCAGGTGGCCCGAGAACACACGGACAATCGGATAGAGAAAGAGCACCTGGTTCTATAGGTCAGGGAACTACTCCGGGTAGAGTTTATAAAGGTAAAAGAATGGCTGGAAGAATGGGAAGATCTAGGGTGACGGTGAAAAATCTGATGGTGATTGAGACAAAGGAAAATGAAGGAGTTATAGCTCTTTCTGGGCCTGTTCCTGGAACACCAAGAGATGTTTTAATAATTAAAAGAATTGGTAAAGGTAAGCTTTCTGATTTAGTTGAGGAAACACCCATTGTTGTAGCTCAGGAATTTGATGAGACAAAAGAAACAGAAGGTAGCGTTGAAAATAAAAATGTAAAACCTGAAGTTTAGATTGAAAAATCCAGATAGCACAAAATTATTATGAAAACTATTAATTGCTATACAGTATCGGGAAGTAAGAGTAGTCTAGAATTGCCCAATTTATTGAAGGAGAAGGTAAATTTTGGTTTGTTAGCTCAGGCTTGGCGTGTTTATGAGTGGAAAAGGCACAAAGAACTGTCTAAAGTGAAGACAAGAGGGGAAGTGAGTTTATCTACTGCAAAAATCTGGAGACAGAAAGGAACCGGAAGAGCCAGACATGGATCACGTTCAGCCCCGATTTTTGTTGGTGGAGGGGTAGCACACGGACCTAAGGGAGTAAGAAGAATTTTAAGTGTTTCAAAAAAAATGGCCAAAAAGGCACTTTTACATTCTTTATCTTATAAAGCCGATAAGAATCAGATTTTTGTAGTCAGCGGTTTATCAAAAATATTTAAGACTAAAGATGCTGAAAGATTGGTTGAGATAATAAAAAGTAAAGAGAATATAAAAAATAGAAGTTCTTTTTGCTTGGTTATCAAAAGAGAGAATAGTGGATTGGAGAGAGCCTTTAGAAATTTAGAAAATTTTAAAGTTCTATTTTTAGAAAATTTAAATGCTATGGATGTTTTGAGTAGCGATTACCTAATTTTTGAGAAAGGGGCTTTTGCGGTTTTATCTGGGAAAGAAAAAAGTTTAGACAAAAAGGAGAAGGAAAAAGAGAAAGTTGAAATTGAAGATAAAAAGAAGAATTTGTACAAAATAGGAAAAAAGAAAGTAATCAAGTCTTCAAAGTTGAAGAATAAGAGTGCTTTAAAAAGGGTATCGAGAAAAAGGAGTTCAAAATGAAGTTAGAACCGGTAATAACAGAAAAAAGTTTAGAGTTAGCTAAAAAGGGAAAGTACACTTTTAAAGTTGGGATTGGTATGAGAAAAGGTCAGATAAGGCAGTTAATCAGTGAGGTATTCAATGTTCATGTAAAAACTGTAAGAACGATGAATTTTAAAGGAGAGGAAAAAAGAACCCTAACGGGTAGGAAGAGGAGAATTATGCCTGTGAAAAAGACAATAGTGACTTTGGCTGAAAAGGAGAAGATAGATATTTTTGAAAACAAAAAATGAAAAATTTAAAGAAAATATTACCAAAGAAGTCTGGAAGAGATGCATACGGACATGTTTCCGTAAGACATCAAGGTGGAAGAAGGAAAAGATTTCTTAGGGAGATTGATTTCAAAAGAGATAAAAAGGATGTGTGGGGTAAAGTCGAATCTCTTGAGTATGATCCTAATAGGAATGCAAAGATTGCACTAATAGCCTATGAAGATGGTGAAAAAAGGTATATTTTAGCCCCTTTGGGGTTGAAAGAGGGAGATAAGGTGATTTCTTCGGAAAATGCACCAATTGAGGTGGGAAGTGCTTTGCCCTTAGCTAAAATTCCGGTTGGAACTCAAGTTCATAATATTGAAATAATGCCAAAAAAGGGTGGGCAAATGGTAAAATCTGCGGGTTCTGCCGCAATTATTCAGGCCAAGGAGGAGGAATGGGTGGTAATTAAACTTCCCTCGGGTGAAGTTAGAAGATTTAAGCCTTCCTCCTATGCAACCATCGGACAGGTTGGTAATTTAGATGCGAGAACGAAAAGGCTTGGAAAGGCAGGTAGGAAGAGAAAGATGGGGATAAGGCCAACGGTTAGGGGTGTAGCTATGCATCCAGCTGCTCACCCTCACGGTGGAGGAGAAGGTAGAAGTCATATTGGTATGAAATATCAAAAAAGACCTAGTGGTAAACCAGCTGTTGGGAAGACAAGAAAGAAAAGAAAATATTCAGATAAATTGATTATTCAACCAAGAAAAAGGGGTAAGCACAATTAGTTTTAAAATATAGTAATTATGGCAAGAAGTACTAAAAAGGGACCGTTTGTTGATAACCGCCTTTTGAAAAAGGTGAAAGCTGGTATGGGTATGAAGGAGAGCCCTATCAAGACTTGGTTGAGAAATTCTCAAATCTCCCCGGAATTCGTGGGAAGATATTTTAAAGTTCACAATGGCAGGGTTTTTATTGACGTTTTTGTGACCGAAGATATGGTAGGACACAGGCTTGGTGAATTTGCCCCAACCCGAACTTTTAGAGGACACGGTCAAGTGGTTAAAAGGATTCTTGAAAAGACATAATATGGATGTAAAAGCGACACAAAAATATCTAATAACCTCTCCTAAGAAATTTAGGGAGGTCGTTGCAAGAATAAGAAGTCTTTCTCCTCTTAAGGCTTATCAATTGCTTCCATTTGTAGGTAAAAGGGCAGGGATGAGGTTAAGGAAAGTTATAGGTTCGGCGTTGGCGCAGGCTAGACTAAAGAATATGAACGAAAATGATTTGTATTTTAAGGAGATTCAAGTAAATGAAGGCCCGAGATTAAAAAGATGGCGGGCTGGTGCCAGAGGTATGGCAAAACCATATAAAAGAAGAATGAGTCATATTAGGATTGTTTTGGGAGTAAAGGAAAGTCCGGATGTTAGCAAAGATAGTGAAACTGGAATTGATTTGAATGAGAAAAAAACAAGTAACAAAGATAGCAAAATAATAAAAAATGTTAGTAAAAAACCAAAAGTTATAAATCAGTTGAGATCAGAATTGAAAAAAGATGGAAAGAAATGATTTTTTGACTTTTGCATTAATTTTTAAATTTTTTTATTATCGCTAATATTATGGGACAAAAAATTAATCCTATCGGTTTTAGAATTGGTAACTTTTTGTCTTGGAAGTCTCGTTGGTTTGCTGAAAACAGAAATTACAAAGAGTACCTACTTGAGGATATTGAGATCAGGAAGGCTTTGATGAACCGCCTAAAAGTCGCTGGTATAACCAGTGTAGAAATAGAAAGGCTTCCCAAAAGTATGGTGGTTATTTTGGTTGTTTCTAGGCCAGGGGTTGTAATCGGAAGAGGAGGAACGGGACTTGAAGACTTGAAAAAATTTATATTGGATTTGATAAGTAAAATTAGGGGAAGGAAAATAAGAGATTTGAAAATTGACTTAAGAGTTAATGAAGTTAAAAATCCGGAGCTTTCGGCCTATCTGGTTGCAGGTAGAATTGCATCTGAATTGGAGAGAAGACTGCCTCAAAGAAGAGTTGTGACCAAAGCTATGGAAAGAGTGATGTCTGCCGGTGCTTTGGGAATAAAAGTGGTTCTCTCGGGAAGGATAGCTGGTGCAGAGATCGCCCGAGTTGAGAAGTATCATATGGGTTCAGTTTCAACACAGACATTAAGAGAAAATGTTGATTATGCCCAAGTTCCAGCTCTTTTAAAGAGAGGTTATGTAGGGGTAAAGGTTTATATCCACAAGAAAGAGGGGGAGGAATAAAAGATAAAAATATATTATGTTGGAACCAAAAAGGAGAAAATACAGAAAAGAATTTAGAGGAAGGCGAAAGGGAATAGCAATTCGTGGATCCAGTCTTGCCTTTGGCGAATATGGTTTGAAGTCATTGGGTAGAGGTTGGCTTTCGGCGGCTCAACTTGAAGCCGGTAGAAGAGCGATAACTCATAGTTTGAAAAGAGGAGGAAGAGTCTGGCTTCGTGTTTTTCCGGATAAGCCGGTAACAGGAAGAGCCGCGGGTCAAAGAATGGGTGGAGGAAAGGGAGATATTGATAGATATGTGGCTGTGATTGTTCCAGGTAAAATTATTTATGAAGTAGCGGGAGTAGATGCCGGTATGGCGAGAAGGGCATTAGAATTAGCGTCAGCTAAGTTACCATTCGATGTAAAAATAGTTAGTAAGGAGGGTTAAAAGATGAAGAAAAAGGATTTAAATGATTTAAGAGGAAAAAGTTTAAAGGATTTAGAGAAAATTCTTAAAGAGAAGATGTTGGAAGTGATTCGTACCAAGACCAACCTTAGGATATCAAAAGAAAAAAATTTAAAGCGTGTTAAAATGCTAAGGCGGGAATTTGCGCAGATCAACACTGTTTTAAAGGAAAAGAGATTAATTGAGAAGATGAATAAGAGTTTAGAAAAGTCAAAAGAATAAACTAATCTTATGAAAATTTTTACAGGAAAGGTCATTTCTAAGAAGATGTTAAAAACTGCCACAGTTGCAGTTGATCGGGTATTTAAGCATCCTGTTTACGGCAAAAGGGTAAGAAAAACAAAGAAATATCAAGTGCATGATGAGAAGAGTGTGGAAGTTGGTCAGGTTGTTAAGTTTGTTGCCAGTAGGCCTTATAGCAAGACAAAAAAGTGGAAAATAGTAGAAGTTTTGGACGACAAAGTAAAAAAGGCTTTAAAATCGGATAAAACTGAAGAGAAAGTTTCAAAAAGGAGGAAAAAATAATGATACAGTTAAGAACTGTACTAAAACCGGCAGATAATTCAGGGGCGAAAAGCATCAGAGTTATAGGTGTACCCCAGAAAATTGGGAAGGTTGCCAGTTTAGGTGATGTTGTCAGAGGAGTGGTGGATGGGGCTGATCCAAATGGTATGGTTAGTGATAGCGAGAAGGTTAGAGTTTTGATTGTTAGGACTAAAAAAGAAGTAAGAAGGAAGGATGGGAGTTATATTCGTTTTGATGACAATGCGGGGGTTATTATTGACAAACAGGGTATGCCGGTGGGAACCAGAATTCTAGGTCCGATAGCCAGAGAAATTAAGGAGAAAGGTTATACAAAGATAGCGTCTTTAGCTAGGGAGGTAGTTTGAATATGTTGAAATTTAAAGTTGGTGACAAAGTAAAGGTGATGTCGGGAAAAGACAAAGGGAGAGAAGGGGAAATTGAGAGAATTTACAAAAGTAAAAAATCTGCCCTGATACCGGGTATAAATGTTTACAAAAGGCATGTAAAAGGGTCTCCTGGGAGAAAAGGGGGAATTTATGAGGTTCCCAGACCTTTAGATTTCGCTAAAATAGCCTTGATCTGCCCGAAGTGTAAAAAAGTGACCCGTGTCAGTTTTAAATTTATTGGCAAGGAAAAGAGGAGAATTTGTGCAAAGTGTAAAAGAGAGATTGACTCGCCAGTTGATAAAGTTAAAAAGTAATTTTTTATGCAAAAACTGAAAGAAAAATACTTAAAAGAGGTTACTCCAAAGTTGATGGAGGAGTTTGCTATTGGGAATAAGATGGCTGTTCCCAGAATTGAGAAAGTTACGCTGAATATGGGAATTGGAGATTTGGTAAAAAATAAGGATCTATTGGAAGCAGCAAAGAAAGATTTATCTTTAATTTCAGGACAGTATCCTAGCGTCAGGCCGGCTAAAATCTCTGTGGCTAGTTTTGGAATAAGGAAGGGTGTGCCGGTTGGATTGAAAGTTACCTTGAGGGGAGAAAGAATGTGGGCATTTTTGGATAGGCTTTTTTCAATAGTTCTTCCCCGTTTTAGAGATTTCAGAGGAGTTTCATTGGATAGTTTTGATAATTTTGGTAATTATACTTTGGGAATAGCGGAACATACTGTTTTTCCGGAAATTGATTTTGCTAAAAGCCAGCCTCACGGTTTGGGGGTAACAATAACAGTAAATTCTAAAAATAAAGATCTTAGCAGGAGAATGTTAGAGCTTTTAGGTATGCCTTTTGAGAAGAAAGGAAAATGATTATTTGTTTTTTAGTTTGGTGTAATAAGTTTTAAATAAAATTATGGCTAAAAAATCAAAAATTGTAAGAGAAAGCAAAAAATTAAAGTACAAGATTAGATATAGGAACAGATGTTACCTTTGTGGAAGGCCAAGAGGTTTTTTGAGAAAATTTGGAATATGTAGGCTTTGTTTTAGGGAATATGCGCATAAAGGGGAGTTGCCCGGAGTTAAAAAGGCTAGCTGGTAAATTTTGTAAAAGTATGGAAAAGAAGAATAACAAAATTAAAAAAGGTAATGTAAACTACCCAGTCGGAGATTTTTTAATAAGAATCAAGAATGCGGCTTTGGCAAATCAAAAATATGTGGCTTGTCCTTTAAACAAACTTGTTGAATCTGTAGCTAAGACGTTAGTTGAGGAAAAATATTTGGAGAGAGTTTTTGTAGAGAACGGCTTTTTGAAAGTGCAATTAAGCTATAAGAACAAAGAACCTGTTTTATCTGATCTTAAGCTGATTTCAAAACCGGGATTAAGGGTGTATTGGGGAGTAGATATGATTAAAAAAGTAAAGAGAGCATCAATTTTTATTCTATCCACGCCAAAGGGAATCATTTCGTCAAGAAAAGCCTTGAAAGATAATCTTGGTGGAGAGGTGATTGCAGAAGTTTTGTAGAAATATGAGCAGACTTGGAAAGAAAATTATTTTAATTCCAGAAGGGGTTAAGGTTGAAAATAAAAACGGTCAGATTAAAGTTAATGGCCCGAGGGGTGAGTTGTTTTTAAAACTTCCACCAAATATATCTTTGGAAATGGATGAAAAGAATTTGAAAGTGAGGGCTGATAACAATAATTTAAAAACGAAGGCTTTGCACGGTACCGTGAGGGCCTTGATAGCAAATATGGTGAAAGGCGTAAGTGAGGGTTGGAGTAAAAAGTTGGAACTTGTGGGAACTGGTTTTAGAGCGGAAACGTCGGGGAAAAAATTAGTTTTAAATGTTGGTTATTCTCATCCGGTGGAAATTGAAGCTCCTGAGGGCATAAGTTTTCGAGTTGAAAAATCGGAAATAACAGTAGAAGGCTGCGATAAGGAGCTGGTAGGACTTATTGCAAGTAGGATAAGAAGTGTGCGACCACCCGAACCCTATAAGGGAAAGGGTATTAAATATAAGGATGAGATAATAAGGAGAAAGGCCGGTAAAGCTGCCAAAGCTCAGGGAGCCGCTTAAAAAGATATGAAATTATTAAAAAAGATTATTCAAAGAAAAGAGAAGAGAAAAAAGAGAACTAGGGCGAAAATTTCTGGTAATATCTTTCGCCCAAGACTTTCTGTTTTTAGATCAAATAAGCATATCTATGGACAGTTAATCGATGATGAAAAAGGAGTTACCTTGGTTTCGGCGTCGGATGTGGAGATAAAAAATTCTTTAATACGAAAAGATTCTTCTCCAAGGAAAGGAAAGCTTTCAAGGATGGAAATAGCTTTTGAAGTTGGAAGTTTATTGGCAAACAGAGCCAAGAAGAAGAAAATCAGGCGGGTCGTTTTTGATAAAGGTTGTTATAAGTTTCATGGAAGAGTCGCCGCTTTGGCTGATGGAGCCAGGAAAGGAGGTTTAGATTTTTAATGGAGGGTACAGATTTTGAATTGAAAGAATTTGAAGAAACAGTGGTTGAAGTAAGAAGAATTTCCAAGAAAACTAAGGGTGGTAATACCATCAGGTTTTCAGCATTGGTTGTTGTTGGAGATAAAAAAGGAAAGGTTGGGGTGGGATTGTCTAAAGCTTTAGATGTTTCCACGGCAATCAGAAAATCGGTGGAGGCTGCCAAGAGGAAGATGATTAGTGTGCCATTAAAGGGTAGGACTATTCCCTATTCGATTGAGAGGAAATTTTCTGCAGCTAAGGTTATTTTGAAGCCTGCTCCCCCCGGTTCGGGTATAATTGCAGGCGGGCCAATGAGAGTAGTTTTGGAATCAGCAGGGATAAGGGATGCTGTTGGTAAAATTTTGGGTACGAATAATAAAATATCCAATGTTTATGCCTGTTTGGAGGCTTTGAAAGCTATAGCGAGAATTAGTAAGAAGAAAGAATTGGTTGAATAAAAAGATGATAAATTTACCGAAAATTGTTAGTAAAAGAAAAAAAAGAGTTGGAAGGGGTTATGGAAGTGGCAAGGGAGGCCACACTTCAGGCCGTGGCCAAAAGGGGCAAAAGTCCAGGAAGAATTTAGGCATTCTTTTTGAAGGTGTAAAGGTAAAAAAATCTTTAATAAAGAGACTTCCATTAAGGCGTGGTAAGGGAAAGTTTCATTCGAAGAGAAAACCCCTTATTGTGAAAACAGGTTATTTAAATATTTTACCTTCAGGTTCTGTTGTTGATAAGGAATTACTTGTTAAATACGGAATAGTTGATAAAAAGCAAGCAGAAGAATTGGGAGTTAAAATTCTGGGTGGCGGTAAGGTAGATAAGAAATTTACAATAGCTTTACCCATTTCAAAATCTGCTATGAAAATCATAGAAAAAGCAAAAGGAAAGATTTTGTCGGAAGCTAAAATTAGGTGATTTTAGTACATTTCGTTTTTTTGTCTTATGTTTTCCCAAGTATTTGAATTTTTTTCCAAGGCAGTGAAATCTGCCGATATACGTAAAAAATTATTGATAACAGCAATCATTTTAACGATTTTTCGGCTTACAGCTCATATTCCTGCGGCAGGGATTGATAGAGGGTCTTTACAAGCTTTGTTTTTGGGCAGTCCCCTTCTTTCCTTGCTGGATGTTTTTTCCGGTGGAACTTTGGTAAATTTTTCTATAATGGCTTTGGGTTTGACTCCTTATATAAATGCTTCAATTATAATGCAGCTTTTGTCTTATGTGATTCCTTCTTTGGAAGAGCTTTCAAAGGAAGGTGAATTTGGACAGGAGAAGATAAATCAGTATACCAGAATGTTAACAGTTCCTTTGGCTACCATGCAGGCGTTTGGGATGTATATTCTTCTTAAAAATCAAAACATTATCCCGCCATTAAATGCGCTGTCTCTTGTCGCTTTGGTCACTACCATGACAGCGGGAACTATGTTTTCCGTATGGCTAGGTGAACTTATCACGCAATATGGTATTTCCAATGGTGTTTCTTTCCTTATTTTCGCTGGAATCGTGGCAAGATTACCTGTTGTTTTAGGTCAGTCTGTAACTGTTATAGGTAGTGAAGATATTTTGAAGGTGTTAGTTTTTGTCATAATTTCAGTTTTTATTGTGGGAGTTATTGTATTTATGAACGAAGCAACTCGTCAAATACCCGTTTCTTACGCAAGACGTGTAGGTAGGATGGGACTTTCTTCATCTTATATACCGCTACGTTTAAATCAGGCAGGGGTTATTCCGATTATTTTTGCCGTATCTTTGGTAATGTTACCTTCACTTCTGGGTCAATTTTTAAGTGCAGTTCCTAATGCAAATTTAAGTAAGTTTGCGGAAAGTATTGCCAGGATTTTTAATCCAGCTTCCTTGGTTTATAATATTGCTTATTTTCTTTTGGTAGTGGGTTTTACTTATTTTTACACTTCGGTGGTCTTTAATCCTGAGAGGATCTCCGAAAACTTGCAAAAATCCGGTGGATTTATACCTGGTATTAGACCGGGTTTGCAAACTACCAAATATCTAAATGATGTTTTAAATAGAATCACACTGGTGGGAGCCGTTTTTCTGGGTTTTATTGCCATCCTACCATCATTTTTTCAAAATATTATTGGTGTTGCCAATTTGGCAATTGGAGGAACAGGAATATTGATTGTCGTTTCTGTAGTTCTGGAAATGACTAGGGAGGTTGAAGCTCAATTGGTTATGAAAAGATACGAAACTTTTCTCAGTTGATTTTATGAATATTGTAATTTTGGGAGCCCCAGCTTCTGGAAAAGGTACACAAGCCCAGTTGTTATCGGAAAAGTTGAACCTTTTCCATTTTCAGGCGGGTGAGTTATCGCGAAGTTTAGCCAAAAGGGATGAGAGAATTAGAGAGATTGTTAATTCGGGGGGTCTTATTCCGGAAGAAGAGATGACCATGTATGTTCTTGATTATCTGGAAAAGTTAAAGCCCGATTTTAAAAACATTATTTTTGAAGGTTTTCCGAGGTTTATTTCTCAGTATGAGGCACTTGATAATTTTTTAAAAGTTAAAAATTGCAGAATCGACCATGTGATTGTTTTGGAAATAAGTGAGGAGAGGGCAATAGAAAGATTATCTGCTAGAAGATTATGTGAAAAGTGTGGTAAAGTCTATAATCTCTTGACAAATCCTCCTGAAAGAGAAAATGTTTGTGTTTGCGGGGGAAAATTGATTCAACGAGAAGACGATAAACCGGAACTGTTAAGAGTTCGATTTAGGTTTTATAAAAAGACAACCAAAAAATTAGTAGATTATTTGGAAAAGAAAGGGATTTTGCTTCGTATAGATGCGGCTAGGCCAATAGAAATTATTTTTGAGGATATTCTGAATAAGTTAAAAATTGAACACTAATGAGTAATAAGATAATAATTAAAACTCCCAGCGAGATAAAGTTAATGCAAGAGGGGGGAGAAAAACTAGCCAGGATAAAAAAGATCTTAGCTAAAGAAATCAAAGAAGGAGTCAGTGCTGATGAGATAGAGAAGATTGCCACAAAACTTATTGAAAAGGAGGGTTGCAAACCTTCTTTTAAAATGGTACCCAATTATCACTGGTCGACTTGCATTAATGTCAATCAGGGAATCGTTCACGGTATACCTAGAAAAGATGTAGTTTTTAAAAAGGGGGATATAGTTAGTGTAGATATTGGAGTTTTTTATAAAGGTTTTCATACAGATAGTTCGTTCACTTTGGGAATAAATTTAAACAAGGAGAAAAGGGATTTTCTTAAGGTGGGTGAGATGGCTTTGAGAGAGGCGATTGGGAAGGCTTTTATAGGTAATAGGATTTATGACTTGTCCTTTGCAATTGAATCGGTGGTTAGAAGGGGGGGATTTAATCCAGTAAGGGCTTTGGTGGGTCACGGAGTGGGAAGAGATTTGCATGAAGAACCTCAGATTCCCTGTTTTGCTGATCCAACCCAGGCTGAATATTCCCCAAAAATTTTGGAAGGAATGACACTGGCAATAGAAGTTATGTACTCGCAAGGTTCCGGGAATATATTTATTGAAAAAGACGGGTGGACAATTTCAAGCTCAGATGGTAAAATTACAGCACTTTTTGAGGAAACGATAGCAATAACAAAAAAAGGTCCTTTAATTTTAACTTAAAGCTAATATCATTAAGAGGTTAGCTTGTTTTTTTTGTTTTTTTGGTTTATATGAGTGAAAAAGATTTTATTAAAATTTCAGGAATCGTAAGCGAAAGTTTGCCCAATACTATGTTTAGGGTTGATTTGGAGGATGGCCGTAAGATTTTGGCAAGCCTAAAGGGTAGTTTTAGGAGGGGATATGTTAGAATATTTCCCGGAGATAAGGTTGTTGTTGAAATGACCAAGTATGATAAAGAAAGAGGAAGAATTGTTCAAAAAATAAGATAAATTATGAAAGTTTCATCATCGGTAAAAAAAAGATGTAAAGATTGTAAAATTGTGAGAAGAGACAGGGTTGTTTATGTCATTTGTAAAAACCCAAGGCATAAGCAACGTCAAGGATAGGTATTTGTAAAATGGCTAGAATATCGGGGGTAGAACTACAGGATAATTGGAGATTAGATTACGCCCTTACCCGTATCAAAGGGATAGGTTGGGCATTGTCTAAAAAGATAATAAGTTCTTTGTCTCTTGATCCAAGCAAAAGATTATCTCAAATTAATCCTGAAGATTTGGCAAGGTTGGCAACCAAGATTGAGGAATATCCTGTTGAAGGGGAATTGATAAGACAAGTCAAGTCAAACGTACAAAGGTTAAAAACAATCGGATCTTACAGGGGTATGAGACATTCCAGGAATTTGCCGGTTAGAGGACAAAGAACGAGAAGAAATGCTCGAACTAAAAGAGGTAAGAGAAAGACTGTAGGAGCTTTCAAGAAGGAAATGTTGGCAAAGATGCAATCACAAGAAAAGAAGGGATAAATTTATGCCGAAAAAGCAAAAAAAGGAAAGTAATAAAAGTAATAAAAAGATTCCTGTTAAAAACCAGATGCGTGGGAAGGTTTATGTATCCGCATCTTTTAATAATACAATAGTTACAGTAACCGATGATCAGGGAAATACTTTGGCTTGGGGATCTTCGGGAAACGCTGGTTTTAAGGGGACGAGAAAGTCAACTCCTTTTGCGGCTCAGACGGCGGTTGAGAAGGTTTTTAATAAACTTAGAGAGGTAAGCAAAATTTCAGAAGTTGAGGTTTATATAAAAGGTCCGGGTCCGGGAAGGGATGCGGCTTTGCGGGCTATAAGGGGAGAAGGGGTAAAGATAGCTCTTATAGCCGATATTACGCCAATTCCCCATAACGGGCCGCGTCCTAAAAAGAAAAGAAGAGCCTAATTCTATTGAAAGATGAAAATATGATTTCCGAAATTAAAAAAGATGCAAAAATTATTTTAAATAAATACCTGGTGAATAAATTGAAAGGAGTTTAAAAATGGCAAGATACAAGGGTCCGAAAGATAAATTATCAAGACGTGAAGGTTTTGACCTTTTTGGAAAAGGGGCGAAACTTACACGTTTAAATGTTCCTCCGGGTATACATGGACCGAGGGGTTTTCATAGTAAGTCTGAATATGGAAGGCAACTAAGAGAAAAACAGAAAGTAAAAAGGATGTATGGATTACTGGAAAAACAATTCAAAAATTATATGAAGAAAGCTCTTAAATCCAAAGGTAATACAGGTGAGGAGTTTTTGTCCTTTTTAGAAAGAAGATTGGATAATGTTGTTTATAGGTTGGGTTTTGCTCCTACCAGAGCGTCGGCAAGGCAATTGGTTTCTCATAAAAAGGTTTTGGTAAATGGAAAAATAGTAAATATTCCATCTTTTCAGGTTAAGGTTGGTGATGCAGTTGTAGTTTCGACCAAGGCTCACAATATTCCCTATATTAAAAGAGTATTGGAGGATGAAAATAAACAAATTCCTTCTTGGCTGAAGAGGAAGGGAGCTGCAGGTCAGATTGTATCTTTGCCTAAAAGGGATGATATAATTGAACCTATTTCGGAGCAAGATATTGTTGAGTTTTATTCACGATAAAAATAAGAAGGAGGTGATTATTTTGGATTTTGAACCTATTTTTGAAATAAAAGAGGAAGAAAAAAAGGAAAATTATTCTAAGTTTGTTATAACTCCCCTAGAGCAGGGATATGGTAATACTTTGGGAAATTCTTTAAGGCGAGTTCTTTTGACGAGCTTACCGGGAGCTGCTGTGACTCAGGTAAGAATATCCGGAGTTAGACATCAATTTTCCACCCTCAAGGGAATGAAGGAGGATATAATTGAATTTATTCTTAATCTTAAGAAAGTGAGATTTTCTTTTGATTCTGATAAAGTAGTTAAGGGAAGCATCTCGGCTCTGGGTGGAGTTGTAAAAGCTGGAGATATTAAGATAGACGGCAGTGTTAAGGTTGTTAATCCTGATTTGGTTTTGGCAAATTTAGCTGAAGGTGCCAAGCTGGAAGCGAAGCTGGAAATTTCCAGAGGAACTGGTTATTCTCCTGCAGAAGAAAGGAAAACTTCAGAAGTCGGAGTGATTCCTGTGGATGCGTCTTTTTCGCCAATAACTAGGGTTAATTATAAAGTTGAGGAAACACGTGTCGGAAGACTTACAAATTATGATAAATTGACCCTGGAAATTTGGACTGATGGAACTATAGAGGCTAAAGATGCTCTGCTTCAGGCAGCTAAAATTTTAATTTCTTATTATAAACAGATAATTGAGCCCAAAAAGAAAGTTGAGGTAAAAGAGGAAAAGGTGGATTTAATTGGACCGGTTGGGAAACTTTCGGTTGAGGAAATCGGTTTGCCTACCAGGGTGGCTAATGCTCTCCTTAAGGCTGGTTATGAGACGGTTGAAGATTTAATGACTGCAAAAAGACAGGATTTGGTTAAGGTTAGAAATTTGGGAGAAAAGTCTGTTAAGGTCATTGAGGCCGCTTTGGGTGAGAAAGGATTACAACCTTTTTCTGAATAAAGATATGAAAAAGAAGGTATTTGGAAGGAAGCTATCCAGGGAAAAAGATACTAGACTGGCTCTTTTTAGATCACTAATGAGAGCTTTGGTTCTTAATGGAAAAATAAAGACAACTAAGGCTAAGGCGAAAGCAATTCAAAAAAGCCTTGAAAAATTGATTAATCTAGCCAAAAAGGGAACGCTTGCGGCAAGAAGAAGGGTATATTCGAGGTTGGGAAACGATAGGAAAACTGCCGACCTAATTTTTGGAACGATTTTGCCAGCTTTTTCAGCCAAGAAAAGTGGGTTTACAAGGATTATTAATTTACCAGAAAGACGGGGTGATTTGGCAAAGATGGTTAGGTTGGAGTGGAGTGAAGAGATAAAGAAGAAAGACGAATCTATCGAAAAAGCCAAAAAGTCGAGATCTAAAGATAGTAAAAAAGGTAATGAAAAAAAGGTTAAATCAGTTGAAAAACAACAAAAAAGAACAATAAAAGATATTCTAAAGGGAAAAGAGAAAACCTAAAAAATAGCTTAAATTCATGAACAAAAAAACTTATCAACCAGGTGAAGGTGATATAAAAAGAAATTGGCATCTCATTGATGCTAAGGGAAAAATTTTGGGAAGAATTGCAAGTAAAATTGCATCTCTTCTTATTGGTAAGCACAAAGTTTATTTTGCCAATCATCTTGATGTTGGTGATTTCGTTGTTGTTATAAATGCTTCAGAGTTGAAGTTGTCGGGGAGAAAGATGAAACAGAAAACTTATAAAAGCCACTCTGGGTACCCCGGTGGTTTTAAGGAGTTTGCATTTGAAAAAATGATTAAAGAAGCTCCAGAAAAAGTTTTAATGCACGCAGTAGCTGGTATGTTGCCTGATAATAAGCTAAAAAAGAAAAGATTGGCTCGATTGAAAGTTTTTGCAAAAGAAGAGCATCCATACGAAGGGAGGTTTAAAACTGGTCTTACTAGCTAGGATAATTGAGTAGGCCTTAAAGAAATCCATGGTAAAAGTTACTAAGAAAGATTATATTTACGCTTTAGGCAGGAGAAAGGAAGCTTCAGCAAGAGTGAGGTTGTTTCGTGGAAAGGGAGAAAATCTGGTTAATGGTATGGCGTTTGAAAAGTATTTTGTCGGAGTTAACGATGAGGAGGTTTGGAAGAAGCCGTTTAGGGTAGTGGATGGTTTGGATAAGTATTATGTTACCGTTAAAGTCAAGGGGGGAGGTAAAAATGGTCAATTGGAAGCCACTTTACTTGGCATATCTAGGGCTTTGGCAAAGATTGATAAAAATTTTCGTGATCCCCTTAAAAAATCTGGTTTATTAAAGCGTGATCCGCGGGAAAGGGAAAGGAGAAAGGCAGATACTGGTGGAAAGGCAAGAAGGAAAAAGCAAAGTCCTAAGCGTTAATTTTAGTGGAAAATAGCAATAAAATAATTAAAAGAAAAAAGGATCATTTAAAGTTTTCGTTGTTGCCATCCTCTCAAGTTGGAGATCCCGGATTTTCATCCTATAGGTTCATACACAATGCTCTTCCCGAGGTTGACTTTGATAAGATAGATACTTCCACACAATTTCTTGGTAAAAAAATTAATTACCCTTTTTTTATTTCTTGTATGACTGGAGGGGTTGAAAAAGCTGGAATTATAAATACAAACCTGGCTAAAGCTGCCCAAAAATACAAAATTCCTTTTGGTGTTGGAAGTCAGAGAATAGCTATTGAAAATAGAAGTTTAGAGAGTCTTTTTAAGATTAGAAAATTTGCTCCTGATATTTTACTTTTAGCCAATGTCGGTTTGATCCAATTAAATTATGGCTTTACTTTAAGCGAATTTCAAAGATGTGTAGATATGATCGAAGCGGATGCTTTGGTAATACACTTAAATCCTATTCAGGAAATTTTACAACCAGAGGGTAACAAAAATTGGGAAGGATTACTTTTGAAATTGGAAAAGATTGTTAAAAAGTTATCAGTTCCCGTTATAGCGAAAGAGGTTGGGTTTGGTCTTTCCTATGATGTAGTGGAAAGGCTTTACTCAATTGGGATAAGAATTTTTGACACCGCAGGTTGGGGTGGAACAAATTGGGCAATGGTAGAAGGTTTAAGAGGAAGGGCGAATTTGGATCTTGCAAGGCTTTTTTCAAATTGGGGAATTCCTACGGTGGATTCAATAAGGATGTGTAAACAATTTAAGTCAAAAATTAAAAACAAAAGATTAAAGAAAGAAATGATTATTTTAGGCAGTGGAGGGATAAGAAGTGGGGTTGACATTGCAAAGGCTTTGTCTTTGGGTGCAGATTTGGCAGGAATTGCAGCCCCCTTTGCTAAGGCTGCGCTTTTATCATCTTATGCCGTTGGGAATTTAATAGAAAAATATATAAGGGAGTTAAAAACTGCCATGTTTGGGGTAGGAGCTTCAAAAATTTCTCATCTTAGGAAAGCTAAACTTTTTAGAACCTTTTCTTTTTGATTTCGTAGGCTTTGGCAATTTCGGGGTATTTTGAATTGAAAATTCGTTTGAGAGTAATCTTTGTTCTATAAATTTTTCCTTCAATTGATCTTTCACTGACCTTGAAAATTTCGGCTATTTGGGAGATTGTCATACCTTTCCAATATCTTAAGTACAAAAGATTTCGCTTTTCTTGAGGAAGAAGACTAATACAAGATCTTACTGAAATTCTTAACTCATCCAAAATTAACTTTTCTTCTGCGGTTAATTCATCGTTGTTTCGGTTGGCTAACTCTTCAAGCAAAGGAGCTACAAAAGTAGAATTTTCGTGAACTTCCTGGCGATAGTAGTCGGCAATTTTGTTTAGGGCAATTTTACATAGCCAGGTGAAGAATTTAGATTTATTTTCAAATTTATTCCAGCCTTCCCAGGCTGCACTTACAGTTTTAGCAAATACCTCTTCTGCCACTTCATGATTTCCTCCCAATCTTTTAACTATAAACTTCATTAGTGGAAGTGCATACTGTTTGTAAACAACTGTAAATGTGTTTGCAGTGAGCGGAAACTTTTGACTGTTTTTAGAGGAAAGTTCATTTGGTTTTGAACATGGAGTTTTTTTCATATCGGTGACTAACATTATAGTTTGATTTTTGCTTAATCTCAAAGTATTATTATCATTTCTAGATTTATGAATAAGAAAAAAGGCTACTATTTGGGAAGGTTTCAACCTTTTTGCCTTCATCATTTAGATAAAGTTAGGGAGATATTAAATTCATATCCCGACATCGATTTAACGATAGGAGTTGCAGGATGGAATGGGGAAAGGAGTAGACAAAACTTTTTGGAAGGTAATGAGGCAGCTGAGATTGTGAAACTTACTCTAAAAGAATATTTATTGGAAGGAAAAGTGGGTGTAGTGGTAATTGATTTATTTCCCGGACGAACTATAGAGGAAACTCTAAAAGATTTTCTTAATCCGAATTTATTAAAAGGACCACCTGTAGTTTTTTTTTCTGGTTCGGAAAAAACACTATCAGCTTTAAGGTGTTTGAAAGAGTCAGGCTTACTTTTTGATATTTGTGATCTTCATGATCAAGAAATGGGAGGTTCACCAAGAGCGACTCAAGTAAGAGAGTCCTTGATAAGGGAAACGGGTTTATGGAGAATAATGGTTGCTCCTAGTGCTCATGAATATCTATTGCAGTTTCGACAAAGACTCCTAGAATTACCGGATGGTGAGAAAAGACCATGGGCTAACCAACCAGAAACTTTCTCTCAAGGAAAAGGGTTGGAGAGAGGATAACTTCTGATTTTATAAAGTTGCGTAAGATATTAATACTTTCTCTCGATAATAAAATCTATAAGTTGTTTTAGTTGTTCTCGGAAGGGCTCTCTAGATAGAAATTTTAGGTCCTTTTCAAATATGAAAAGAGCTTCCCTTTTGTATTTTTGGGCTAAGTTTTTTGCATAATCAACACTTTTATAAAAGTGCATTTTTTCGATAACCCAATCAACTTCAGCTTTTGTTTTCTCGTCAGTTTTTTTCTTTAGGATTTTTAAAAGTTTCTCTTTGTCTTTTTTGGTTGAATGGGTAAGTAAATGTCCCAAAAGAACAGTTTTTTTACCTTCATAAATATCATTTCCCTGTACTTTAAGCCTTGAAAAATCGGATGTAATGTCTAGTAGGTCGTCAACCAGTTGAAACCCTCTTCCTAATTTCAATCCAAAAAATGATAATTTTTCCAATTGAGGTGAATTTGCACCCCCTAAAATAGCACCAAGACGAAGAGGAAGAGCAATGGTGTAGTAAGAAGTCTTTCCATCGGCAATAAAATACCAATCCTCATCGCTAAATTTTGGAAAATTTTTTTGACTCCAGTAGATTTCTACACCTTGTCCCAAAACGGTTCTAATCATCATCGTATAGAATTCATCAAGAATTTTCTTGCACAGCTTTTTATTAAGTAAAGTGTCATTATCAGCTAGGATTTTCCACATAATTGCGTGCAAGCCATCTCCGGCGTTTATTGCCATTTCCGGCCCGTGAATTCTATGAAGGGTAGGTTTACCCCTCCTTTTTAAGGAATTATCTTCAAAATCATCGTGAATCAAAAGCCAATCTTCAGACAACTGCATTGCCGAAGCAGTTTTGATAATCTTTTTCAAGGGAACGCCCAGTGATAAAGCGCTCAAAAAAACAAGAGTCGGTCTTATATATTTTCCTTTCCTTTCGGGGTAATCTTTGATTATTTCCCATTGGTGATTAATTTCTTTTTTATATTTAAATGGAATTTTAAATACTTCTGGATAAGCGGGATCTTTTAAATATTTTTGAATTTCCGGCCAAAGAATATTTTTGTATTTCGTTAAAGTTTCCAGTGCAGGATGAGTTGGATTATCCTTTTTCATTTATCAGATTATACTTCCGATACAAATTTATTTCAAAAGTTGTTATAATCCCCTTATGAGTTCAGATAAATTACCTCTGCCTAAAGGGACGATTATACCTAACCATGTGGCTATAATTTTAGATGGTAACGGTCGCTGGGCGAGATCAAGGGGTCTGCCTGTAACCAAAGGACACGAAAAAGGGGCAGAGGCATTAAAGAGTTTAATACGTGCAACCAGAGATTGGGGTATCCACACACTAACTATTTGGGGTTTTTCAACGGAAAATTGGAAAAGGCCTTATACCGAGAGAAAAAAGATTTTTGATTTGATTGTCAGAACCACTCGGGAAACTTTAGAAGAGGCGAAAAGGGAGGGAGTAAAACTCCACCATATAGGTAGGAAGGATAGGTTGCCTTGTGATTTGTTGAGAATATTGGCTAGAGCCGAAGAGGAAACAAAGAGGAATACTAAGCATATTTTAAATTTAGCCTTGGATTATGGAGGTAGAGACGAAATACTAAGAGCAGTTAGGAAAATAGTAGATGACAAAATCCCCTCTTCTAAGATAGATGAAAAGCTTTTTGAGTCATACTTGGATACAGCCAATCAACCCTATCCCAATCCTGATCTTTTTATAAGAACATCAGGTGAGCAAAGGACAAGTGGTTATCTTCCTTGGCAAATGGTTTATACAGAGTTTTACTTTGAAGAATCTCACCTTCCTGATTTTACACCCGAGAAATTAAGGGATGCCATTTTAGATTATTCAAGAAGAAGGAGAAGGTTTGGTGCAAAGGATAAAATTCTTCATTTTAGGTTTAAACCTGAAGTTTTGGCGAAATTTGAGCTTAACTGGTGGAGGTTGAGAAAAATCCCCGAAGGTACGAGATTTAGAGATTATGCAATTCAGCATATTAAGGAACAATTTGGACTTTCTAGGGACTTATCTTTTGAAGCCGCAAAATATATGACACAAGCGGTTTTATCAGGCGAGGAGAAAAAATGGGAAAAAGCTAAAGCCTCTTTGAAGAAATTTTATAAACTTATAAAGGATGAATTAAAACTTGCCTTTGAACCGTCGATTGTCGCATCATTGGAGGTTAAATTTCTTCAGGATTTAAGCGAAAAGAAAAGTATTGAAGAGTCTTTTTCTGCCGAAGAAACGGCGCGAAAATATTATGCGGAGGTTTACAGAATTTCTCTTTTACAAGCCTCAAAAATAGCCCACTTGAGAGTTTTGGCAAATCTCGAGAGAAATCTAGCCGAGCGTGGATTTGGTAATGACCACTGGGAACGTGCGGAAGATTATCTTCAGAAATTTTACAGTGCTCTCAAAGAACGCGTTGCTTGAGGATTGCTAGACTTTCGCTTACTTTTTCCCTAAAGAGCGAATAGTCTATTTTTTAATTTATCAGTCAATTTTTCGGTTTCAGAAAGAAGATTTTCTACTTCAGAAATACCCTTTTGCCAAAAGTCTTTTTTTCTGATATCTATTCCCAGTTTTAGGAAAGTTTCTTTAGGAGATTCGGAAAGGCCAACAGATAAAAATTGCTTGACTTTTAGAATGAATTTAGGATTTTCCTTGACCTTGGCTTGCAAATATTTGGAAATTAAAAGCCCCATCGCGTAGGAGTAGGTGTAGAAAAAATACCTTATATGGGACCAATAAACCCACCAATTTTCAGATCCTTCACTTTGTTCGACACAAGGTCCCATATAGGATTTCATATGTTTTTGAAACAGTTCTCCTATCTCAGATTTATCTAAGTATCCTTTTTTTCGGACTAGGTCGTGTAGTTCTAATTCGAAGTTATATAGAGCTGTTTGCCGGAAAATTGTGGAAATATCTTCATTTAGTTTCATCATAGAAAGTGCAAGTTTTGTTTTATCATCAGTGTTTTTTTTGAGTTCTTCTAAAACAAAATCTTCCATGAATGTGCTAGCTACTTCTGCGGTTGTCACCGTTACTCCAAAATTTAGTGCATTTTGTGCCTTTCTTACCAATTCAAAATTTATTCCGTGCCCTATCTCGTGAGCGAAAGTTAGAACATCGTTGAGCTTATTTGTCCAGTTAAGAAGAGAATAGGAAGGTTGGGAAATGAGACCGTAATCGCAAAATGCGCCGCTATACTTTCCTTTTTTGGGATAAACATCAACTCTTCCCTTTAGAATAAAATCTTTAAATATTTGTAAAAATTCGGGATCTAACTTTTGGAAGGCTTTTTCAAGAATAAAAACGGCTTTTTCGTAGTCTATTTTTTTATTGATGTTTCCGATTTCAACATTTCTTTCGTGGTATTTGAGTTTTTTGACTCCCAAAATTTTTGCTTTAAGCTTGTAGTATTTTTTTGCTATTTCAAAATGCGAACTTACTGTTTTAATTAAAACATCAACAATTTCGGTTTCAATATCGTCATTTATATGTCTTGATTTATCCGGTCGATTAAACCCTCTTAAATCGTCGTCGATTTTTTTATCTAAAACTATTGAATTTATTTCATGTTCGGCAATATCCGCATACTTTTTTTGAATGAAGTTGAAAGCTTTTGCAGCAATATCACGAACCTTTTTGTCTTTGCTGTTCATTAAACCCAAAAGATCTGGGAGAGTTTTTGTTTTTATCTTTTTATCTTCGTCTTTCACTTTTGCTTCCTCTTTTGCTAAAAACCCACTGACCATTCGTACCCAATTGTTGTGAGCTGGGATTGATTTTAAGTTAATTATTTTTTCTTCCGCCTCAGAAAGTGTATGTTTTCCCCGTATGAAAAGTTTTTCTAAAAAGTGCTTATATGGTTTTAGACTTTTGTTATTGAGAAATATTTTTTGTTTTTTAGTGTCAATTTTTGAAAGATTTATTTCAAAAAACTGTATTTTATTTTCCAAATTTTTGGAAAATTCAATAATTTTATTTTCCTTGGCTTTTAGACTGGTATTGTTCTGATCAAGTGAGGTTAATAAATGGAAAAAGTATCTGACATTATAAGCCGCTCCGAAGAATCTTAGGTATTTTTCATATTCATCTAGTGCCTTTTTGAGTGTATCTGGATCATTTAAATACTGATTATTTTTTTTCCATTTTTTTACAAACTTTTCTGTTTCTTCTTCAGCCTTTGCTTTGGTGATTTCAATCTGTGGGTCATTTTCCGATTTGAAAAGTGGTGATAGATCCCAGTTTTTTTTCATATTGTTTATGTTACTTCCGAGATTGTATCATATTAGAAGATGAAATTTGATATAACTTTGCTTTTATTATTTTCTTTTGTAGGCAGTGTTGCAGGGTTAATTGGTGGAGTTATTTTGCTTTTTAGGGAAGAGTGGGCAAAAAAACTGGCTTCAATATCTGTTCCTTTAGCCGCTGGTGTTTTATTGTCGCTTTCTTTTTTGGATCTTTTGCCCGAGGCGGTTGAAGAATTTGGCAAAGGTTCTTTTTCCGTAATTTTGGCTGTTTTTGTGGTTTTGTTTTTGATTGAAAGGTTTTTATTTTACATGCACCATCATTTGGAAGAAAATGAAACTCATAAAGGCCATTCTCATGCAAAAGGAGAAACTGTAGTTCCTTTGGTAATATTTGGGGATACGATACATAATTTTTTGGACGGCGTTGTAATCGGAGCTTCTTTTTTGGTGAATCCACCTTTGTCGTTTTTGGTTTCTTTATCAACTTTTATGCATGAAACTCCTCATGAGATAGCCGATTTCGGCATACTTCTGGCCAAAGGATGGAATAGAAGGAAGGTTTTCATTGCTAATTTTCTCTCATCCCTGGCAACATTTCCGGGAGCTTTTTTGACCTACTTTTACGCTGAAAAAATTGAAGAAGGAGTTGGAATTCTTTTGGCGTTGGCGGCGGGATTTTTTCTTTATGTAGCAACAACTGATTTTTTGCCCGAGGCGGTGCATACATCAAGAAAGTCAATCGTCAAGCAGGCGGCCTTTTTATTGATAGGCATTTTAATTATTGTGGTTGTTAGGATTATTTTTCCTGAGCTTGGCCATTAGTGGCTTGAGTTTTTACTTCGAAGTTTTTTAGTTGATTAAGATAACTTTTGATTTTATTTTCAGTGATATCCTCAGGTTTTATTTTGCAGTATTTGAAAATCTGTTTCTCAAGTTTATAAATATATCTGACGAGAGTTTTCATCTTTTCACTTTTTAATTTATGATTTAAATTATATCGGCTGAAACCCTCATCCAACCTTTCCTTTAGTGAGCAAACTCCATTCGGTTTAACCCTTAAGTCTGAATATTCGCAGATTTTTAGATTAAAATTGTTTGATTTGTATATCTTGATCATATTTCGAAGCTTCATTGATTTAATAATTTTTAGTCCATCTTGGGGTATTTTTAGTTCTTTTGCGATCAGGTAGTTTGCGAGATAATCCTTGCTACCGTATTTTTTTATAAATTCCCTCTTAATTTTTTTCCAATAACCTCTGCCTTGTGGAGCAAACCAGGAGTCCGGAAAATATTTGGATTGGAAGTCAAATTTAACAACGTTGCCAATATCGTGGATTAAACAAGTAGAAACAACCAAGTCTTTGTTAATTGGTTTTTTGATATTCTCGCAGATCATCAAAGCAACACCAGCAACTTTAAACATGTGAAGCTGTAGTTTCGGCATCGTTTTGTATTTTTTATAAATTTTGCATATTTTCATACGGGTTAATTTTAGTTGAAAGTTAAGCATTTTGCCATATTCATAAGTGGAAAACCTTTTCTATAAGTAATTTATCGGAATAAAGCGGAAGAATTGATATATATATAGATTTTTTATATACTAGGTATGATTTATTTCCCCTGCCCGGTTCTTGTGAATTGATTTTTGGTTATTATATGAAATCAAACAGAAGAGTGAATATAAATTATGGAATCAAGGATATTAACAAGTTAGTTCTTCATCTTGTCGAGGAAAGTTTTAGACCTTTGCTGGAGGATAAAATATGGTCTTTCTATGGTTTTGGAAAAAAACCTTTGTCCCATGGAATTGTAAGAAGGATTTTTTTTAAAAAGTGCCGTTTGGAAAGTTTCATCATTAGGGAAGTTTTAATAATGGTACTTGTGGATATTATCAATGGTATTAAGAAGTCTAGAGAATCTTTTGTGACTAAACAGTTAATAATGTTGGGTATAATTGATAGGTATCTTTTGATTACAAAAAATTTGTTTTCTCAAGAACAGTTATTAGAAAATCTATTGTATGTTTACGAGAATTACCTTCTAACTGAAAAGAAAAACCTTCATTCTCTTATAGTTTATAAAGCCGGATACAATCTAAATAAGGGAGATTTCGCGAAATTCTTGAAGGGAACCGAAAAACTGTTATCTCTAATGCCGAATGGGGATTTTTTATTAAGCAGCGATTATATAAAAAAGATTATTGAAAGTTCGCGTAAGGAGAAGAAGCTAAATTTGACCCTGTCTCCCGAAGAGTACGAGAGAATATCTTCATTAATTAAGGAAAGAAGAATACTTGAAATTTAAATAACTCACAAACTGCAATTGTTGTTGACTGAAGTGTTTAGTGGTAATATTTTTAATATATGGGTGGATTATCTTTGTTTTTGCTGTTTTTTGTTGTCTTGCTCGTTTTATCAAGTTTGAAGGTCATTGATCAATATGAGAGGGGAATTGTACTGACTCTAGGGTCTTATTCTTACACTCTTCAGCCTGGATTGAGAATCGTTATACCTATTATTCAGCGATTAATTAGAGTAGATATCAGAATTACCACCTCTGATATTCCCCAGCAGGAGGTTATAACAAAGGATAACGTTCCGGTTGGGATTAACGCTGTTGTTTATTTCCAGGTAACAAAGCCGGAAGATGCTGTACTAAAAATTCAAGACTACTCCTATGCAGTAACTCAATACGCTCAAACGGCACTTCGCGATGTTATAGGTGGGGTTGAGCTGGATACTCTTTTGACTGAAAGGATAAAAATAGCCGAGGAAATTAAAGGGATTGTTGATAAAGAAACGGTCGATTGGGGTGTTGATGTTACGGCAATCAAGATTCAGGACATTGAGTTGCCTGCCGATATGAAAAGAGCTATGGCAAAGCAAGCCGAGGCAGAAAGGGAAAGAAGGGCAACGATCATTCGGGCGCAGGGAGAATTGGCAGCATCGGAAAATCTCAAAAAAGCTATGGAGCAGATGGCGGCATCGGGTGCAATATCTCTTCGCACTCTTCAAACCATTGAGGCAACAACCGCCAATCCTTCAAATACTGTTGTTTTTGCCCTTCCTATTGAGGTTATCGAGGGAATTAAAAAACTTGGTTCTAAAAGCTAGTTTGAAGATATTGAAGTTTTTAACTTCTTAGGTTAGGAAAACTTTTTTGTGAATTTATAAAATATACACGGCGGGATAATACCTAGTGACGATTTGGTTTGGAAAAAGTAGGTTTTTAGAAAGGTTGTAGATAAATTTATTTTATAACTCTCAAAAATTCCTCTGCAATTTTCGCTGTTTGAGAGGTTGCCTGATAAAATTCTTTCCAGACAACTACAATGTTTGCATCGTTGAAAATTGCCCTTTGGACTTCTCTTATTGTATCTCCACCGGCGATTGCAATTAAAACATCATAACTTGAACGCACTTTGTTTATTTGAATATAGGGGATGGGTTTGTCAGGGTTGAATTTTTCCTCATCAACTCCGCGGTGAAGTATGACAACTTTGGGTAATTTTTTGAGTTTTCTTAAGACCTTGATTGGAGAGTCTATATTCATCATATCAACCATGCTGTCTAAACCATATTTATCGCAAGATTGGGTGAAGCTATCTAAGGTTTCAATGGGCGCTTGTCCAAGGGCAACTACACCTGAAGCCCCTCCTTGTTTTGCCAAAATTACTTCCGTCTCCCCTCTGTCCATAGTCTTTAGATCGGCAACAATATAACTTTGAGGTCTTAGACTTTTTATGAACTTTATTGCTTCAATCCCGTAATGTTTGATTAATGGAGTACCCGCTTCCAAAAGAATTCTCTCACTTTTAGGAAGTGTGCGGATTATTTGTGTTGCTTCAGAAAGAGTGCTGTTTAAAGCAATCTGAAGATATCTTGTTCGCCTGTTTAGGATGGTATCGATCATATTTCGGTATCAATTTAATAATTTCGGGTAATAAGCACCACCGGTGATTGGTGATCTTGGCACCCAGAGATTATTTATATATGCAGAATAAGGCATTTGGTTGTAAAATACAATCGGTGCCAATAAATTGCGAAAAGCAAAGTTTGTTTCTAGGACGGGGTGTAGTTTAACGGTAGAATGGGCGCATGGGGTGCGTCCGGCGGCAGTTCGACTCTGCCCACCCCGACTTTGAAAGTTATATAAACATTGGCTTCGTAATTCTTTTAGAAAATGAATTGTAGAATCAAATAAAAAAATTTTTTGTTATTTCAGATGTTCCGAATGATTGGAATAATTTTTTTATGATTATTCAGCTATTGGTAATTTGTACCTTTTCATTAAGAGAGTATTGGAAACGACACTAATCGAGGAGAATGCCATTGAGGCGGAAGCGATTACTGGATTTAAGAGCCAACCGGTAACTGGATATAAGACACCTGCTGCGATTGGTATACCGATAACATTGTAGAAAAAAGCCCAGAAAAGATTTTGCTTAATTTTGTTTAAAATATATTTGCTCAACTCAATGGTGGTTATTACATCTCTCAAATCATCTTTAATTAAAACTATTTCTCCCGTTTCCATTGCCACATCAGTACCAGAACCTAAAGCTATCCCTAAATCAGCTTGAGCCAAAGCCGGCGCATCGTTTATACCATCACCAACCATCGCTACAATATTTCCCTCTTCTTGTAATTTTTTAATTTCAGTTGCTTTTTCTTGGGGTAAAACTTCAGCTAAAACTCTATCTATACCAATTTGCTTGGCAATCGCTTGTCCAACCCTTTTATTATCTCCGGTAATTATTGCTACTTTCTTTCTCATTTTATGAAGCATCTTAACTGCTTCTTTTGTGTATTCCTTAAGAGTGTCAGCCACCGCAATAATTCCAATAATCTCTTTGTCTTTGGCTAAAATCATTACTGTTTTTCCTTGATCTTCTAAGACTGTTAGTTTTTCTTCAATTTGACTTGGATTGATTTGATTATCAGCCATTAACTTTCTTGTTCCCAAAAGTATTTTTTTGCCATCTACCACTGCCGAAACCCCTTGACCGGGTATGGCTTGAAAATTTTTTACTTTTGAGAAATTAATCTTTTCTTCTTTCGCTTTATTAACGATTGCTTGAGCCAAAGGATGTTCGGAATTTTTCTCAACCGATGCCGCAATCTGTAAAATTTTTAATTTTCCACTGTCATTTTGAATTTTGGGTTTTGAATTTTGAATTTCTATAATGTCGGTTACAGTTGGTTCTCCTTTGGTTAGCGTTCCCGTTTTATCAAAAATGACGATGTCTATGTTTCTAGCAATTTCCAAGGCTTTACTACTTTTAATTAAGATACCGTATTTTGCTGCTAAACCTGTGCCCATCATTACAGCGGTTGGAGTTGCTAATCCCAAAGCGCAGGGGCAGGCAATAATTAAGATAGCAACAAAAACTGTTAAAGCAAAAGCAAGAGGTTGACCTAACGAAAACCAGACAGCAAAAGATAAAATAGCAATAACAATTACGGTTGGAACAAAATAAAAAGAGACCTTGTCTGCTAAAAGTTGGATTGGTGCTTTGGAGCCCATTGCTTCCTCGACTATTTTTATTATTTGGGCTAGCATTGTGTCTCTGCCAACTCGGGTGGCTTTAAATCTCAAAATACCTGTTTTATTGATGGTTGCGCCGATTACCTTATCGCCTTTCTTCTTTTCAACCGGAATACTTTCTCCCGTAATTGCTTTTTCATCGACACCGGAGTAACCATCAATAACAATTCCGTCAACGGGAATTTTTTCGCCGGGCTTTACCAGAATAATATCTCCAACCTTAACTTCTGATATTGGAATTTTCCTTTCTTCATATTCATCAATTTTGGATTTTGAATTGTCATTTTGATTTTTGAATTTTGGATTTTCGATTAATATTGTTGCTTCCTTTGGCTGAAGACCGATTAGTTTTTTAATTGCTTCACTGGTTTTTCCTTTAGTAATGGCTTCAAGATATTTCCCCAAAGAAATAAAAGCTAAAATAAGAGCGGCGCTTTCATAGTAAAGATGAATATCAACTTCTTTACCTAAAAACATCAAAACAGAAATAATTAAACTATAAAAATAAGCCGTAGCTGTGCCAATGAAGATAAGAGAATCCATATTAGGGGAAAGCCGTAGTAAATTTTTGAAACCAGAAGTCCAAATATTAAAACAAGAAACGATAATAGCCGTTGCCAAAACAAACTGAATAATAGTGGCATAATTTTCAAAAATTATTGGCATCGGCAGTCCAACCATTTCTCCCATTGCCATATACATAATGGGCAGACTGAAAATCAAAGCGAGAATAAAACGTTTTTTCAACTTTTGGATTTCTCGGCTCTTTACTTCCTTACGATGATCGTGCACTTCTTCCTCAATATTTTCTTCTGTTGCCCTGTATCCCAAGTTTTCTATAATTTTTTGAATTTTGGTAATACTTATTTCAGTGGGGTCAAATTCCAAATAAAGTTTCTCTGAAACGAAATTTATATTAGCGGATTTAATCCCGACTTCTTTTTTAAGGGTATTTTCAATATTTGTGACGCACGAGGCGCAGTGCATACCCGAGATTTTTAAGATTGTTTTCCTCATGGGTTTTTATTAGATTTTGCATGTCTTGTTATTTCCAAATTACAACTTTTATGCTTTTTGCACCATGCTTTACATTTTTTAGCCCACTTTTTTTCTTTATACCATAGCTTACAAATTGAACATTGGTATAATTCTTTCATTGTTTTGCGGTTTATATAAATGAAAAATTTTATCTTCCGCCACAACCGCACTTCACATTTGTACCACAACTACAACTTCCGTTTGAATTCTCCACCTTTGATGGGACAAATAGATCACCGTTATCATTTGAAATGTTACTTTGAGATGTTAGATTATCCTTATCCACAACTTCTATAATCCCGGAAATCATTCCCATCCAACAACTAAATTTGTATTTACCTGGTTTTTCGGGAGTAAATTCTTTTATACTAGTTTGACCTGGGGTCAAGGGAATTTCACCTTCAAATAAACTTTTTGAAATGACAGCATTAGTACAACCGCTGGTTCCTTTATCTGTAATTTCCCATCTTACTGGTACTCCGGTTCTTACTTTAAAATAATCCGGCGAATAACCATAAGAGAAAGCGTTCATTTTCAGGATTTGTTTGCCATTAACAATTGGAGCCAGCCCGTATTCGTTTTTAGATGAAACATTTTTATTAATATCGTAAAATTTAGTTGAATTGAAACTTAAGTCGCTAAGGCTTGAGATCCCCAAGACATTTAATTGAGAATTAATATTGTAGAGAGCGAAAAATAGAACCAAAATACCGGCTATTTTAAAAAATCTTTCAGATAAATGCGGCTTTTGTAGGAAATTGGTGCTAGATAATCCTATAAGTAAAAGCATTGGTAAAGTTCCCAAAGCGAATGAAAACATAATTAGTCCTCCCTGAATTGCACTTCCGGAAATTAAGGCTAAACTTTGAGTGGTTATCGTAAAGCCGCAAGGCAAAAAGAAGGTAAATGCACCCATAAAAAATGGCATATAGCGGCCCTTGAAATTGGACTCATTGGTAATAAATTTTGTTATAAATTTTGGCATTGTAAATTGAAATTTTCTAAATATCTTAAGTCCAAACATTTGAAAAGCTAGAAAGATCATTATTACAGAAATGACAACAACCAAGATTGGTCCAAATTTAAGTGAAAAGTTTATTTTGCTACCTATTGCTCCTAATATTGCACCAAAAACTCCATAGGAAATAAATCTACCTGTGTTAAAAATTAAATTAGGCTGAATTTTTTTCCATAGGGGTTCGGAATCTGAATATAGTTCACTCCAATGTTTTGACATTGAAAGGATTAATCCGCCGACTAAAGCTGCGCAGCTAGAAATCCCAGCAAGAAGTCCGAACAAAAAAAACATTGGCAAAGACGATTTTGAACCCACATTTATCAATCCTGATAATCCTAAGCTATTTAATCCGATGAAACCGATAATAATTAATAATCCTATGCCAAGATTAGTAAAAAATTCTTTCGGCTTAAAGCTGCTTATTGCATCTTTTTGATCTTCGGAAAAGATATATCCTTCTTTTTTAAAAATTTCATTTAGTTTGTGAAGACTAGGTTTTTTGTTGTTGTATTTAATCAATACTTCACCTTTAGCTGTTGAAGGTTTGACGAATTTTATGTTTTTTAGTTCTAGTAACCTTTTCTCAATCAAGATCTCACAGGATGCACAATGCATTCCTTTGACGTAAAGGGTATATTCTTTAGTTTTTTTAGACATGTAATTTGGTTATTTATTAAATAGTTTTGTAACTTTTAATATTTCTTGAACCATCTCTTGTTTCTTCTTTTCTTTTTTTGTTGCCATTGCCGTTTTAAAGCAGGTATTGAGGTGATTTTCCATGAGCATCTGGTGGGCAGATTTTAAGAGTCCTATCACTGCCAAATTTTGCTGCATAATATCAATGCAATATTCATCGGCTTCCAGCATTTTAATAATTTTGGACAATAGGCTTTGGGCTTTTTTGAAATTAATGAGAGTTTTTTCTTTTTGAGTTGTCATGATTTTAAAAATCAGAAATTTTATTTTTTGATACCTATACCCTAGGTATAGGTCTATATTATCAAACCAACAATCAATGTCAATAGTAAATTTTCTTTTTAGATTAGATGTAAAAAAGTTAGTGTGCGAAAGTTAGAATTTGGACGACACCACCGAAGATGTGGATTAAATTGTTAATTATTTTTAATTTTTTCTATTCTTGTTATTATCTTTATGTTTAATGGTAAATTGCGGTTTGAGAATATGGAAACAATTCTCAACACCGGGTGTTGAGTAGGTTTGAACAATAGGTTTTTTCAGAAAGAGTGAGTTGTGGGAAGTGAGTGTTGGGTAGTGGGTTGTGAGAGAAATATCACACCCGTCGGGTGAACTGATATGACACCCCTCACTTTTTTCGTAAATTATTGTTGCAAAGTTGTTTCGCTACTGGTTTGTTTATTTGAGAATTAAGAATTAAATTTAGTGAATTCTCAACACCAGGTGTTGAGTAGGTTATATTTATTATATTATCTAGATAACCTTTCTTTATAGAAAAAATATTAAAATAATTCAAACTTGAGTGTCTCCTTTTATAAACATATAGAGTTTTGGTTTTGGTAAAGACAAATGTAATTTTAAGGTATACTAGTTCAAATCATTGAGTAGGAATTAATAAATTTATCCCGTGGATTTTTTTGTTTCTATGTAGATTGGGGGTAGAAAATCCGGGTAGGGTGTGGGTGATTATCTATCACTAGTAGTGGCTTTTCTCAACACAACCCAACTTACTCCAGACTGTGGGGCTGGGTAGCCACGTACCCATTGTAGCTCACCACCACTGCTTTTTAATTTTTCATTTATTTCACTTCCGACAACTTCCAATCCACAGTTGGTTATGTCCCCAGTATTGGTTGAAAATCCATTCGGACTGCCCCCATACATTACGAGAAGCGCGTTGTTTTTCCCATACTGACTAAACAATTTCATTCTGTCTAGCACTTCATTAGGCCAGGGATAACTTACCATTACATCCGCTTTACGCAAAGCCATTCGTATTTGAGGAGTATTTTTAGCATCGTCGGTGGAAAACTCGCCATTTATAGTTTGTAAGGGCCATATTTTTACTTCAAGTATCTTCTCCAATTTCCCTTTTTCAAACTGGAGTTGTTGAATAAGAGTTGGGTCTCGTTCTATTAAGGTTACATTGAAACCTAGTTTCCACAATACAAAGCCCCAAGTACCATCTCCACCGCCCAAATCTACCACTTTTTTACCAAGCTGAATTCCCTCTTTCTTTGCAAGTGCCAGCAGACCGGAAGTTACGCACACTGCATCTACCGTATCTATTGCTACCCATGTCTTGTTGATTAGACCCTCTTTTTTCCAATAGGACATTTTAGAGTGATAGTAATTTCCTACGCCAATAAGTTCCGCTAGCGTCCTCAAGTCAATTAGTTCATGAATATAAAACTCTGGATGCAATTGGCTATTTAACCGTTGGATTTCCTCAAGACCCCAATTAGCTCTATCAACCGCACTTAGCCTTTCGAACAATTCCCTTTCATTTTCTACCACTGTAGGTACAAATTTTTTGGCCAATTCACTTATCAGTCTATTTCGGAGTTTAATCTTATCATCAAAGTTGCCACTCGTTCTCCCTTCGGTTATCTCAAGTGCGACAGTATCTTCTATTCTTTTCCACTCATTTACAGGGTCGAAAACTTCTTGAGTATTTCTTTCTGGAGTTGAAGGTGGAGGTTGTTCAACTATTGGTTCTCCCCCCGTACTCATTAGGTTATATCTTATCAATTCTGCTATATTTAGGTAAGAGGATATTAAATTTAGGAATGAGAGTAAAATAAGTTTATGTTATATACCCCAATATAATTCCCAACACCGGGTTTTGAGTAAATTCCAACAATGGGTTATCTTGTTAAGAATTGGTGGTTAGTAATAAGTTGTGATTTGTGAGAAGTAAGTGTCATATCACACGCGTCGGGTGAACTGTTATAACACCTCCCACCTATTTTTTACAACTTGATGATAAAATATAAGGGATGGAGTTTATTGATAAGGTTTTAACGCCGCAGGAAATAGAAAGGTTGCGAAAACAATTTGGAAATTATTTTAAATTAACAATTGATTTGGAAAATAAGTGGATATTTGTTGGAAGCGGTCTTCATGCCGATGCAGAAAAACTGCTTTTGAAAAAAGGAAGTAGGCAAGACGATATTTGGGGTGGTGGAATTGATTTAAAGAAGAAACTTATTGATACTACTGCTGTTTTAAATCTTAGACCAAGATTAGGAAACGATAGTTTAGAAATCTTGGATCAAAAAAGAAGAGAAAAGTTCATAGAAATTGTTAAAAATTATTTTCGAAAGTTATGGCATTAGATAAAAAAAGTTACCGATCAGATACTATAGCTAATCTTTATCGAGCGGCTTTCTATTTAGCCCGTGGATCAAAAGAGACTGGTTTGAAATTTTTGGAAAAAGCTAATAAGTACTTATCTAAAAAAATGTACCCCAAGATAAAAACTAAAAAAGATTGTTTATTCTGGGCAGAAAAAATTCTTGATCAATACCATCTTCTAAAATAACTTTTGATTTTAAACTCTAGTCTGGTAAAAAATATTGATTTACTTGCTTCTCTTAAACGTGAGGGTATTGAATGATAAGATTATACAGACTTATTATAAGATTAATGAGAGGCTTTTTTTATTCCATTTTCCTTTCAATTTTTTTATTTTTAGTAAGTTTACCTCATTCTTCCTTTATACAAGCAAGTGCCGATTTTTCAGCTTTTAAAGAATTAAGGTGTATAGTTCCAGTTGCAGTGAAAGGAAAATCAATGGAGCCGCTTATTGAAGATGGGGAAAGAGCACTTTTTAATCAGTGTATAGACAAAGATAGAAATAACCTAAGCGAAGGAACAATTGTTCTTTTCCAAAGTCAGGGAGCAAGAAGGATGGCGGTTATTCGTGAGAAATTGGAAACTCCCGAGGGGGTTCATTACAAAGTTTCTCCAGAGCAAAGAAAAAGCGAGACATTAAACTTAAAAGCGGATGAGGTTTTGGGAATATATCAAAGTGAGAAAAACCCGGAATTTGAGGATTTAGAAGATTTCAAACCAAACCCGGCTATGATTATTGGAGGGATTTTAACAGTTTCTGTCTTTTTTATAGCCCTTTTTTATTGGAGGAAAAAGGCTGGTTTTGAAATGAAATATGTTTGGGCTGCAATATTGGTTTGGATTCTTATGTTTACCGTTAAGTTTGTGATGGATCTTAGAGTAACCCAGATGGTTCTCCCCTATGGAGTAGTTGTTTCATTTTTATATTTTGGCTTAAGGACGGGCATTTTGGAAAACGGTCTTTCTTGGCTTTATATTAGAGAAAAATTTAAAGATGCAAGTCTAAAGAATGCCGTCGCTTTCGCAATTACCTTTAATGGTGTTGAAGCTTTAGTTATTGGTCTTTGGATATTTGTGATTGCCTTAGCTTTAACCTTAAAACCGGACTTAATTTCTGCCCTTCCGTTAGATCTTCAGACAGATTTTATACAAGGTTTTGGCGGATCATCATTATTAATTTTTCCGCCGATCATCGAAAGAATATCTGCCCTATTGATTGGAGTGTTTACAGGACTTTTGGTCTTCATGAGTGTGAGAACTGGTAGTTTTAAATATTTTTTAATTGCCTTGGTTTATAAATCAATTATTGACGGTGCAGCTTCTCTCTTTAATCAAATTCACTATACCAATCTTTTAGCTTTTTCCTATCTTGTTCAGATTCCAATTGCGCTGTGGGCTTTGATGGGATTACTGGGTTCATTTTGGGTTTATAGAATTTATCCAAAATAACTTGAGCCATTTTTCTTTTTGGATGTTATCATAAAAATGATTATGAAATTTCCCAGGAGATTTGCAGGGAGTGGGTTTAATCGGATAATCATTTTGAGTTTGATTACTTCATTTATAGTAGTTGGGTTTATTGTTTACCTTTTTATCACAAAGCTTTCTTCTTCGGACAAATCTTACAAATATACTTTGGCTGAGTTTTTGCAGAAACAACAAACAACGTCTCCTTATACCAAGTATGAGCCTGCTATAGCTTTAGATACAGTTAGAGAGAAAATTTATTACATTTACAAAGAGATGGACGAAAATGGCGTCTGGCAAATTTGGACAGCCACGACAGATTTTAACGGCGATGGTTGGGAAGAAGTTAAACAAACCACCTCTTCTGAAGATAAACAAAGGCCCGGAATCTTATACAATCCTGAAAACGACACAATCTATTACTTTTATAGGATTGGTAGTGACATTAACGCCTCTACCAAGGTGATCTCCGGGGTTATGATGGCAAGTAAAGAACCTGATGAGAAGTACTGGAGTACTCACAAACAGATTTTTGCTAGTGAGACGGTGGATGATACTATGCCGGTTGCTTTGGATATCCAAAGACAAAAATTAATCTTTGCTTATACCAAAGATTTTCAAATTGCCACAGCCTTTCTTGATTTAGCAAGTGGAAATATTAAAGAAACTGTTCACACAAGGGAAAAAGTAAATAGTTATATACCACATATGGAATATGATTCCCAGAATGATACAGTCTATATTGTTTTTCCAAGAGCAAGAACTCCGGGATTTAATAATGATAAAGATATATGGTTGGCTAAAGTCAAAGGAGACGGTAGTGATTACAAAGAGGTTAGACTTACTTTAACTGACTATGAAAATACTTGGCCTTTCATAACCTTGGATATTCCGAGGAACAGGCTCTATGTGCGCTATTCAACTTTTAGAGAGCCACCTATTTATAGAGGTGGAGTTGCTAATATCAGAGAGAGAAAAACGCTAGGGATGGCTGATCTTGATGGAGGGAGTTGGAAAATTTTACAAGATAGGGATGGCATGTCCATTTTTGGCGTTGATTCACGAAATGGGTATATTTATGGAATTTATACAGAGCCTTATAAAGAATTTGCTCAGGGAGAGGAAAGAGATAGGTTTTTTGTAATTTATGATCCTGTGAAGGCTAAACTTAAGAAACAGCTAATTCCCAGCCCGGATAAATTAACAGATTTCGATGCCATAAACTTGCGTTTTGACAATAAGACAAGGAGATTATTCGGGGCTCAGCAGGTTTGCCACCCAGCAGAAGAGAAGGATATGGAATGTCAAATTTGGACTTATACGGGGAAAGTCTTGGATGGCGGAAAATCATCTCTTCCTGTTCAAACCAAGACAGAATTTGTGACAGGCCATGAATCAAAATTACCCGATTTTAAAATTTTGAAAATATCAGCGACTTCTTCCAAAATAACGATCAATACAAATAGAAAGCTTTCTTTACCGGCTGAAATGAAGGTTGTGAGCAATGGTTCAGAGGTTGAGCTGACAGAGAAAAGTTTGCATTTCGTTGATCAAGATAGGGGTTTTCAGTGGGATCTCCCCCAATCTCTTTCCAATTATGTGGCAACTTATGAAATTTGTGCGTTCAAACCGAATTGTCTAAAAGGTGAAATAATATATCCCTGAAAATTATGATACGAAAAAATAATTCAGGTTTTGCACTTTCTTTTATACTTCTTGGCGTTGTAATAGTGATTGGGGTTTTAGTTCTTGGCTATTTTTCTTTGACTAAAAGGAGTGTTCAAAGCTTAAATACTTTACCAACTCCAGAGCAGCAGAGAGTTCAAAAATTACCTGAGCAAATTCACGAATCAGAAGATTTTTCGATAATGGTGCCTGAAGGTTGGTCAACAGCTAATCAACTTCCTGGAAGCCTTTTAACAATAACAAACGTTGGTGAGACTCATGCTAATGATCCTGCTGCTCAGAAAATAAACTTTAAAAGTTATATTTCGGTTTCATTTGATAAAACTCAAGGGAAAAGCTTAGACAAAATTGTTGATGATTTAAATCTGCAGTTAAAACAAACTATTGCAAGCACCAAGGTTATTAACAGCCAAGACGATGTAATTGATGATCAAAAAGCAAAGATTGTTGAGTTAACTTTGACTCAGCAAGAAGTTAATTTCACTATTTTTATAGTTGTTGTTGCTAAGGCAGATAAATACTTCGTTATTTCCGGGAATACGCCAACTAGTAAATGGGAGGAGAATAAAGAAATTTTTGAAAATGTTGCGAGAAGTTTTAAATTTAAATACTAATTTCCTCTCAAAAAATTCTCAAAAATTTCAACACCATGTGTTGAGTAGGTTTGATTTTTCTGTGTGACTACATCTTTAGGTGAGAAGGATGATGTTTTTTCAGATGTAAAAGTCTCATTGTTTCCAGTGATAGTATTTCTTCAATGATTTTTTCGTAAATTTTTGATATTTCAGCCGCGTATCCAAAATTACCATTATTTTCTAAACTTGCTACTCGAGGACAACCGGATCCTCCGTGTAACATCAAGATTTGATTGATTGTGTCGTTTTTACTTAAGTAAGAGATATTGGGTCCAAATAATTTACTAGTTTTTTTATATTCTTTATTGACAGTTTTAAATAAATTTACTTTTTTTGCTTTAATACTGTCAAAATTATTTGTGTTTAAAAGACCTTGGATGCAAGAGGTTATTCCTTTTGGTCCTACAACCAAATAATTAAAACCGCTTCCGCATGGCGCAGGAATAACTGAGAAGAGTTGTAAGTAATCTATTCTTCTTAAAGAAGGTATTTGAACCCCTTTTTTAATAAGTTCTAGTATTACTTCAAACCCTTTCCTTATACCGTTTAACATTTTTTGATAACCATTGTTTCTAAGACTTTTTATTTGACTTTCAGTTTGTGGTCTGAAAAAAGTTAAATTTAGAGGAATAGGTTTTTTTCCATTTTTCCAAATCCAGTCTTTTCCTATAAAATCATTGCTTTGTATATCCCAAATAGCACGAATAAAATTACCAAATTTTTCAGAATTTACTGGAGTAACTACGTGATTAATGTTATATTTTATTCCAGCGTTGTGTAGTAATCTTATACCCTCAATTATGTCATACCCACTTACCTTTTTAACTCCTCTAGCTTTATAATTATCTTCTCCTATCCCCCATAAGCTTACTGCAAGATGAACATTCCAGTTTTTTATCTCAGAAATTAATTCGGGTTTCAGGAATGATCCATTTGTCAAAATTGATTGGTAGATTTTAATTTTAGAGTATTGCTTTTGTAACCTTTTAATTATTGGCTGACCTTTTCGAATTAACTTAAATGGAGTTGGTAGTAACGGCTCGCCACCAGCCCATTTTATAATGAGTTTTTTAAATCCTAAATTTGATGCAGATTCTATAATATTTTGAAAAAGCTCTTCTAGGTTATTTTCATTCATGGTTTCCGGTAATCTATCAGGTTGATATCTATCCAATCCTGCAGAACAACCTGGACAATGAAAATTACAATATTCTGTAATTTGTAAATAAACCCCGGCATTGGTACTAAAATCGGGTATAATTTTTACTTTTAATCCTTTTTGATTTTCTAAAACAATCATTCTGGATTTAAAATTATTTATAATTTCTTTAATTTTATGGGTAGTCAGTTCATTATTAGCGTTCAGCATGTCTTGAATTTTATGATAATTTTTTTTAAGTAGATCAAAAACTTCCCAGGCTGAATTTTTTAAACATGTGATGTTGGATTTTATTGGGTGATAAATTGCAAAACGTTTTCCCCAAATGGGATGTAGATCCCCATTTATATTTGAATAACCATCTAGTTGTCTGATAGTAAAAATATTAGGATACAAAAAATATTGTGAGGATTTATTATGATTTTTTTTATTAAACCCTTTTTTCTTAATCATGTTTTAGAAAAATCCAAAATAGTAATCGTAGATTTCGGTTAGGACTATTTTTTTCACTTGAATTATTTAAATTTATTTTTTATGAAGATTTACTGTTGATATTTTTATTTTAGTATAAGGTTCAGTTATAATATTTCCACTATGTTCATTCGGACAAGCACAGTCACATTCATGGTTATACCCCTCAAATATGGAAACACTTGAAAGTTTACTAACTTTATCATTTAAAGTATAAACCTCTGGTATATCTAAAATTTTAATTTTAAATTTTTTGGATCTCATGTAACTTCAATTTTAAAATAAAAATATCGAAATATCTTGAGTTTTTCTTGAGTTTTTATTAACACTCCAAATGTATAAGCTAACCAAAAGATTACAAAACATTTAATAATATCTAATATCACACTATCACACCTGTCGGGTGAACTGATATTACACCCCTCCCTTTTTTTTCGTAAATTATTGTTGCAAAGTTGTTTCGCTACTGGTTTGTTTATTTGAGAATTAAGAATTAAATTTAGTGAATTCTCAACACCAGGTGTTGAGTAGGTTCAAACATTGGGATATTTTTCAAATTTTAAAATTATTTAACCAATAAGGGGGGTGATTTTCACCCCCTATGAATTCTTCTTTTTAACTGGTGAAAAAGGCCTTGCTTAAACTTTCAGAATTTTAATGGGCTAAAATAAGATTACTTAGATTTTTTAATTCTGGACCTTAATTTTTCAAAATAAACTTTTTCCCCGTCAATTCCTGTAAATTGCCTAACAAAGCCTGAAGCTTTTTCCGGGTTATTGAAAATTATGGGAAAAAGAGCTGGGGAGACTCCGATGGAAATAAGGTAAAAAAGGGTCTCTTCTACGATGGTCATATATTTTCTATTTTCAGGCGGAATAGGTTTTCCACTTTTGTCTGTTTCGGCGAGACTTTCTCCTCCGAAAGGAAGAGGAAGGTGAGTGCTGAGACTTGATACAGTTCTAAAAAATTCTATTGAATTTGAAAATCCTTCTTTTAAAGTTGGCATGATAATGGCGCATCTTCTTACAATATTAGGTTTTTTAATTTTATACTAAGATATCTAAAAAATTAAGGAACGATTTGATATTTAAATGAGAGCAAATTATAGTAGGGTTTTGGAAAATTAACCATAGTTGATTTTCTAAACAGTTATGGATGAAACAAACGAGGTACCAAAGTTTTTAAAGTTGTGGATGATAGGAAAAGCTTCTAGTGAAGTTGAAGAATGGAAAGTTCAGCATGAACGCGAAATTAAGGAGATAGTGGAAAAATTGCGAGGTTATAAAATAACAAGTGGTCTTGATGAAAATGGAAGGCCAAAAGGAAGAGATGAAAGAATTGGAATAGACTATCAATTTGGTACAGCTGCAGAAGGAGAATGGCGGATTCTTATTGAGAAAAATTTGAATTATTCTCCCCCGTCAGATTTAGAAGATTGGCAAAGAGTGAGAATTGAAAAAAACTTGACTGTTAATCAAAGATTGAAAGAACAAGCTCATTCACAACAGGAAAAACCCTACCAGAAGGTTATAAAGTTTTTAGTGGCTAATTGGGAAGTGTTGAGGGGGATATTTTATCCTCTTGAAGTTGAAAATACACAACCAAAACCAGCAGTATTTTTTGAAGTAAGTTTATCAAATAATGACATATTAGATGTTGTCGGAATTGGGCCGGATGGGAGGTATTTGATACTAGAGATAGGAAAAGGTAGAAAAGAGTCACAGATTGAAAAATACAAAGCGGATTTATTAAATATGGGAATTCCTGAACAAATGCTTACGGGTTTTATGGTTATGCCTTCATTTTCAGCAGAAAAAAATACTCTTGTAATTAGTAAAATTTTTTAGATGGTAATTAAATAAAATTTTCAACAATTCTCAACACTGGGTGTTGAGTAGTCTCCAACAATGGGTTTTTTCAGAAAGAGTGAGTTATGAGTTGTGAGAAGTGAGTGGTGGGTAGTGGGTTGCGGGTTGTGAGTAGTGGGTGGTGAGTTGTGAGAAATGAGAAATAGGAAGTATGAAATAGGAAATAGGAAATAGGAAATAGGAATAAGATATAGGAGTTAGGTATTTGGTTGATGTAAATTGAATGTAGCAATAGCGGTTATTGAATAGATTAACAAATTTTGCAAAATATTCAGATTCGGAGATGTTAAGCAAAATGAAGGTAGCGCTTTTAACATCTGGTTTGGTTTTAACTTTTAATTTCCATCTTTTAATTTTATCAAAAGAGGTTTTATTCAAATGTCAGAACAAAATCTCTTCCTCATCCTTGCCTTTTTATCTCAGAAGTTATGCATAAATGATTGTGCAAGCTAAAAATAAATGTCTGTGTATCGTTGGTTTTAAGTGATAATTATCTTTTTCACTTTAGCCAGATTTTGACAAAGTAGATGGTAGAAATGATTGAAATTATGGTTATGCATTGCCAGATAGTTTGGTAGATAAACCAAATAGAATCATTTTTAAAGTATCTATATCCAAGTAAATTTTCAGGAGGGTTTCTTTTAATTGGAGAAAATTGCTGATTTAACCAATAAATTGTTTCACCTAAACTTCGCACAAACCAAAAGACAGAGAGTATTAAAGGAAATAAAAGCCAGTCATTTAATAAGATTATTGTTATTGATGAAAAAATCCAAAAAAGTCCGAAAATAACCGCATCACCCCAAACAAAGATTCCGAAAACTGAAAGCAGTGGTGTTTTGCTAAAAGAGTTTTTCTTTTCTTTAGATTCAATAAATCCTTTAATGAAAAATAATAGTGATAGAATTCCCCATGTTAAGATTAATATTTTCTGCCAAATTTCCATAAAATTAGCTAAATTATATCTTGTATTTTAGCAGATATTATGATATCAAGTGTTTATTATGGTACGAAGGAAAGGCAAACTTAAGGAAATTGAAACAAATGAGGGAGAAGTACCTTCTGAGGGTATGTCTTCGCAAAAACTTCAGGCTATAAGAATGGCCATGGAACAAATTGAGAAACAATACGGAAGGGGTTCAATTATGAGACTGGGAGAAGGAGTGGGAGACAGGTTTAAGGTTGAGGTAATTCCAACCGGCTCGATCGCGCTTGACTTAGCTTTGGGGGTGGGAGGACTGCCAAGGGGAAGGATTGTCGAAATTTATGGGCCTGAAGCTTCGGGAAAAACTACTCTTGCTTTGCATGTTATTGCCGAGGCACAAAAAAAAGGAGGTCAGTGTGCTTTTGTGGATGCTGAACATGCGCTGGATCCGGAACGGGCCGAGACTATTGGTGTTAATTTAGATGATTTGCTTTTGTCTCAACCAGATACGGGGGAGCAGGCTTTGGAAATAACGGAGACCTTAATAAGATCAGGGGCTTTGGATGTTATAGTTGTTGATTCCGTGGCAGCTCTTGTCCCCCGAGCTGAATTGGAGGGTGAAATGGGTGATGCAGTTGTTGGCATGCAGGCTAGGCTTATGAGTCAAGCATTAAGAAAATTAACCGGAGCTATTTCCAAGAGTAAAACAATTCTTATTTTTACTAATCAGATTCGACAGAAAATAGGAGTAATGTTTGGTAATCCCGAAACAACTCCGGGGGGATTAGCTTTAAAATTTTATTCATCAGTAAGACTTGATATTAGAAAAATTGAGGTTCTGAAAGATGGGGAAACTGTGGTCGGTTCTCGTCATAGAGTAAGAGTTGTTAAAAATAAAGTTGCTCCCCCATTAAGAGTTGCCGAGTTTGACATTATGAATGATGAGGGAATAAGCAAAGCCGGTGGACTGCTTGACGTTGCGGTTGATTTGGCTTTGATTGAAAAAAAGGGATCTTTTTTCACTTATGAAGGAAAGCCGTTGGCTCAAGGTAGAGAGGCGGCTAAAATGGTGATCAAATCGGATAAAAAGTTGGCTGATGAGATTGAAAGAAAGATTCGCGAAGCTGTTGCCCAAGGAAAGAAAGTTCCAAAAGAAATTGGAGAGGAAAAAGAGGAGTAATATTTTTTTCCAAAATTGCCTTGCCTTTGGTCAATTCAAAATCCTTTATCGTAATTTTCTAATCAAGTAGATTTTCTATGCCTGTAATTACTTCAGTAAAAACTAAAAAAAATAAAAGTATAATTGATATACATTTTGACAATGGCTCTAAATTAAGTGTGGATATTGAGACTTTTGTTAAATTAAAATTAAAAGTGGGAGAAGTTTTATCTTCGGATGATATTGATAAGATTAAGAAAGAATCCGAATTTCAGACAGTTTATGACAAGATATTAAGATTTACCTCTTTGCGTCCACGATCTAAAAAGGAAATTGAGTTTTGGTTGAATAAGCACAGAATACAAAAAAATCTTCACAATGAACTGTTTAATAGATTGAAGCGGTTGGATTTATTAAATGATAAAAAATTTGCAATTTGGTGGGTTGATCAAAGAAATACTTTTAGACCAAAACCAAGGAAGATTCTTGAACAAGAGTTAATAATTAAAGGGATTGACAAGGAAATTATTAATGAAGTTTTAAATGAATTAGGAATTGATGAGATTTTAAGTGCGAAAAGGATTTTGGAATCAAAGGAATATTTGTGGAAAGATCTTTTTGGTTTTCAAAAGAGGGTGAAAATGAGCAATTTCCTTCAAAGGAAAGGGTTTTCCTGGGATGTAATAAGAAGGGTAGTAGCTAAATTTGACCAAGAAGTTTAAAAATAGTAAAATTTTTCTTGGAGAATAAAAATGTTTGTTGAAACATATTTTGACGTTTCTTCAACAGCCGGTGGTTTAATTTGAAACACCGGAAGTTTTTTATTCTCCAAGATCTAATTTACTTTTATGTCTGGAAATACTAAAGATTTCAATTCAGGTGATATTAAGTTACTGGTTGAGGAATTAAGAAAAGATCGCCATCTTCTTGAGGTAAAGGAGAGAAAACTTAGGGAAAAAGAAGAAGAGTTAACTTTGGCTTTGGCTAAAATAACCAAATTAACTCCTGATGAAGCTAAAAGACTTCTTTTGAAAGAAGTGGAAAAGGAACTCAAGGAGGAGATTGCGAAAAAGATAAGATGGGCTGAAGAAAGAATAAAACTTGAAGCTAATGAGAAAGCAAAGGAGATCCTTTTGGATGCTATGAAACATGGTGCGGTTGATTATGTAGCAGAGTACAGCGTTTCTGAAGTTGTTGTTCCCAATGAGGAAGTTAAAGGACGAATAATAGGTAAAGAGGGCAGAAACATAAGGAGTTTTGAAAAAGAGGCAGGAGTTGAGCTTGAGATTGATGAGACTAATGTAATAAGGATATCGTCCTTTGATTCAATCAGAAGGGAAATTGCCAAAAGATCGCTTCTGGTTCTTATAAGAGACTCAAGAATTCAGCCTTCCAGGATTGAAGAAGTTGTTAGACAAACTAAATTAAAAATGGAAGAAGTTTTATTGGAGGAAGGTAAAAGGATTGCCGAAACTTGTGGAGTGTATCATTTGCCTTTGGAATTAATTAAAATCATTGGAAGATATAAATTTAGAACCTCCTATGGGCAAAATCTGGCACTTCATACGATTGAAGAGACAAAGATCGGTGTTTCTATTGCTCATGAAATAGGTGCAAATGTTGAGACTGTAAGATTGGGATGTTTGCTTCATGACGTTGGAAAAGTTGTTTCGGAGGAAGAAGGCTCGCATGTTGATGTGGGTGTTGATTTGGTTAAAAAATATGGTTTTCCCAAGGAAGTTGTAGCTTGTGTGGCAGAACATCATGAAGAAAGACCTTTTTCATCGTCTGAAAGTATTATCGTTTGGATTGCGGATGCAATCTCTGGTTCGCGACCTGGTGCAAGATATGAGCCGCATGAAGGTTATGTTAAGAGGATGAGAAAGATAGAAGAAATAGCAATGAGTTTTGAAGGAGTGAGGGAGGCATATGCTTTTCAGGCGGGAAGGGATGTAAGAGTAATGGTTAATCCTGATGAAATTGATGATGATGGGGTGGTGGTGCTTGCGCGAGATATTGCCAGAAAGCTTGAAAAAGAAACGGAATATGCAGGACAAATTAAAGTTAGTGTTATTCGGGAGACTAGGGCAATTGAAACAACTGCGGCAAAATAGTTATTTTTTCCCGATTACTTGACAAATAAGAAACTTTGTCCTATCCTTCATAATAGTTAGAATGACAAAAAGAGAACTTATCGATCTGGTTTCTAGAAAAGCTCACCTAACCAAAAAGGGTGCCCAAGAGGCTATTGAGGTTTTTCTTAATGAAATAGGAAGAATTCTCTCGAAGGGAGAAAAAGTTGTTCTTTCCGGTTTTGGCACTTTTAGGGTCATTTCTATGAAAGGGAAAACCGTGAAAATTCCTAGAACCGATAAGATGGTTACAATAAAGTCGCATCGTTCTCCTCGTTTTACTCCCGGCAAGAAATTGAAAAGACAGGTAACAAGGTAACTTCAAAAAAATAATTGATAATTGAAGGTAAGGGATATACTGTTAAATATTTACTTTTTTAAAATATATTTTTTTTATTTAAGCAAAGAGTTGTATACTTTAGCCAGGAAGGTATATGAGAGCATCTGTTAATAATACTGTTGTAGTCAATGGGTTGGTGAAAAATTTTGAGGTTACCGAGAAGGAGCCTGGTTTCTTGGGTGGTATGAAATCTTTAGTTTCTCCGCAAAAAAAGACTGTTCAAGCTTTAAAGTCTATTTCCTTTAATGTTGAGAGCGGAGAGTTGATTGGTTTTATTGGGCCTAATGGTGCGGGCAAAACAACAACTTTGAAAATCCTATCTGGATTACTTTACCCTACCTCGGGATTTGTTCAGGTATTGGGTTTTGAACCTTGGCGGAGAGATCAAAAATTCTTAAAGCAAATATCTTTGGTCATGGGACAGAAAAATCAGCTCTGGTGGGATCTGCCGGCTAGAGATACGTTTGAACTTAATAAAGCAATTTACGAGATACCGGATACAGAGTACAGAGAAAATCTTTCGGAGCTTGTGAAAATTTTAGAAGTTGAGGATTTATTGGGAACCCAAGTAAGGAGACTATCCTTGGGCCAAAGAATGAGAATGGAGCTTATCGCGGCTCTTTTACATAAACCTAAAGTTCTATTTTTAGATGAACCGACGATTGGATTGGATGTACTGGCTCAACAAAAGATAAGAGATTTTATTTATGACTACAATAAAAAATATTCGGCAACGATAATTCTGACCTCTCATAATATGGATGACTTAATTGATTTAGCGAGAAGGGTGATTATTATCAATAAGGGAAAGATACTCTTTGATGGCAAGCTTGAGGATATCATTTCAAAATTTGCGAAGGATAAAATTATCAGAGTTTATTTGGATAAATCGGTAGATGTCAAGAGATTTTCCGAAATTGGCGAGATAAGAAAATATAATTTCCCCTTGGTAGTTATATCGGTTCCCAGAGAGGTTTCGGCGGTTGCTGCAGCAGAGCTTTTACAAAATTTTCCTGTTAGAGATCTAACAATCGAAGAAGAACCTGTGGAAGATATTATAAGAAGAGTCTTCAAGGAAGATTATATAAAATGAATGTTTTATTAAAAAAATATTTTCAGATCTTTAAAACCTCTTTCAACCAAGAATTTGCTTACAGGCTTAGTTTTGTTATGTGGAGAGTAAGAAATGTTTTACAAGTCTTGGTTGCTCTTTTTTTATGGGATACAATTTTTTCGGGTGATCGTAATGAACTTTTTGGCTACGATAGAAATAAGATTTTAACCTATGTTTTAGGTTTGGTTTTTGTTAAAGCTTTTGTTTTATCAGCTCGATCTCAGGATGTCGCAGGCGAGATCGCCAGGGGTGAAATAATTAATAATTTATTAAAGCCGGTTGATTATTTTAAATATTGGCTGACCAGAGATGTCTCAAGCAAGGTTTTAAACTTGGTCTTTGCGGTTGGTGAATTTTTTTTACTTTATTTGATTTTCAAGCCGCCGTTTTATTTTCAAGAAAATATTTTTCAAATATTTCTTTTTTCAGTGAGTATTTGTTTGGCTATTTTTATTTATTTTTCAATTTTATTTATTGTTAACACAATACCTTTCTGGGCGCCTGAGTTGGCTTGGGGAGGTCATTTTTTGATAACGGTTATAATGGTTGAATTTTTGTCCGGCATTTTTTTTCCCTTGGATATTCTTCCTGATAAGTTTCTGAATATTTTAAATTTTACTCCCTTCCCCTATTTGATATTTTTTCCACTCCAGATTTATCTGGGTAAAATTTCCGGTTTTTCGGCTATAAAAGGGATATTTGTTTGTGTTTCTTGGGTTTTGATTTTATTGTTTTTAATGAAATTTGTTTGGCAAAAAGGACTGAAGGTTTACCAAGTTTATGGAAGATAAAGACATTTCATCGAAGATAAAATTTCAAAATAATTGGAACAAACTAAAGCTTTGGCTGGTAGGTAATTTCTATTTTCCAATTAAAATTCAAATCATGGCTAAATTTATGAAAAGGCTAGCTTATTATTTGGCTATTTGGTTTAAAATGAGCAGAAATTCTTTTTTGGTGATTTTTAGTAGAAAAAGTGTACTTTTTGTATTTTTGGCTGGGAAAATAATTCGTTTTGTTTTTCAAGTTTTACTTATTTTCTTTTTAGTTAATGGTTCAAAAACTTTGGCTGGTTATGATTCGAATCAGACACTGTTTTTTTTCCTTACTTTTGTAGCGATAGACTCAACTTCACAATTTCTTTTCCGGGAGGTTTACCGATTTAGAAATTATGTGGTTACTGGGGACTTTGACCTTATTTTAGTTAAACCCTTCAATTCTCTTTTTAGGATATTGCTGGGAGGAGCTGATGCAGTTGATTTAATCACTCTCCCCTTTTTTTATTTATCTTTATTTTATGTTGGAAGCTTGCTTTCACCCTCGTCTTTGGATGTTTTACTTTTTATTTTATTAATAGTGGTCGGACTTTTAATTTCCACAGCTTTCCATATTTTTGTTATTTCTTTTGGAATAATTACTCTAGAGGTTGATCATGTGAGTATGATCTATCGGGATGTGACTAATATGGGACGTTTTCCTGTGGATATTTACAAGGAACCTGTAAAGAGTTTTCTTACCTTTTTTATTCCTGTTGCGATAATGGTGACTCTTCCTGCAAAAGCCTTGATGGGTCGTGTGAGTTTTATTTTGGTTATCATTTCTTTGATAATTTCGGCTTTGTTTTTGTTTATATCTCTTAAGTTTTGGAATTTTGCCTTGAAAAAGTATACGAGCGCTTCCAGTTGATAAGATGAGAAAATTGCTGATTATATGTGGTCCCACAGCTGTTGGTAAGACTTCCTTAGCAGTTCATTTGGCTAAAAAATTTAATGGGGAATTGATATCAGCTGATTCCAGACAGGTGTATAAAGGATTGGATATCGGAACAGGCAAGGATCTGCCGAAAGGTTCAAAATTCCGAGTTTCAAAGTCGGATTTAGGATTAAATGATTTAAATTTGGGATTTTATAATGTTGGGAAGGTAAAGGTTTGGGGATATGATCTAGTTAAGCCGGAGGAAAATTTTAGTGTTTTTAAGTATGTTAAATTTGCGAAAAAAATTATTTTAGATATTTGGAGAAGAGGGAAACTGCCAATTTTAGTTGGAGGAACAGGCTTTTATATAAAGGGTTTGATTGATGGGATTGACACTTTGAATATTCCGAAAAATGAACATTTGAGGGAAAAACTGAAAGGCAGAAGCGTTTATGAGTTATCTTGGATTTTGGAGAAATTTGATCCGGAAAAATTGATAAATATGAATGCTTCTGATAGGAAAAATCCAAGACGACTACTTCGTGCTATAGAGGTAGCTGTGTATAAAAAAGAAAAAAATAAAATATTAAAGACACATCCCTTTAGGATAGATGAAAAAGACATTCTCTTTGTAGGGATATCAGCACCAAGTGGTTATTTGAATAAAAGAATTGAGCAAAGAGTAGATGAGAGGTTGAGTCTTGGAATTGAGAATGAAATTGCAAATTTGTTGAAAAGAGGTTTGAGATGGGATAGTCAAGCAATGCAGTCCTTGGGGTATAGGCAATGGAAAGTTTATTTCGAAAGACATTCTGGTTATCTAGGCGAATTAGATAGTTTTGAAGTGAATGCAAAAAATACAGAGAGTATGAAGCAAAATTTGATTGAGAGGTGGAAAAGTGCGGAGATTCAATATGCTAAACGCCAAATGACCTGGTTTAAGAAGGATAAAAGAATAAAATGGTTTGATATTTCAAAATCTAATTGGATTGAATGTGTGGAAAATTTCATTAATAAATGGCATAATAAAGTTGATAACTAAATTTTAATAGATTAGGTAAAAGTTGGTTTTTTCATTTTTTTAAGGTTTAATTATAAAATTACCGGTATGCCAAGGAAAATAGAAATTTCTCATAGAACAGTGGTTTTTACGGTATTTTTCTTAATTTTTGTCTGGATTTTGTTTAGAATCAGGGAAATAATTTTGCAATTTTTTCTCGCTTTGGTTATTACTGCTATTTTAAATCCAACCGTTACACGTCTTTCTAAAAGGAAAATTCCAAGGGGAGCTTCTGTCTTGGTAGTTTATTTTATTTTATTTGGGTTAGTGGGATTAAGTATTGCAGCTTTGGTTCCCGCTTTAATTGATCAAACTACAGCCTTTATTAATAACTTTCCAAAAGTTATAGAAAATATAGGTATATCTGGAGTGGTGAGTGATCAGATAGTTCAGCAGTTTGTTACCCAATTGGGACGTTTGCCGACTCAGGTTGCCAAACTCACTGTTTCGGTTTTTTCGAATCTAATCAGTTTGGTTGGAGTTTTGGTTTTCGCCTTTTATTTGCTTTCGGAAAGAGAAAAATTAGACGATCAATTAGCAGAGTTAATTGGCAGTAAAAAGAGGGATTTGATTGAAAAAAACATCAAATCAATTGAAGATAAATTGGGAAGTTGGGCTAGAGGACAGCTTACCTTAATGTTTGTGGTGGGTTTCGCTAATTATATTGGATTATCACTTTTAGGTATTCCCTTTGCCTTGCCTTTATCGGTTTTGGCAGGATTATTGGAGATTGTTCCTTATATTGGGCCTGTTATTGCAGCTATTCCAGCTGTTTTGATTGGATTGGGTATATCTCCAGTCATGGGATTTGCAACGGCGGCGTTGGCTTTTTTGGTTCAGCAGCTTGAAAACTACATTTTTGTTCCAAAGATTATGGAAAAATCGGTTGGTGTTCATCCGGTTATAACTTTGTTTTCTTTAGCGATTGGTTTTAAGCTTCTGGGTATAATTGGCATACTTGTTGCGGTCCCGATTTTTATAACCCTACAAGTTTTATTGAAGACTAATTTTCTTCGTGAGTAATTGATTAATTTTTATCGGTTATTTTGTGGTATAATAGATTGCTTTGGAGAAGGGACGGCTACCCCATTTATGGGGAGGAAAGTCCAGGCAGCTGAAAGCAGGAGACGCGGCGCAAGTCGCGACGGGAACTCTAAAACTTTAGGCTAAAGAGTGAACCGCTGGTTAGAGCAACAGAAACTATGTCGGTCTTTCTACTTAAAAGGTGGAAAGATACGAGTGAAAAGCCCTGCCTGACCGAAAGGTGAGGTAGGGTCCTACCAAGGCTTGAAAGAGCGTTGGTTAGGAGGCAATCCCCTCCGCTGCAACCTCCGAGTAAGGCGCTATAAGGATGCTTTCCCGAGCCTTGAAGATTGAGGGCGTTAGATAGATTGCCGTCTACTCCGATTTAATCGGGGGAAACAGAACCTGGCTTACTAGTCTCCAAAGTATATGGATTGACCCCTCCGAAAGGAGGGGTCTTCCTTATTTTGGTTTTCTGAAGGTTTACAAAATCCAATTATAGTCTTATAACTTATATAAATATAGATTATTTTTTGTGAATAATTTAAATAAGGCGTTTAATTTAGCATTTGTAGCGTATGTTGTTGCTGGGAGTGGTTATTTCTTGTTTTATATGCTTCAATACAAAAAACCTTTTTATTTACTTCTAGCTTTTCTTATATATTTTGCTAGTTATATCCTAAGGAATAAAATTCTAAAGATTAAGAATAAATTGGAGTATTCTGAAGTGGGTTTGTTTTTTATATCACTTTTGTTTTTAGCCTATACCCTTTACATTTTGAAATTAGATAGTGATGTTGTTAAATATCTTCCTAACAAAATTTTAATGTATTCGGGTAGTGTTTTTGTAACTTGTGTAATTGTTTATTTTGTTAGTCTTTCTCGATTTAGAAGTAGTAAAATTTCTAATATTATTCTAATTATTTTAGTTGTAGTTATTGTTAAATTATATGATAACAAGATAGATTATTTTTTCGTAAGTAATCCATGGATCTCTGATCTAATTATTGGGACCCCTTACCTTTATTTGTTTTCGGTTCTTCTTGGTTTAATATTGAATAAACCAAATGTAGTAAAATAACTCTTAATATTTTGACTAGAAAATACTTTTTAGAAGGGTTTCTTGAGTATAGCTTTCTATAGAGTTCGAGGTGACTGGGAAGAATTTCCTGAAAGTTAATGTTAGCGGAATTATTTCCGCTGATTTCTCTGATTTTGAATTTAAGGTTTATTTGTGCCATCTAATTTTTAAAACCTTACCTAAATTATTTGGATCTATTCGATTTTTCGGATTAAATAGATTCCTTTTTTTAGATTTTTAAATATATAATAGTATTGGTAGTGGGACAGTGGGACTGTTGGTTGGTTTCAGATGAAAAGAAAGACTTGGTTTCAAGGATTTTAAGTAACTGCTACGAAGAAATGAAAAATTGATTTTTTTATGGCAAATGTTGAGAGGTCTATTGCGGAGAAAGCAGTTGAATTTTCAAAAAAGGTGGATAAATACCTTATTGCGGCGGGCGCGGGCATTTACATTCTTTTAAGTCCGACTATTGGCGCAGCTTTGATATTGGGAAGTGTTCTAACCATTATACCTGCGGATATGATTTCACGGTGGTTGGAAAAGAAAAGAGTTGGAAAGAAGTAATTTTTGATTTTCTGAATATATTTATTGTTATATAATTTATTAACTGCCCATGCATATAGATTCTGAAATATTAAGAAAGATTATAGTAGGTTCAGGTTTTGTACAGACTTCCGATTTTGATGATGCTCTTAAAACCGCTTCGGAATTGAATAAAGAAGTAACTGATGTCCTAATCTTCAGAGGTTTGGTAAATGAAGAGACCATTGGTAAATTAATTGCCAATTATTTCAAGGTTCCTTATGCAAATATAAGACGTCTTAATATTCCGCTTGAAGTTCTTTCTTTGATCCCCGAGAAAATGGCGAGGGTATATAGAATTCTTCCGTTATCAAAAGAGGAGAGAAAATTAAAGCTTGCAATGGAAAACCCTGAAGATTTTGAGGCTTTGGAATTTGCTAAAAGGCATACAGGTTTGTTGATTGAACCGTTTTATGTAACCAGGGAAGATTTAAACAAAGGGCTAGGCCAGTATAAAAAGGGTATTAAAGAAGATTTTGAGAAAATAATATCGGAAAATATTTCCAAAGTTGAAAAAGGTGAGGAGGAGGATTTGGCTAAAGCGGCTGAAAAATTGTCTGTTGTTAAAACATTAGACACAATATTTGGTTACGCTGTTTCGGAGAAAGCATCAGATATTCATATTGAGACTCAAGAAGAAGAGGTGGTGGTAAGATTCAGAATTGACGGTATATTAAGAGATATTGTTAAATTTCCCCGGGGAGTGGAAGCCCCTCTTATTGCCAGGATAAAAATTCTTTCCAATTTGAAAATTGATGAACATAGAGTGCCTCAAGATGGTAGGTATAAATTTACTTTGGATGATGATGTCGTTTCTCTGAGAATTTCGATTATACCGGGTTTTTATGGCGAGAATGTTGTGATGAGGTTATTGCGAGAGACTAACAGGCCGGCTAGTTTGGAGGAACTTGGCCTAACCGGACATAATTTGGAGGTCTTAAGGGCTAATATTACCAAACCTCATGGTATGATTTTGGTTACCGGTCCAACCGGTAGTGGTAAAACTACAACTTTGTATTCAATCCTTAATATTCTTAATACGATAGAGGTTAAAATTTGCACAATTGAAGACCCGATAGAATATGGAATAGGCAGAGTAACTCAAATACAAGTTAATCCTAAGACGGGAGTAGAATTTTCAACTGGTTTAAGGGCTTTGCTTAGACATGATCCGGATATAATTATGGTTGGTGAGATAAGAGACGAGGAAACTGCCGAGATAGCCATTCACTCTGCTTTAACAGGACATCTGGTTTTATCAACTCTTCACACAAACACGGCAGCTGGAGCAATTCCGCGCTTTCTTGATATGGGGGCAGAGGATTTTTTACTAGCCTCAACGATCAATGTGGTTATAGCACAAAGATTGGTGAGAAAAATTTGCAATTCTTGTATATCAAAATACACGCCCAATGACGCGGTTTTGAAAAAACTTTCCAAAGAGGTAGGGGTAGATATCAGTAATCAGAAATTCTATCGAGGCAAGGGTTGCGATCAATGCGGCAACAAAGGGTATGTGGGGAGGATAGGAATATTTGAGGTTCTGGAAGTAACTGAGAAAATTAGAGGTTTGATAACTGAAAAAGCGACTAGTGATGAAATTCAGAAAGCAGCGGTTGGAGAAAAAATGGTAACGATGCTTCAAGATGGTTTGGATAAGGTTTCCTCTGGTCTGACCACTATCGAGGAAGTTATGAGAGTTGTTAGGGAAAATTAAGGATTTAATTTTTTGGAAGTTAATAAAATATCCAATTATGCCTTTATATAAATATAAAGCCAAAGACAAAAAGGATAGAATTGTTGAAGATGTGATTCAGGCAGCCAATCAAAAAGAGGCTGTATCTTTGCTGAAAATAGATAATTTACAAATTTTAACGATTAAAAGTTTGGAAAAAAAAGATATTGTTATTTTCGGAGGTGGAATATCGGTTTCTGAAAAGGCCGCTTTCTGCAGATTTATGTCAACTATGTTAAAGGCGGGACTTCCTTTGACAGAATCTTTAGATATTATACGTCAGGAAACGCAGAATAAGAAGTTTCAAAGTATTTTGTTTGATCTTATTTATCACATCAGGAAGGGTGAGACTCTCTCATCTACTATGGCGAAGTATAAGGATGAATTTGATACAGTCTTTTTAACGATGATAAAAGCAGGTGAAGAGAGTGGGACAGTTGAGAAGTCATTTGATTACTTGGCTAAGCAACTTTTAGCCTCTCATGAACTTTCCCAAAAGGTAAAAAGCGCGATGATGTATCCTTCCATAATTATCTGTGCAATGCTGGCTAGCGGGGGTATTATGATTGGATTTGTTCTGCCAAAGATGAGCGAAGTTTTTTTGTCTTTGAATGTTAAACTTCCTCCTGTTACAAAATTTGTTATGGACTTTGGAATGGCTATAGGAACAAATTTAGCTCTAACTTTTGGTCTTCTTTTATCTTTTATATTTTTCATTATTCTTCTTTTTCTCATCAAGAAAACCAGGCAATTCATATTTTCATATTTGGTGAAACTTCCGGTGATTAGTGGGGTTATGGATCAACTTGATACTGCAAGATTTGCGAGAACGCTTTCTACATTGTTAAGAAGCGGGGTGCCAATTGTTGTTGCGCTGGATGTAGTTTCGGATGTTTTAAAACAACCTCATCTAAGAAAACATGCAAAGGAGTTTAGTGAAGGCGTCTCAAAAGGTATGGCATTATCGGAAGTTCTGATAAACCGTAAGAAATCCTTTCCAGTAACACTAATTCAAACGATTAAAGCGGGAGAGAAGACCGGAAGTTTGGATAATGTTTTGGAAGAATTGGCAACATTTTATGAGACGGAAGTTGATTATAGTTTAAAGAGGGCAACATCACTTTTGGAGCCTTTGCTGATGTTGGTTATAGGAGTAGCAGTCGGAGCCATGGTGGTTCTTTTGATAACTCCAATCTATAGCATTATAGGAGGTTTAGAATCAGGATTTTAAGATGAATTTTGAAGAAGAAGAAAAGACTCAAAACTACTCAAATATAATAGTGTTTATAGTTTCTTTTTTACTTTTAGCGTCAATATCTTTGTCGGTTATTGGTTTGGTGAAGGGTAAAAAAGAAGTAGTCGGTCAGAAAGATATCGAACCCTCTGATTATTTGAATGAATTTAGTAGTGATTTTGATCAATCTCTTTCGGATGTATTTGAAAAAAATTTTTCGGAAGAATCGAGCAGTACCTGGAAATATCCCAATGACCCGTTTAGAGAAATATGTAAAGACGTTGAAGGTGAAGGTTATGCAATGACCTCATTTACGGTCTGCCAGCCTTAACTGGGTCTAACTTCCCTCCAGGAGAGAAACTGGTAAGTGCCGTAAGTTGGAAAATACGGTGGGGGGTCGCCAAAGTTGGTTTGGTCGTAGTCGAGTGTTGTTTTGGTAAAACCTGAAGCAGGTGAACCTGGGCCTTGAGAAAAATTCCAGTAAGACCTTTGGTTGCTGATTAGTGATCCGTAAAAGTTGAATTCTTTTTTTTGAGAATCTGTTCCCTGCCCGCCGACCCTACAGCCTTGTTTATTATAGTGATGCCTTATTATTCTTCCGTTCTGTGCCAAGACAGCAGCATTAAGACTAAAATATTCAGGTACACCACGCGTAAATACGATGTCCTTTTCGGCAACCAAGCCCAGTTTGTGGTTGCCATCTTTTGCAAGGTAGGTAAGGTTTCCCCTGATCCAGATATTGGCATTGAATGTCCCCAGTGGAAATCTGGCTGCAGCAAGAGTAGTTTTGCCGTTAACGATACCTTCGACCCAAACGTGATCTTCTGCAAAAATGATCGGAGTAGATGCTAGATTGTAGGTTCCTACAGCACTTTCTGATGTTATTACCTGTTGAAGTACCTCACAACCGTACTCCAGAGAATAACCATTTATTGGAGAAGTTCCAGTGACCTTATATATACTTACTTGACCAGTATTTAGAAAAACCATGTGGTATCCTTGGGCTCCTGACGGAGCAAGGTAAAGACCGTTATCCTGGGATGCTTTTTTCATTTCATTAAAATTCACTTTGATACTATCGAAATCTATGGGAACTTTAGGATAGCTCCATAATTCATCAATTTCTCCATTTCCCCAAACCCCGGGTTTTGTTTCTGGATTGGGTGTACAACCTGATTCTTCACCGCATATATATGTGGATTTTGCACTTTCAACTGTTGATGTGTTTTTTCCGTCCTGTCTTATACCCCCATTTGAGAACACAGGACCATTGACTGTGATGCTATTGCCAAACCACATATTTGAATTGTGAAGAAAGGCATACCTGGTTAAGACTACCTGACCATACTCAACTTGAATCGATCGTTTCACTTTGGGGTATCTATTAAGCCAGCCTGTGGAGGTTATAGTGATAATCGGTTTGGCTTGAGTTGGAGGATCAATTTCTAGGGAAAATTTTCCAATGATATCTCCTTGAGGGTCTTGGAAATCGTGGATATATGGGCCCGGTTCTCCTGTTCCATCGGTATAATCATCTGGGCTTTGGCTTAAGTGCCAACTGTAGTAGTTAATTCCCGCTTCGGCTATGTTTAATGCCATATCCGAAGCTGTTTGTCTGTGAGTGTAGTCAAACTGCATGGAAAGAACGTATAAAATTGCGTAGATTATAATTAAAAACGCACTTGTGATTATAAGAAGTGCAGGAGTTATTGTTCCCTTTTGTTTTTTATTCATATTTTAATCGGTTAAAAAAACTCTGATATTGGTAGCCGATTCAAGCAAATAATTATTTCTGGAATCGCTTTTTCTTGGATTCGCTTTAAGAACTATTTTAATAAGTCTGGTTTTTGAGATTCTTTCGCTTTGTATAAGGGGGTTGTTGACTGTGTCTTCAGGCCAATTGCTATTGTAATAAAAAAAGATTGGTTCACTTTCATTTCTTATAATTTCACTTATTATTTTTGTTTTTTCGTTTGCAATCGGGTAGGTTGCTGGTATTCCAGTTGGCTTGATGACTCCTTTTAGGAGGTTACTGTCGGAAAGTGTGTACCTTATTCTTTCTACTTTTCCATCATTATCGTAGTCTGAATAAAAGATTATTTCCTGATCTTCAGCTTTTTCTAAAGGGTATGATCCGTTTTCACTTTCTTGTATGTTTCTGAGTTCTTTGATTATTGTGTTTAAAGCTGAATTTGCTGAGTCTATACTTAGATAGTCCCTCCAGACGGTAACTTGATTTTGGCTTATGATATATTGCAGTCCTAAAAATCCGAAAGCAAGTAGAACCAGTATTGCAGAAGCGACGAGTACCTCAATTAGGGTAAAACCATTCTTAATTGGTTGATAAATGTTATCTTTTTTCATTGCGGTGTCAAGACAATTTCGGCTTTGGTGTAACCTGAAATATCATAACTGGAATTATAATTTTGGTAACCAGATGCGCTAACTACCAAATTGTATGTTTCTTTCGAAAGATTTGAAAAAAAGACTTGCCCAAAATCAGGGTTTTCGGAAGTGCCAGTATCTTTTATTTCTTCAAACTCTCCTATTTTTGAAAGTTTAGCGGACGCTGAAGCTATTAAATTTTGGCTTGGGTCTTTTACGGTTATAAAGAAACCGTTTTCTGTATGTGAATCTACCGAGAATGTAAAGTCTACTTGAGAGCCGGGTGAAAGGTAAATTGGTAAAAGTGGCGAGGTTCCGGATATGTCGTAGGATGTTGATTCTGGCATGGATATTTGATAAACATCCCATTCCATATTTGATAAATTTAGGTTGCCGTTGGAATCGGTTGATAGGCTTTTATCATATTTGTAAACTGGTTTACCTGTTTCGTCGGTTCCAATAATTTTGCCCCCTTTAAGAATAAATGATACGTTTCCTAAAGCTTCAAAGTTATTTTCTCTTGAATTGCGAGATGAAATATTAATACTTCCAACTTTGTCTATGGTAAAACTTATTTGAGTTACTTGATTTTCAAGTACAGTTGCATGAGGTTTTAGTGGATTTGCCACCTCTTCTGATGAGTAAGTTTTGTCAGTACTCATTCCGCTTTTATTAACGGTTATTTGATAACACTCAATGCACTCCAATGCTCCGGGTAGGATTAGTTTGCCTTTACTATCTGTTGTTTGGGTTAGATTCACTGGCGGTGATATAGATTCAGCGACAATTTTTACTTGAGCTTGGGGTACTGGATTTCCGTTTGCATCGTAAACCAATATGACCAAGGTTCCTCCGCTTTGATTTCCTTTGCTTTCTCTGGAGATATCACTTAAAAGAATAATTGGGTTTTTGCCGGATGCTGACAACCCTTCCCAAGAGACTTCTATTCTTACTCTTTTGTAATCCTCTGGTGCTAAATCCTCAGGAGCCAAGCCATCAAATGGGTCATCGATAAAGATGATTGCTGTTTTTATCGTGTAATTAAGTCCGTTTCTGTTTATCGTTTCGGTTTGGGGTATAAGAGTTCCGTTGGGAATGCCGCCTATCGTTGCTACTTTTTCGTAGGGGAGATTTCTTATTATCTCCATTTTTTCCAAAGCGATATGTTTTGCTGTGATTCTAGATTTGTTGTAGGTGATTAGACTGAAGGTTGTTGCAACTAGGGTGAAAAGAGCGTGAGCCAGTATGGAAAAAATGGCTAGTGAAATGAGTATAGAAAGAAGCATTTGACCTTTATTGTAAGTGCTTTTAGTCTTTTTGGGCATTTTTGTAGTTTGATATTAAGTATAGCATTTGCAATAATGAATAAGTTATCAAGTCTTATTGTTTTTAAATACTTGTAGTATGCTGTTTGTAGTAAAGTAAATTTTACCTGCCATGTTTACAAAATCATTTGTCTCTATATATTTTCTTCAGGAAAAAATATTAACTATCCAATTATCTTCGAGAAAGAAGAAAGTACTCAAGCGTGGAGAAATTATCCTTCCGGAGGGATTGATAAAAGATTATAAAGTTCAAGATGTAATGTCACTTTCAAAAATTTTATCGTCTTTTTGGAAAAAGCTAAACATAAGAGAGAAAATTGTGGCAGTGGTTATACCGGAGTTTTCTAGTTTTACAAAATATTTTAGATTGCCTAATCTTCCTATTTCTGAACTTAATGAGGCTGTGAAATGGCAGGCGCAGGAATATCTTCCATTGGGAGTTGAAAATATGATTTTGGATTGGAAAGTGGCTAAGAAAGATGAAAATGGAGTTGATGTTATTTTGGTTGCTGTTGAAAAGGGGATCTTATTGGATTATGTAAAAGCGGCTGAAGTGGCAGGTCTTTTTCCAATGAAAGTGGAAACCCCGTCAATATGTCTTTTGAGATATTCGGAAAAAGAGGAGAAAGGTGTTTTGACCCTATATCAAGATGGTAAAGATGTAGTTTTAATGCTTTCGGAAGGGGGAAAAATTATTGGCACATCGATTCAGTATTTAGATGATTTGGATAGTATCTTAAAAACCGCATCAAAAATGTTGGCTTATTATAAGGAGGTTAGTGTGGAGAAAGTTTTGCTTGGAGGTGAAGGTTTAAGTCAAAATTTGGAAAAAGTAGCCTCTTTCTTAAAGAAAGAGACAAATTTACTTAGTGTTGAGATTTCCGGTATGGACCAATTAGATATTCAAAAGAATCTTATTCCAATATCTTCGCAATTGGAAGAAGTGGAACAACCCTCGAGCCCAATTACTTTAAATTTACTTCCGAATTATTTGGTTGAAAAATATAAGTTTCGAAGACTGAAAAATCAAGTTTGGACTTTAACATTAACGATTACACTTTTTGTTTGGGTTTGTTTTTTTTCTACCCTGGTTTCCTATTTATATATGACTCAAAATGTGAGAAATTTGAAAAGTGAAATTGAGTCAACAGAATTATCTAAAAAATCTGTAAATCCATTGGAAGAGATTACTTTTATCAATAAGGTTTCTGATAATGTTTTAAAAATAAAGAAAGCAACATTTTTTCCCCAGGATATATTAAACAAGATTTATTACCTGAAGCCTGTAGGTGTCAAGATTTTGAAATATGATTTGGATTTAGACAAAGGGGAAGTAAGACTTCAGGGCCTAGCTGTAAATCGTCTGTCATTAATTGAGTTTAAGGAAAATCTTGGAAAGGATAAAAATTTTGCTGATATTGATATACCCATCTCAAGTTTTGAAGCTGAGACAAACTTAGAATTCAATTTAACTTTAAACTATCTGCCGATAAAGACGACAATAAAGGATAAACCGATAAAAATTAATCCCGATTCAATAAAATGAATTTTTAATAATTATGAAAAAGTCTGATAAATATCTTACAGAGATGAAAGAGTTACCACCTTCCTACTCTCAAGTTGGGTTGAAGAAGAAAAAGTTGGATGAGAAAACGGTTATTACAAAGCCGGTTTATAAAAGTGATTCAATAAATGTTATTAGGGAAAAAGGGGATATTAAGTCAGCGGCTGAATTTTTATCTCATGATAAAGGTAAGGAAAAAGATTCGAATCTTATGAAAATGGCAAGCGGAGAAGGAAATATAGGAATATTTGAGGATACAGAAAAAGCCGGTGATTATAAACGTCCATATACTTATAAAGATGTTATTTTGGGTATTGTCAATATTATATCGCTTTCTCTTTTTATTCTAATGGTTGTTAATTTTCCCAGAAAATCGCAAGAACTTAAGAGTTTGAAAATTCAGAAAATAAGAAATGAGATAGCCAATGGTCTGAGTACGGTGGGGATTGAGAATGCAAAACCTAAGCAGGAGTTTCTTTCCGGTCTTTTTTTGGATGAGGCCGGGGTAGTGAATTTTATCAACGAAGTCGAACTTCAAAAAAGTGAAGGAGGTACAATTTCAAAGGTGAGTTTTGCCAGCCAGAAAGCGGTAGTTGATAAAACTGGAAATTATGGAATTCCTATTATGATTGAATTGAAAGGAAGCTGGGAAAAGATAGATGCAGATTTACAGAAAATAGATAAACTTGCCTATCTTTTTAGGCCTGTAAGAGTAGAAGTTGGTTATGATGAAACTAATTCTCAAGTGGTAGTATATAAATACGGCATAATTTTATATGTTAAGGAAGAATTGGGAAAAAATAGATAGTTTTTATGTAATTTTTGCTTTTGTGATGGTTTTGATGACCGGTTTGATTATTATTGCATTTAAGGTGATATTTTCTGCTTATTTGGGGGCAAGTGAGATAAGTTCTAAAGATACTCAAGTAAGCGCTGAAATTAAGAAGGATGTTTTGGAAGAGGCATATAACTGGGCGAGGCAAAAAGAAAGTGTTTCTTTAGAGATAAGAGAATAATTTGTATGAGAAAGAAAAAGTTTGTTTTGGGATTTACTTTGATAGAACTTTTGCTGGCAGTTTCGATTGTGGGTATTTTGAGTACTATTTTGGTTGTTGCTGTAAATCCGGGAAGACAGTTGGCTAAGGCTAGAGATTCACAAAGACAAACTGATTTGATTGCTATACTTGCCGCTGTTATGCAATATGCCTCAGAACATAGTGGGGATTTACCGGATACTGATGGTAATCCTAATACCAGTAATTTTCCAACTACACCCACTTGCATTGGAAGTGGAACGAGTTGCTTTAATTTGGCAGAAGCGGGCGAAGAGGGTGAAAAAATTGTTCCGGTATATATGCTTTCCATACCGAAAGATCCGAGAACCGGAGATGAGACTGATACAGGTTATACTATTTATGTGGATGAAAATGGACATCTTCATGCTTCAGCAACCGGGGAGGTGACAGCTACTATAACGGCGGAAAGATAACCTCTCCTTGTAAATGATTATTCTTTTAACCTATAATATTGGTTATATTTTATGTTTGATGTAAATTATTTCTATAGACCCCAGTTCTTTTTTAAAAATAAGGATGTATTAAATCTAAAAAAACAAAAAGACGTTACATTTGTTGATGCGTTTGAAAGGCAAATAAAAGAACTTTTTTTGGTAAAGAATACTTGTTGGGCAGGTGAAGAAAAAGATAAAATTTACACTTCTAATGAATTTAAAGGATTTTTAATCAAAAATAAAATGAAATTTCAGTATGTCTATTACCCTTGGATTCAGACCTTGGTCAAAACTGTTAAAGATGGTGACTATTTTCTTTTGAGGACTAGTAGGAATCGAAATTTGGTAAGTAAAAAGGAGCAGGAGAAATTATATAGATTTAAAGTTGCAGTTTTGGGAATGAGTGTTGGGGGCAATATTGCTTTGGTTTTAGCTCAGTCTGGGATATCGCGAGAGATGATTTTGGCTGATTTTGACGAATTGGAGACTACAAATTTAAATAGAATTTTAGCGGGGGTTCATCAAGTTGGTTTAAATAAGGCAATAATTGTTGCCAGGAAAATTTATGAAATGGATCCGTTTTCAAAACTTAATGTTTTAGAAAAAGGTATTGATGAGAAGGTTTTGGAGAGATTACTCAAAGAAAAGAAAATAGATTGCATTGTTGAAGAGATAGATCATATACAAATGAAAATTAGTGTCAGAAAGTTGGCTATAAAGTACAAAGTTCCTGTGGTAATGGTTACCGATAATGGAGAATGGGCGGTTTTGCATATTGAAAGATTTGACTTGGGTTATAAAAAGATTTTTGGTAAAAGCTCAATCTATTGGGAGAAAAAAATGTCAAAAAAATTAACTAAGAAAGACTTTGCCGATATTGTCATCAATGATGTAGTAGGTGGCGTAGATAAAATTGATCCGAGAATGCTATCTTCTGTCAAGGATGTTGTTGAGAGAAAACTTGTTTCCTGGCCACAATTGGGAAGTTCAGCTTTGCTTGGTGCAGTAGCAGTCACAATCGCAATCAAAAACATTGTTTCCGGTAAAAATAAAAGGTTATTTGTTAGAGAATATCTTAAAATCCTAAAATGAGTAATTGTTTATCTCTTATAAACTTACAATCGCTTCCAGAATTTGATAATCATTGTTTGGTTACATTCAATTTTGATAAAAAATCCAGTTTACTTGGATTTATTGCAATTCATAGGTTTAGGAGTGACTTTCCTTCTTTTGGAGCAACTCGTTTATGGAATTATCCATCTTTGGTTGAAGCTCTGAAAGACGCTTTGCGTTTATCAAAGACAATGTCTTATAAAGCTGCGCTGGCCAATTTGCCTGTGGGTGGAGCAAAAGCGGTTTTAATTTCAAATGAGAATCTTTCAAATAAAAATAAAGAATTACTTTTAAGTGAATATGCTAAAAGAGTCAGTTATCTTTCTGGAAAGTTTATCACTGGTTCAGATGTTGGCTTAAGTAAAGATGATATAAAAAAGTTGAAAAAATGTAGCCCTTACTTTGTAGGTACTAAAGTTAATCCTGAAAAATATACTGCTTTGGGACTGCTTTATTCTATTAAATCGGGGCTTAAATTTTTGTATGGAAAAGACAATCTGGAAGAAAGGAGTATTGCTATTCTTGGAGTTGGAAAGGTTGGTGGCGAATTATTAAGGTTACTTTATAGATGTACAAAGAAAATAGTTATTTCAGATATAAAGGAAGAGTTGGTGGAGAAAATGGTTAGAGAGTATAAAGGTGTAAAAGTAGTTAAACCTAATTTAATTTACAAAGAAAAAGTGGATGTTTTTTCTCCTTGTGCTTTGAGTGGATGCATTAGTTCCTCAAACATAAAAAGACTTAATTTTAAGTTAATTGTGGGAGGGGCGAATAATCAACTTGAGAGTGAAGATTTGGCGGAGAAGCTTTACAAGAGGGGAATTCTTTATGCGCCTGATTATGTAGTAAATGCAGGGGGTCTAATTAGTGTTTACGATGAGTATCGCTACAAAAAACCTAGTTTGAAAAGAATTGAAAATAAAATTTCCAAAATTGCCAAAGTATTGGAAAAGATTTTTGAGGAAAGTCAAAGATTGAGAAAATCTACACTGGAAGTGGCTAATAAAATGGCTGAAAAAGTGATAAATTAAAGAAATTTAGATTAATCATGGGAAGAAATAATTTTTATATGATTCCTAAAGACTTTGAGAATGTTTCTTGGTTAGAATCAAATTTAAGAAAAAGACCTGAAGATTTTTGGGTTAAGAGAGGAGAAAGAAGGGTTTTAAAACTTTTTCAATTAATGTCCCAAAGGGTTCCAGCTTATAAAGATCTTTTGAAAAAGAAAAGAATAAAGCCCGAACTTATCAAAACAATCAAGGATTTTAAAGAGATTCCTTTGATCGATAAAGATAATTATCTTAAGAAATATCCATTGGAAAGCCTTTGTTGGGACGGAAAGTTTAAAGAAAAAAGTTTTATAATTTGTTCTACTTCTGGTTCAACCGGAGAACCTTTCTATTTTCCTCACGAGGAAGAACAAGACCTGCAATACTCTATTCTTGCTGAATTATATTTAAGAGCGAATTTTGAAATCCAAAAAAGGTCAACTTTATATATAGTTGGTTTCATGTTGGGAGCGTGGATCGGGGGTGTTTTTACCTATTCTGCTATCAGACTTCTAACAAAAAAGGGTAAATATAAGATAAGTATTATTACACCAGGTGTAGATAAAATGGGAATTATAAATGTAGTTAAAAAATTAGGTGAAAAATTTGATCAAGTTATTATAGGAAGTTATGCTCCATTTTTAAAGGATGTTTTAGATGACGGAATTAGGTTGGGGGTTGATTGGAAAAAATATAATTTAGGTTTTGTTTTTTCGGCAGAAGGTTTTAGTGAGGGTTTAAGAGATTATATTTTAAAAACCGTAGGGGCAAAAAATATTTATACAACTACTCTTAATCACTATGGAACAGTTGATTTAGGGACAATGTCTTATGAAACTCCAATTTCTATTTTACTAAGAAGAAAAGCTATCCAAGATAAAGTTATTTATGAAAAATTATTTAAAGAAACTGTAAAGCTTCCAACTTTGACTCAATATATTCCTGAGCTTTTTTATTTTGAGGAGATTGATAGAACCGTTATTTGCTCTGCCTTTAGTGGAATACCTTTAGTCAGATATAATCTCAAAGATTATGGTGGTGTTATCGGTTTCCGAGAAATAAGTGAAATATTTAAAGAGAAAGGAATTGATATTATTAAGGAATCTTCTAGGGAGGATATAGATAAAACTTTATGGAATCTACCTTTTGTTTATGTTTTTGAGAGAAAAGATTTTAGTGTTAAATTTTATCTTTGCGATGTTTATCCGGAGATTATCAGAAGAGCTTTGTTGGTTTCTGAATTGGAGAAATTGGTTACCGGGAAATTCGCGATGAGAGTAAAGTTTAATAGAAAACAGAATCAATACCTTGAGGTTAATATTGAACTTAAAAAGGGAGTGGTAAAGGGTAATGACTTAAAAAATAAAATTGCCCAAATTCTATTGGATAGACTTCTTAAAGAAAATCCGGGTTACAAATTTGTTTATAACCATATTAGAAAAAGAGCTATTCCTCATGTAATACTGTGGGATTACGAAAGCCTAAAGTATTTCAAAACCGGAGGAAAGCAGAAGTGGGTTTATAAATAACTTCTTATTCATAAAATTTATGAAGGATTAATTGATAATTAAGAAGGAGAAAGAAGACTATAACCTACTTTTACTGCAAGATTGTTGGAAATTGATTTGACCCAAGCTATGAATTTGGTTGGAGATAAACCCTCTGTTTTGAATATTGGTTGCGAACAAAATCTAACTTTATCTGAAAATCTAGAAAATTTTGGTGTTGAATATTTAAAAGCTAATACTTCATATTCTTAATATTCTAAAAATGGTGGAATTGATCCTTTTTGCAGTAAAAATTTAAAAGAATTATTATGGACAGTTAGTTGTAAGAATAAAAGTACTTTTGAATTTAGCAAGATAAATAGAAATGTTTTCTGAAAAATATACTTGCAATAGTTTATAAATGGATTGAACGAAGATGATTTATAGGTAAAGATTCCTTGTTTTAGAACTCCTGATTTATTGACAGTAATGGTGAAATTTAATTAGGATTAATCTTTCGACTTATACTTTTTTATAATTTAGATATATTGTATATTAGATTTAGGTATGCTTTCTATTTTGAATTTTCAAATTCTAATAATAGGAATTGTCATTCTTGCAAATATTGTCTTGGGTACAATTATATTTTTTCATAACCGTAGGAGTGTAACGGGACTGTTGTTTTTGCTTTTTACATTGGTAAGTTCTTTATGGGGTATTTTTAATTATTTAAGTTACTATCTTTTAAATACCTTTTGGCTTTTATGGAATATGCGCCTCGTTATGTTTTTTGCGATATATCAAGCGTTTTTATTTTTTTTGCTTATTTTCGTATTCCCTAAAAGGGAAGTTAAATTTCCGAAATATATTGTCTTTGGTTTGTTTCCTTTGGTTTATATTGTTTCTTTATTAACTCTTACTCCTTATCTTTTTTCCGGAGTTAGGATAGTGGAAGGATCACCTCAACCTGTGGTTGAACCTGGAATTATTTTTTTTGCCTTGACCGCAGTGTCATTGGTTGCAAGTGGAATATTTATGATGGTAGGTAAATTGAAAATGGCGGATCCTAAGACAAAGTCCCAATTTCAAATTCTTTTAATTGGTCTTATGTTGATGTTTTTAACAATAATATTATTTAATTTTATTTTTCCTATAATTTTTAATATAACTAGTTTTATACCGATAGGTGCGGTTTTTGTATCACCATTTATAATTTGCACCTTCTACTCTATTTACAAACATGAGTTATTAAATGCAAGAGTTGTGGCGACAGAAATACTTACTTTCGCAATAATAATATTAAATTTTATTGGGTTGATCTTTTCTGAAAATATTTTCAATTTAGTTTTTCGGGGGGGGCTATTTATCACCCTTTTGATATTTGGTTTTTTATTTATCAGAGCTACAACAAAAGAGGTTGATAACGAAAGACAACTTCGGGACTTAACTAGTAGACTAAAGGTAATTGATAAGCAAAAAGATGAGTTTATTTCGATGGCGGCGCATGAGTTAAGGGCTCCAATGACAGCAGTAAAAGGTTATATTTCAATGATCTTGGAGGGTGATACAGGGGACATTCCTGAAAAGGCTAGGGGTTTTTTGGCTGATGCCAATAATATAAATGAAAGGCTTATTAGATTAGTCAATAATATGCTTAATGTAAGCAGAATCGAGGAAGGTAAAATGGTTTATCAGATTGAGGATGAAAACCTTTCCCATTTTGTGAGGTCGGTTTATAGTCAGTTTATTCCGGAGGCAGAAAGAAAAGGTTTGGATTATAAGCTTGAGATACCTTTGCACATTAAAGACAAGGTGAGAGTTGATCCGGATAGAATTCAGGAGGTTATCGGGAATCTGATCAGTAATGCGGTTAAATACACAGACTCCGGTTCTATAAAGGTTAGGTTAGTTCAAAGACGTGAAGGTTATGTTTGTTTCGAGGTCATTGATACAGGACCTGGAATATCGAAGGAAGAACAAGCTAAACTTTTTCAGAAATTCCAGAGAGTCGAAACAAATGTGGGAAAAACTACCGGGAGCGGGTTGGGACTTTATATTTGTAAGCTCCTTGTAGAAAAGTTTAGTGGAAAGATTGGGGTGGAGTCAGAACCGGGTAAGGGAAGTAAGTTTTGGTTTGAGTTGCCTTTGATAAAGTAATTTTTATCCTCTCGATCTGCTGACAACAAAAACAATTCCTATTAAGCAAACCAAAGCAAGAAGTGCTGCAATTCCAGCTCTTTTAAAGGCTAGGATAAATTTATCCTTGGTGGATAATTCTTTCTTTTCCTCGCTTTTTTGGGTTTCTTCTTTTTGATTTTTTTCACCTTCAGGTGAGGGTGTTTGAGTCGAGATTTTTTCTTCTTCAAGGAATTTAATCGGTTGAACGTTGCCGCTCATTACAATTTTTCCGCTAGGAGTTTTTGTATCTTTATTACTTTCCGTTGTTACAAATAAGGATGTAAATGGTGTTCTGGTTTTAAACTCTCCTTTACCTAGGCCAATGGTGCCTAGTTTTATAGCTTTTCCTCCGTCTTTAGGTTGTGCCCACATTACGTAGTTAAAAATAGTTTCATCAACAGGATAGATAAGATATTTGCAGGAGAAAAGCATTTTGTATTCTAAGTTTTGCATTCTTAAAGATGCAACGTAACACCTTGTTTGTTCTCCGGTTCTGCTTGTTAGTTCTATTGTTCCCTCAGAAGCAATTGCTCTTTTGGATATTAGGAAAAATAAAACGAAAAGTAGTAAAAATACTGTAATTTTTAGGATATAATTTTTCATTGTTAAATATTCAGGTTATTATCGTTATTATATTTTATAAGAAAAGATTATACAATTGAAATAGGCTTTAACTTTGACTAATATTAGTAATACCGATTAAAAAAATATGAATCAAGATTATTCAGCGCAGGCAAATGGAGATAGGAGGGAAGAGGATCTTCCCACAATATTAATCGTTGAAGATGACCCTGTTCTTCTTAAGATGTACACTGAAAAATTTGCTTTTGAGGGGTTTAGAGTTTTGAATGCTCGTGATGGTGAGGAGGCTTTGGAAATTTCTGAAAAGGAAAGTATAGATATAATCCTTTTGGATATAATGCTTCCCAAAATGAGCGGGACTGATTATTTGGAGAAATTTCGCCAAATACCAAAAGGAAAGAATGTGCCAGTCGTCGCTTTGACGAATTTAGCAGAGGAGGATGAGAAAGAAAGAGCGCTGAAGCTTGGAGTAAAAGATTATTTGGTTAAAGCTATGCAGACTCCCGAGCAAGTTGTCCAGACTGTTAAGAAATACTTAAATAAAGAATCTTAAGGACAATAAAGTATTTTTTTATATTCTTCAAACATTCTGTCGGATGTGAAATTTTTTGAAATCTCAATTGATTTTTTCATCATTTCTATCCAAGCATTGGGAATGCCCTGACTATCTCTTTGATAATATAAAGGAGCGATTTTCTCCTTTAGAATCTTATAAAAGGATTCCGCTACATGGTCTGGATCAAGCACCCAGCCGATTCCTTTCCAATCAACTTCGTATGTCCATCCATCAAGGACTGTACAGTTTAATACTCCGTTGCTTGCCGCTTTCATTCCGCTGGTTCCACAGGCTTCAAGATTACCTTGCGGAGTGTTTAACCAGACGTCACTTCCCGAGACAAGATGGTTTGCCAAAGAGATGTTGTAATTCGGTATAAAGATGGCGTATCCGGAAAGTTCGTTCGAGAATATTTTTATGATTTCCTCAATAATACTTTTTGCGTTTGGATCGGCTGAGTGAGAATTTCCAGCAAATAAAAGTTGAATAGGCATACTTGGATTTGAAAGAATTTCTTTGAGTGTTTTTATGTCTTTAAAGATAATCTTGGGTTGCTTGTATTCTGCAAGCCTTCTAGCCCAAGAAATTACCAATCTTTCAGGATCGTAGCCGAATCCTGTTCTTTTGATTACCGTTTGAAGAAGCTCTCTTTTTTTGAGCGTGTGCAGATCCCAGATTTCTTTATCGGTCAAACCTTCCTTTCTAAAATCACTGTCTTGCCATCTTAAATGATTAACTCCATTTGTGATTGCAACCCATTGGTAATTTGGCCACTCTTTTTCGGCGTATTCTTTATGGATTTTACTTACTGCAGAATGCTTGAAAGAGGTATTGAGTGAAAAGAGTGTGATACTAAAGTTATCCGAGTTTGTAAGCCCGTCTTTTATGAGTTTTTCTGTTTCAACACCGTAGTGATTTGCGTAAGGTTGTGCTAGCTTTCGAACATTTTCTGCGGGATAGCATGGGTTACCTGCAGGAATGAGAGTGTGGTTGGTGTAAATTATTTTTCTTTTTGCTATTTCCCAAGCTTCATAAAAAGAACATTTTTCCTCATCTGCTATTTGCTTGGCTATTTCCCAAATAATAAAACAGGGCCTACCCTCGTTTATGTGATAAAATGAAGGCTTGATTTTTAGGGCTTTGAGAAGTTTAACCCCACCAACTCCCAAAAGCAGTTGTTGTCTTATTTGACTTTCAGTATCCCCGTAGTAAAGAGCTTCCATGTCTGAAATCCATTCGGGAGGATTGCCGTCAACGTCTGTTGAGAGAAAAAAAAGGATGGTACTTTTTGAAAAACTTATGTGATATGCTTTGAAAAGAATATCTCCGCTTATCGATGGAAGTTTGAGAACCAGAGGTTTTCCGTTTAAAGTTGTGTGTCTTAAAAAGGAAGTGTCATGGTCAAATTCGGAATCTCTTTTTTCTTCTTCACCCTTTTGATTAATATATTGGTTAAAGTGTTTTCCCTTATATAAGATGCCTATACCAACCATTGGATAATCTTGATTTCCCGCGGTAGTTAGAATGTCGCCGGATAAAATTCCCAATCCTCCGGCATAGGTTGGAAGATCATTGTCTATAGCATATTCGGCACAAAAGAAAGCTATGGGATTTTTAGCTTCGATAAACTTCATAAGTTAAGGATGACAGATTTTTTTCTTAAATTCTATGGGAAAATTCTGTTTTAAAATGATTTTATTTGTGTAAAAATTAAAATATGTTGCCAGTGGTTTTTACGGATAAGATTGTTCAGTTTATACGATTTTCTGCGATATTAGGATTTATAATCTTTGCTACTTTCGTAATTAATTTTAATAACAAAGCTTTTAACTATGTTTTAAAGGAAAAGGCGAAAAAGTTCTGGTGGTTGTTTATTTTAATTTCGATTGTTCCACTTTTACTATTTTTGTATCTTTTTTCAATTATTTTTGGAAAGATTTTTAATAAGTTCTAATTTTAGAAATGGCTAAAGAAGTAGAGTATGCGGATGGATTGGTTCCAAAAGATGTGGTTGATTTCATCAAATTTGCTGCTATTTTAGGATTTCTTTCCTCCTTGGCTTTAGTATCAGCTTTGGTTTATAAGGGCATTCAAATTTTAGTGGGCGAGGAAAAGGCTAAAAATTATAAGTGGGTTGTGTTGGTTGTTGATGTTTTGGTGCTTTTAATTTTTATATTTATTTATTTAATCTTCTTTAGGAAATAGTTGTGCACTGAAAGGTGGTATTTTTACCCCCTTTTGATAATCAGGATAATGGGCATTAAGATTGTTAAGATATTATGAAATATTGATATAGTTTATAATTCTTTAGTATATTTAGATAATGCTGGCAAAGGTTTTCTCGGGAACAACAGTTGGATTAACAGCTACTTTAATTGAAGTTGAAGTTGATATACCCAATGAAGGTTTACCAGCTTTTAATATAGTAGGTCTTCCAGATAAAGCGATTGAGGAGAGTAAGGAAAGGGTGAGGGCGGCGATTAAGAATTCAGGCGCGGACTTTCCTATTGCGAGAATTACAGTGAATCTAGCACCGGCTGATCTTCCCAAAAATGGGCCTTCTTATGATTTACCCATAGCATTGGGTATTTTGATAGCTTCAGGACAGCTTACCTGTAAAATTGATAACTCTTTGTTTATAGGTGAACTTTCCTTAGACGGAAGTTTAAGACATACAAATGGAATTTTACCATTGGCATATCTTGCCAAGGAGAAAAAATTCAAGTCGATTTTTGTTCCCCGAGTAAATGAAAAAGAGGCCTCTGTTGTTCCTGGGGTTGATGTTTTTCCGGTTGAAAATCTCTTGCAATTAGTAAGATTTTTTTTGGGGACGGGGAAAATTGAAAAGGCACGCAAAAGGTCGCTAAAGAGTCTTTTAAGGATAAGTGAAGCAGAGTTTGATTTCTCGGAAGTGGTGGGGCAGGAGTTTGTAAAAAGGGCTTTGGAGATTGCCGCTGCGGGAAATCATAATGTATTTATGAAAGGAACTCCGGGATCTGGTAAAACCATGCTTGCACGTGCTTTGCCTGGTATTCTTCCCAGATTGACGGAAGGGGAATCATTGGAGGTAACCAAAATATATTCTATAACCGGGAACTTGTCTGACAAGGAGGCTATTATAACAACACGTCCTTTTCGAAGCCCTCATCATACAACAAGCCGTATTGGTTTAATAGGGGGAGGGAGTAATATTTCTCCCGGAGAGGTTTCTTTGGCTCACAGGGGAGTTTTATTTCTGGATGAATTTCCAGAATTCCCTCGACATGTATTGGAGTCATTAAGACAGCCAATGGAGGATGGTAAAGTATCCATCTCGAGAGCCAAAGGCACAGTAGTATATCCTGCGCAGTTTTTGTTGGTAGCTGCCAGTAATCCTTGTCCATGCGGTTATTATGGGGATCCAAAAAGGGCGTGCAAATGTATGCCTGGAACAATTTTGCGTTACAACCAACGAATTTCCGGACCTATTTTGGATAGAATTGATATCCATATTGATGTTCCGTCAGTAGAAACACAAAAATTAGTAAGTGATAAAGGTAAAGGGGAAAGTTCCAACGAAATTCAAAAAAGGGTTCAAAAAGCTCGTGATATCCAAATAAAAAGATTCAAGGGTAAAAGGATTAAAAGTAATAGCGAAATGACAACTAAAGACGTTAAGGAGTATTGTCCTCTTTCATATGAATGTCGCACGATGATGTTAAGCGCGGCAGCTTCGATGAATCTTTCAGCTAGGTCTTATTTCAAGGTTGTAAAAATAGCTCGAACTATTGCTGATCTTGAGGGTTCAAAAGAAATTTTTGTAAAACACTTGGCTGAAGCTTTGCAGTATAGACCTCACTTGGATGAGAGTTTCTAAGGCAGGTTTAAAAAGTTAAAGTTTTACCTGCCCACAGAGGTGTTCTTTTTTTCTTTTTTGGGAGAATTTGCTGAATTTCCCAGATATGTTTTGAAATTGTTAAGATGGCCAAGGAATTATAGGAAAGTTTCGATTTCTAGAACAAAGGCACAAAATTAAAATCAAATAGCGAGTTATCTTCAAAAGCTATTAAAAAGTTTTATCCTTTAACTCATTAATGCTGCGATGTGTTGCTAATAAGTACGATTGGCCTCTATGACCTTTTCCGCAAAGCAATATCATAAGGTTGTTAAGGCAGCCTAACCATTGCAAGCTTAGAAGGGGCAGAGGAAATAATAACTTATAATTATGTAGCTGAGGCATTTCAATACCGGCCAAAAGAGAGGAAAGTATACAAGTTAATATGGGCAAAAAAAGAATACAGACTATTTTTTTATCAGTTTGAAAGAATTTTTAACAAGTTTGATTGTCATCAGTTGTTGCTGTTTATTAATGTGAGGTCCAAGGGGAAGGTAAATAATTTTCTGTCTTTGGCTCCATATAGAATCGTTTAGTTCGAAACGGACGATTAAACCTTTTTTACGCAGGTAACTCAAGATTCTATCTGCGTATTTTATATCCAAAACAATGGGCCAAGCTCTAATTTCTTTCTTGTCTGATTCTTCATAGAGTACTTTGATCGGTAACAAATGTTGTAACTGCTTCTCATAAAGATCTACCTGCTTTCTTTTTATTTTATAAATCTTATTAAAATTAATGTATTGTTGAAGTAAATTGAAAATGAGCAATCCTTTGGCTGGTAATTTTGCATCGCCAATTATGTCATAACCATTTATCATGAATTTTTCAGAGAGTTCTGCAAGTTTTACTGAAAGTCGTTTGTTTGCAAAGATTTGACATAAATTCCAAAACGTGACCATTAGTAACCATAACAGATGAACTTTTAGCGAGTAAAACCAAGATTGAGGGATAGGGGGTTCTGAAAAGGTCAGAAAATTAAAAGATCCGTACACACAACATCCTTGTAAAGGAATAACTTTCCTTAAACTATCCATAATTATGTGATTTTCTTGGTATAAATGGATTTTTTCAGGGTTTACCATCCTGTGAACACAGTCCTCAATAAGTATGGAATTTTTATCTAAAAGACTTATCCACTCTCTGTCTTTGAATAAATTGTTTTTAATCCCTATGGCATGAAAAATTATGACAACTTTTGGTTTGTATTTTATAAGCTTTTTAATAAATTTTTCAGAATTTGAAGTAAGATCTTTTCCGACTGGATAATGAGCAATTTTGTAACCATGAGATCTAATATTGTTTTCGACATCACCACAAAAAAACTCTGGGACGAGAATATGAGACCCCATAATTATGTTTTTCTTCTTTAGAATATCCCACAAGGCATCTTCCCAAGACAAGTAAAATAAACGTTTTATTGAAGGATCTAGTCGAGCGCGTTTGAAACCGAGATATCGAAATAAATGAATTGGTTGTAAAGAGAGCATAAAATTTCTACAATACCCTTGTGATAAAAGCGCAATTGGCACCTTTGTTGCCTTCACGTCTATGCGAATAAAACCTATCGTTATGAAGAGTGCAAATTTCAGAAAGTTCAATGTTGTCTTTTTTGAATTTTTCTTCGATCAGTTGAGAAAGCAGGTACTCTTTCAGGTTGATTCTGTTATTTATAGTGTATTTGGAAGGGAATTGTTCTAGAACTTCTTCTCCAACCTCAAAACAGCATTGTTGTATATGAGGACCGACTACTACAATACAGTCTTTGGTTTTAATACCCTCCTGTTTTAAGATTTTTGCTAACGAAGTTATAATTTTTGAGGCTACACCTCTCCAACCCGCATGTAATAGAGCAATAAATTGACTGTTTGGTTCATAAACATATATGGGAAGGCAGTCAGCGTATGTGCCGAATAACACAATATCCTGTTCAAAAGTATACAACCCGTCGCTACCAGAAATTACATTATTTTGAGATTTTGCACCCCTTCCTCTGTCTAACTTTGACACTTTTGTTATTTGTGTTCCATGTACCATTTCCATGCTTACAATATTATTAATATCTATTTTTAGATTTCTAAAAAACATATTTCTGTTGGAAAGTGTTCCAATTTTAGTTCTTTTAAAAGATAAATTACCAGCCGATTGATCGCTGAAACCATGCCTGATATTTGCAAAGTTCTCTAGTTTGTTACTTTTCCACATATAAATATAAGAAATTAGCCCAATTTATGAAATTATAAAATATATTATTTTTTTTCCAAAATTATGTTCTGGCTGACCACATCGGTAACACTTTGAAAAAGTTTTGTTGAGCATATGCTAGTGGTGTTTCATAGTCAAGAGACTCATGTGGTCGGTAATTGTTGTATTCAACCAACCAATCAGTTAGATCTTTGTTAGCACTCTCAATATCATCCAATCCCACATCAGATAAAGATAGCCATTCATCTTGTAGTGTCCAGTTAAATCTCTCAAGGGAAGGGTTATCTGTTGGTGTTTTTACTCTGGAATAGATATGGGTTAATCCTAGTAAACTGTAAGAATTAGCAAATGATCCTTCAAATTCATTTCCATTGTCTGAATGAATAAAATTAACATTTCCTTTAGTAAGATACATTAATCCTTCAATAAAATCTTTTGAGAAATTAGATGAGTTGGTCTTGTAGACTCTGGCAAAGGCTATTTTTGTGATGTCTTCAATTGCTGTAAATATAACCTTTCTTACTCCATACCAGTAAAGGATGATCGCATCAATATGCCAGATAAATCCAAATTCCTTATTCCTGGTAATGTTATTGATTAAGGTTTTTTCTTTTCTCTTTCTTTTACCTTGAGTCTGAGACCTTTTTACCTGTCTTTCTCTATACAGTTTGTATTTCCTAACCACTCTTTCAATCTTCCAAGTGGATATATTCTCTTGATATTCATTAAAGTAGAGTTTTTGGAGTTTCTTTTTACCATACCTATACTTAGTCCTTTTCCTAAGAGTGATTATTTGTTCTTCTTCTTTTCTTGTTACCTCCCAAGTTCTTCTCTTAACCGGTGCACGAGATCTCTCCTTTAAAGTTCTTAGGTTTGCTTCATCAAATCTTTTTAACCACTTATGGAGTGTCTTTCTTGATATACCAAAATAGTTAGCTACATATAAGGCATTTTTCTTACCTACCGTCTGATAGAAGATAATCCACTCTAGTTTCTGTTTAGCTAAAGCTGATAGTTCCAGGCTTTCAGCAACTCCTCTGAGAAGAGTGTATTTATTTTTCCAACCTCTCTGGTTATCATGATGTAGGAAATGAACAAGCTTTGCATTCCTGTAAAATCCATAAACTGACATCTAATTACACCTCCTTTCTGAAACTAACTATTTTACCTCGAAGTGTAACCGATGTATCTCAGCCTACTCAAAGATTTTTTACAAAATCAATTATTTATTCTTGAGTTAGTTTTGGGTATACCTTCAAGTATCTCCATTTAGATACAACATCGATTGCAGTATATTAAAAATTTTTCCTGTGCAGGAATTTGGTATCAATCTGAATTAACTCCCCAGGCACAGAAACTTTATTAAATAACTTGGATTTAACTCTTTTTCTTCTATTCTTTACAACTTATCAAACGTCTTCTTTTCCACCAGTTGTAAATGGTTTTAGGAGAG
>CAYSJW010000022.1:0-2789 GCA_964431555.1 uncultured Gammaproteobacteria bacterium | reverse complement strand
GCGAGACTCATTGAGAATTTGTAACACAATTCTTGTAAAAAAACAACACCCAAATGAGACTGTAAGATAGACTTTGTAGCATTTTTAAGATTGGTTTTTGATTTAGCTTTTGAGTATTAAAGTTAATAAAGATTGTAATTTGTAATTTGGAGCTTGGAATTTTATTCTATAATCTATAATCCAAAATCTATAATCTAACTTTCTCTTAAGTTTTAACTTTTGACTTTTAAGTTTTGATTTAATTTGTAATTTGTAGTTTTCCTCTTTGTCCTAATTGTTTGAACCCAGACTTTTGCTATACTTATTTAGAAAAGGTATGGAATTTAAAACTAATGAAAGCGGTCAAAATGACTCTCAGATAGACAATAATCTTCTTAATAAGGGTAATGAGCCTGCCATATCAACTATAAAATCGAGAATAAATTATTTATTAATATTGGTAATCATCCTCTTTTCTTCCTTGGTTTTTGGTTTTGGGGGGTATTATTTGGGTAGACAATCTTCAAAAATATCAAATGAGACTAAAGATAAACCGCAATTCTCGCCGGCTGAGACTATAGAGAATAAAAAGGAAGGCTCTAAGACATATAGCGATGAACAGGGGGTTAGATTTGATTACCCATCAAATTACACGATTACAATCGACAATAAAAATTGTAATGATCTGACTACTAAAAAAGATGGATGTCTTTTGTCGTTAATACTAAGCCCTTTAGAAACCGAATATATACCCAAAGCATCTTTTTATCTTTTGGACGGGATTAGGTTTGTAAGCATAAATGGTCAGGTAAGTTCTGTTGAATTTGATTTGCAAAAGAAAGCCTGGATAGAAGTTAATCAAGACCAAACCGAGACGCTCGCAGTTTGGAATTATACGAGCGAGGGGAAAGAAATTTTTAAGGTTTCAGTTGGCGGAAGTCACGGATCGGCTTTTTATTATCTGATTCCTGATTATGAAAATGATAAGATAGCCATCTTTTCTTTTCCTCAAGCCTACCGTCTCCGCTGTGATTCTTTAGATGATAAGGCCAAAGAAGCTGAGTGTAGCAATTTTTATCAATCAGTAATTGACCAATACAATAACGGCCAAGAAATTCTAGATACCTGGCTGCCCGATAACTTCCTCAAATCAGTTTATAAAGATACAAAAGATGTTGTCAAAAGCCTGCGTCTCGAGGTAGGGGGTAAAGAGTAAAAGATTGCAAGTATTTAGTGTTTTGTGTTATTTGTTATGTAGGAAAACAGTTTTCAACTATTAGTTGTTGGAATAAGTCATTAGCCATCGGACGTCAGATGTTAGACGTCGGCTTTCAGATATTAGCTATCAGTTGTCAGGGGATAGTACTAATTAGAATATAGAAAGCAGTAAGGGAATATAATTTCTAAGCACTAATATCTAAATTCTAAACAAGTCCTAAATTCCAATATACAATATACAAACATATTACAATACACAAATTACAAATAAATGATAATTCATAAATCCTAAATCCACGTTCTTTAATCAGTTTGTAATTTGGAGCTTGGAATTTTATTCTATAATCTATAATCCAAAATCTATAATCTAATTTTCTTTCCAAAACCATCCCCATCCGTAAGGGGTTACTTCTTTGATGTTGCTCTTCAGCATTTTATATACCCCGTCTTCAAGAATAGTTTGCCATGTGCCTTCATAATAATGATAAGAAATCTCTTCATCTTTCCAGACCTTGGTCATAAATTTTATAAAGACAGTGTCTTTTTTCTTTTCATCAGGTTTTGTTAAAAAAATATCAACATCTAACACCTCGGAAAACCTGGATGTCCATTCTTCAAAATTGGTCTTTTTCAAATACTCTTTGCTTAAAAGCTTAAACCCTTCCTCCATATTTCTTGTTTTAAGATGGGTATAGAAAGCCTTCACTGCTTCTTCAGGCGAGGCGCTTGGATCAAGTTTTACTTTGGCGATGTCTTTGTCTGTAAAGTTTGGGATTAAGCCTTTTGCGTGTGTAGCAACTATGAAAAGAGACATGCCCGAGATGCTCATTGTGTTTATTCCATAGATTTCGCCACAGAGATTTATTAGTGGCCCTCCACTCATTCCCTTGACAAGATTTATATCGGTTTGTATATATGGTGCAGGATCACCTCTTACTTTTTTAATGTCTTTAACCTTACCTTTTAATTTTGTTGCTGATCCTTTAATTTCGGTTCCCAGAGGATAACCGTAAGCAACAACCGTCTCGTCTGGGTTAATAGTAAGATTGTCATTTAAGGGCATTACCATTTTTTCGTGATTCTCTATTGTCTCCAAAATCGCGATGTCTGCTATTTTATCGCCAACCATTTTGGTAGGAGTTTCAAAATGGCCGTCAGGAAAGATGATTTTAGGACTTGGCTCGCCGTCTATTACATGGAAGTTGGTTATGACTTTATTTGGTTCAATAAAAAACCCGCTGCCTTCAGAATATCCTCCTACGATTCTGACAATATTGTCTTCATAGCTTTTTGTATTTAAAAAACCGCACAATATTTTTTTGTCGGGACCATATTCTTTTACGAGGTAATCAGTGACAACAAAGAGATTTAAGGCAAGGTAGATAAAGATAATTGAAATGAAAATTGACTTTAAGAAATTTTTCAGGCTTCTGAAGGGAAAAATTATTGTTTCAAATATCAAACTTATAAAAGCCCAGATAAATTTCAAGACAAACTTTATAAGATAATAAGCTGTGTAGGTTACGATTTTGATGGGGAAAAGATAAAGAGGGAGGATAAGTCTTTTAAAATAAGCTTTAAGGCGAAGCCAA
>CAYSJW010000021.1:0-7119 GCA_964431555.1 uncultured Gammaproteobacteria bacterium | reverse complement strand
GATTTTATTTTCAGGATTATTTCAGGGCTCTGTGTTTCGAAGAAGGTAAATATAATTTTTTGTTTTCACTCGATTTCTAACGATGGATGGCTTTTTAGTATGACAAAGGAAAATTTTGAGTTACTTATAAGACGGCTTTTAAAATTGGGCGAGATAGTAGGTTTGGATGAATTATTACGAAAAGTTGAAGAGAAAAAAGGTAGAAGGTTTGCGATAACCTTTGATGACGGATATGAAAGTGTTTACACAAAAGCCTATCCCGTTCTTAAAAAATATAAACTATCCGCGTGTGTCTTTCTGGTGGGTTTGCCTGATAGAAAAGGTAGTTTTGGCTTAATTAAAGGAAGGAAATTGCTGAATCTTAAGCAAATAAGGAAGTTAAAAAATTCAGGTTGGGAGTTTGGTTACCATACAAGAACTCACAAGGATTTGCGCTTTATGGATAGTAAAAAGCTTAATGATGAGATTGAAAAAGGTAAAAAGTTGTTAGAAAAAAGTTTGGGATTCAAGATTAAATATTTTGCGTATCCTTTCGGTTTATTTAATAAAAGGGTGGAAAAAATTGTTGCAAAGGCTAATTATAGTTACGCTTTTGGGGTAGACGGAGGGAAAGTAAGTAAAAATAGCTCTAATTACAAAATAAGTCGGGTATTGTTGGATAAATATACCAAAGTTGGCGATCTTCGTGTGCTTTCTTCAAACGAGGGGCTTTTTATCAATAAAATTGTAAATTATCTTATGAGGTTTCCTTTGTATTTCCATGAGGCGATATAAAGTTTTGACTTACCAAAGTTTAACCGGGGATTTAATTAATTCTTGGAGAAACCTTTGGCAAAAGGCTCAAAATCAAAGCTATTACAATTCTTACGAGTGGTTTCTGGTTTGTCTGGCTGTTTATAAAATCAGTGAATATAAAATTTATTGTTGTTACAAGGATAATGAATTAGTAGCGATCTTTCCAACAGTGAAAAGAAGAAAGTTTGCTGTAAATGTTATCAGTTGCCCCGGAGATCAATATATCGATCTGGCACCTTTGCTTTTAAAAATTTATGATTTTGTGGTTGTTAAATTGTTGATCGAAACAATGGTTAAAGACGGTAATTTGTATTTAGTTCAGGTTGATAGTAAAAATGCGCATTTTTTGAAAAAGATGTTGCCTCAAGGACTTGCCTCTATTATATCTTTAGTCCCTTTTATAGATATAAGGGAAGATCCTTTTAGGGATATGTCGGGTGATAATAAGAGGAAACTGGGTAGTTTAAATAATAAATACAAAGATAATCTTACTCACCTTTTCTTTTCAACTAAAGGTGATTTGAAAAAGTACTTTAAAGTTATGGTAGCAATAGATCAAAAAAGTTCCAAAAAACTCAAATCTAGGGATCTATTTTCTAAGGAAGAAAATGTTGAGTTGTATGAGACAATGATAGAAAAATCAGCTCAAAATATCAGAATTGATCTTTTGTTTTATAAAGATATACCCATTGCTTATGTATTTGCCATAGTTTTCTCTAAAAGATATTTAGCCATAAACACGGCTTATTTGTCAGATTATAAAAAGCTTAGCCCAGGAAAACTTCTTTTTTATCACATTATAAAAAATCTTCAAGAAGAAGGTTATGAACATTTTAGTTTTGGGTTGGGTCATAGCAGATTAAAGGAAGAATTCACGAAAAGGTATCAACTTCAGTTTGAATTTTATTATTCCAAAAACTTTTTAATAATGCTTTGGTGGAAAATGATCAATTTACTAAGAAGATTTAGGATCCTTTTGATTAGAACGCAAAATTCGGATGATTATTTATATCTTTTTAAAAGATTGTAAGTTTTTATGAATAAACTATTTAATTTTTTTTACTACATATTGGTTTTTTTTGTAATACTACTTTCCATTCGCGGAGTTTCGGGGAATCCTACAAAAGGGGATATAAACTCTAACTTTTGGAAAGAAGACGGTCCTTTTGAACTTTCTCCAGAGCGGGGTAGATTTGCGTTGACTTTTTCCTTGGTCGAGGATAAAAGCTTTTCATTTGATATTCCTCTGGCTAGCTTTGCTTTGCCTGATTTAGGGTATATTGATGGGAAGTATGTTTCTCTTTTTGCGCCTGGGGTTTCACTTTTGGTGATACCGGGTTATTATCTTGGAAAATTGTTCGGGCTGGCGCAGTTAGGAGTATTTGCGGTCGTTTCCTTTTTTGCTGTTTTAAATGTAGCCTTAATTAGAGCTATAGCCCAAAAGTTAGGTGCAAAGAAACTATATTCATCATTGGCCTCTTTCATTTTTCTTTTTGCCACACCTGCATATACTTATGCAGTTTCACTTTATCAGCATCATATATCGGTGTTTTTGATTTTGTCAGGAATTTTTGTTTACCTGTCTTACAAAAGTTTTTTCTCGAATATGGTTATTTGGTTTTTGATTTTTGTATCTTTCTTTATTGATTATCCCAATTTTTTTATGATGATTCCCTTGATTTTGGTTTTACTTTTGCGAGCGTTTGAATTAAAAGAGACTAAAGACTTAATAAAAATAAAATTTCGATATTTAGGTTTTTTCAGTGTTGTTGGAGCATTTTTACCGCTTTTATTTTTCGGATGGGTAAATTATAAAACTTACGGTAGTCCATTTCGTTTAGCTGGTACTGTTGAAAATGTTAGGCAGATTGATAGTAATGGCATGCCGGTTAGGGAATTTTCTCAAGAGGCCAGCAAGTTAGAGGAGTATAGGGTAAGTAGACGTCAGTCTAATTCAGTTGCCTTGGGTTTTTTTGATACAAGAAATATACCAAATGGTTTATATGTTCATTTTTTCAGTCCTGATAGGGGAATAATTTTTTATACGCCGGTTATTTTGTTTTCATTATTCGGGATCGCTTTTCTTTATAAAAAAAACGCAAAAGCGATAACGCTTTTATCAGCAATTGCTCTTATCAATGTTTTTATTTATTCAATGTGGGGTGATCCTTGGGGCGGGTGGGCTTTTGGTTCGAGGTATTTGATTCCCTTTTATGCGGTTGCATCAATAATTGTATCTTTTGCTTTGGAAAAGATATTGCAAAGGAAGATTTTATTGTTATTGTTTCTTTTAATTTTTGTCTATTCAGTTTTCATAAATACTTTAGGAGCAATAACAACCAGTGCTAATCCTCCGAAAGTAGAAGTATCGGGGGTTGAGGAGGTTTCAGGCAGAGAGGAAAAATATACCTTTGAGCGAAATTGGGATTATTTAAATTCACAAGGTTCGAAGTCTTTTATCTATCAAAAATACCTGAAAGATTTAATTTCACCTTTAAATTATTTTATTTTGGTTTCATCGATTCCACTTTTGTTTTGTGGAGTGTTGATATTGGGCAAAGGGTATTTTACAAAGTTAGTTTCGTTTTATGAAAGACCGGTTTCAAATATAAGATCAGGTAAGATTAAAGATGTGATCATAGATTCAAAAAAGTCTCTTATTTTTAGCAAAGGGTAAACCGGATTTTAATAAAAATGAAGGCGATTTTTTTAAATAATAAGTAGCTATGGAAAAATCATTACACATTTCATTTGATTGTTTAATTATCAAAAAAGATTTTTACAGAAAGGCTATTGAAGTTGTTGAAGCGAAAATGCCAGTTTTTCTAATTGTAATTCTTTCTCTGGTAAGTGTTATATTTTATGTATATTATTTACAAAATAAATTGGGTTTATCATACAACGATGCGAGGAGTCATTTGAATATTGGGAGACGCGTTGTTGAGGGATTAAAACCGGGTTTGGCTCAACTTGGGTCTGTTTGGCTTCCGATGACGCATTTTTTAATGATCCCAACCATTTGGATTGATTTTATGTGGCATTCAGGTTTGTCGGGTGCGATTCAGTCAATGGTTTCTTTTGTGGCAACTGGATATCTTATATACCTTTTTTTGAAAAATTTAAGAGTTGGAATGTTTGAACGCCTTTTTGGGGTACTTATTTTTGTTGCAAATACAAATGTGCTTTATCTTCAATCAACCGCCATGACAGAGCTTTTGCTTTTAGCAACTATGACATTGGGTGTTTATTTCTTGATTCATTGGGTTAATGATGAGAATATTTTTAATCTAGTAAAGTCAGCCTTTTTTATTATGGTGTCGACGCTTATAAGATATGATGGCTGGTTTTTGTTTTTTTCTGCAATCTTGGTCGTTAGTTTCTATGCCTGGCAAAAAATAGGGATTCAGAAAGCTAAGGGAATGATTGTCTTTTTTTGTACTTTGGGTGGTTGGGGTATATTTGCCTGGCTGATTTGGAATTTATTAATTTTCAAAGACCCTTTTTATTTTATGTTTGGACCATTTTCTGCTCATGCTCAACAATTGCAATTAGAATCGGCAGGCGAGCTTCCAACCAAGGGAAATTTGTTTTATTCTCTTGAGGCGTATTTTTATTCGGTAATATATAACTCTTATACATATACGACAATTTTGGGTATTCTGGGGGGATTGGTTCTATTTTTTGATAAAAGAATAAAACCTTATGTCCGTTTGGCATTTTCGACACTTTTCGCACCCTTTGCTTTTAATGTATTGGCATTGTATTTGGGACATTCTGTTTTATTTCTTCCTGAGGTTATTGGTAAGACCTGGTTTAATGTTCGTTATGGAGTTATGTTTCTTCCTTCTATTGCGATTTTTTCTGCATACTTGGTAGGTAGATTGAAAAATTTGCGTTGGACCTTAATTGGAGTTTTTTTTATTGTTATATTTTTTGCCTTTGTTAACAATGATGCGGTTACAATTGATGATGCGGTGTATGGAGCCAGTCAAAAGAATGTTACGGAGGTAAGCTCCTGGCTTAGGGAAAATACGAAAGATAAACCAGGTTTCATTTTAATATCAGCTGCTTCTCATGATGCGATAATATTTTCTTCAGGATTACCTATGAAAAAATTTATTCATGAAGGAACAGGTGCATATTGGGATTATGCAATTGAAAATCCCGATAAATGGGCAAGGTGGATCGTTATGAGAACTTATGATCTTAACGATATGACCTACAAAGAGATTAGGGATGCCCAAGGATTAAAGAATTACGATTTGGTTGATCATTATCCGTTTGCGGATATCTATCAACTAAAAGATGAATATATTGACGGAGTAATTACAACTCCAATATTAGGAAAATTAAAATGAAGTCTCATATTTTGTATTTTGTATTTCGAGTTTTTTGTTTTTTTGCATTTTTAGTCTTTTTTGTTTTCATTTGTTTATTAAAACCCAAAGGTGTTGGTGCAAGTAGAAATTATTGGGAAATTCAATCAATTGACACTATGAAGTATTCTCGTGATATGGCACGCGAATGGGGGAATAATCTTATTACTGAAAAAATCATCCAAAGCTATATTGAAAAAATTGCTTCAACCGGAGCTAATTATATGGCTGTCGGAACGCCCTATGATGATGAATTTATTCCGTTTATGAAATTTTGGGTTGAAGCTGCTAGAAAATCTGGACTTAAGGTATGGTTCAGAGGTAATTTTTCCGGTTGGGAGGGTTGGTTTGGTTATCCGAAGATAACCAAAGAAGATTATCTGGAAAAACTTTCAAACTTTATCCTAGCCAATGAAAATTTGTTCGAAGAAGGAGACGTTTTTACTCCTTGTACAGAGTGTGAGAATGGTGCTTTGGGTGATCCAAGAGAAACAAATAATTTAAAGGAATATAGAGAATTTTTGATAAAGACCTATGATGTTTCAATAGATGCATTTGACAAGATAAGCAAAAAAGTGAAAGTAGGTTTTTATTCGATGAACGCGGATGTTGCCCGTCTTGTTATGGATAAAATGACGACCAAAAAACTTGGAGATGTAGTTGTGATAGACCATTATGTGAAAGATCCCGAGAAATTAGCTCTGGATGTTGAAGAAATAAGTGAATTGAGTGGTGGGAAAGTTGTTTTGGGAGAATTTGGCGCTCCAGTACCCGATATTCATGGAGAAATGAATGAAGAGGAGCAATCGGAGTGGATTGGTAAAGTTTTAAATCACCTTTCAAAAGTACCATCACTTATTGGAGTTAATTATTGGGTCTCATTTGGGGGAACGACTGCAATTTGGAATAATGATGGTAGTGAAAAGCCATCTGTTTCGATTTTGAGGGGTTATTATTCACCAGATGTATTAAGGGGAAAGCTTCTTAATGCTTTGGGAAATCCTGTAAAGAAAGCTTTAATTATAGTTGATTCAAAAAAGACAACTTCCAATGAAAACGGCGAGTTTGAAATATTAATTAGTCCATCTTCCAAAATGATAGTTATTGATGCTTATGGTTACAGAGAAGAAATTAGGGAAATAGTTGAGGTAGAAAATATAAAGGAAATAGTTTTGGAAAAGAAGAGAGAGAATTTACTTTTCAAGTTTCAAAAATTCATTTATGAGATCTTTAAAAGAATTAAAAAGACTAATTTATTCGATTGAAGTTGTTTTGTTTTTTAGAAAATGACTCTGACATCATTTTTCTCCACTTTTCTATTTCCTTGTGATTACCGGATAAAAGTACTTCAGGCACTTTCCATCCTTTGTAGTTTTCCGGGCGGGTATATTGGGGATACTCAATATTGGTATTTAGTTTTTGGTATTTAGTATTTGAGGAAAAGGATTCTTCAGCGAGAGATTTTGGATTTAATACTCCGGGAATAAGCCGAACAACAGAGTCAACAATTACCATTGCAGGAATTTCACCTCCGGTTAAAATATAATTTCCGATTGATATTTCTTCATCTACTAAATGTAGAGCTACTCTTTCATCAACTCCTTCGTAATGACCCGCGATTAAAATGAGATGATCAAGTTTTGATAATTGACAAGCTTTGTCTTGGGTAAATAAAGACCCCTTTGCTGAAAGAAGAATTGTTTTTACTTTTTTATTTTGATTTTTGATTTTTGGTTTTTGATTTTTGATTTCGGTAAGAGCTTTATCAATCACATCTACTTTCAGAATCATTCCCGCTCCCCCTCCGTAAGGCCTATCATCAACCGTTTTATGTTTGTCATTTGCCCAATTACGCAGGTTGTGGATTTTAATTTCAGCTAGACCCTTTTCCTTAGCACGTTTAATAATGGATTCTTCAAAAGGCCCCTCAAACATTTTGGGAAATAGT
>CAYSJW010000020.1:0-1995 GCA_964431555.1 uncultured Gammaproteobacteria bacterium | reverse complement strand
AAATATCAATTAACATATCCTTATTTTAAACTTTTCAATTTTAGAATTCTATTTAAGAACTTGGTAAGAAAATTACAGATTATAATTATGAGAGTTACAGGTGGGATATTTTAGCATCTTGGAATTTTTTACTTTGCTAAGGGTGGTTTTTAAGTTAAATCCGAAAGGTTCAAACCTATTCAACCCGTCGGGTTGAAGTCTAAAACTAAGGAATTGGTGGGAAATCAGGTATTCCAAAAAGATAAAATAAAATTTCATTTTTAAAACAGTATGAAAAATGAAGCTTTAAGAACTCTATTTATCTTTAATGGAATTTTTGTTTTTGCTAGTGGTTTACTTGGTCCACTTTATGCTGTTTTTGTCGAAACTATAGATACTAGAATTATTTCTGTAAGTTTATCTTGGTCTGCATTTTTGTTATCTACAACATTATTTATGCTTTTAGTACGTAAGTATGGTGACTTTATTGCGGAAAAAGAGTATTTACTTATGGCAGGTTATTTAACAAGATCAATTACATGGTTTCTTTTTCCGTCCTTTCCACAGTTATAGGCTTAATTACTCTTCAGGTTTTGCTGGGATTAGGGGAAGCATTAGGGACGCCGGCTTATGATGCTATATTTGCTGAGCGTCTTGACAAAAATAAGCATATTAGAAATTATACTGATTGGAAGCTAGTTTCAAATGTCGTCGGAGCTGTAGCAGTTATTCTTGGTGGGATTCTCATTAATAAAGTTGGGTTTTCTGTTTTGTTTTATTTGATGGCTATGCTGGCATTTATATCATTTGTCGGAGTTTGGATTAAGCCAATAAGATTGCTTTAATCTTCTTAAGGGAACAAAGTTCTACGCTCCTTTCAGTTGCTTTTAGTTTTAAACTTTTAGTTAGTAATTTAAAGAACTGAACCATTTTGGAAGTGGATCAAAGTCATTTTTCTTTTTAACGATTGCACATAATGAGTAGGAATGTTAGAATGTGCGTGTTTTAAAAATTGTTGAAAAATTATGAGCGAAGAAAATAAGACAAACGTAGGGGAATTTGAAACTACTAATAATCTATTATATGATAATTATCGGCGACAATTAAAAAACGAAGCTTATAGTCTAGTAAAAGTTTTGAATTTGGGTGATTTACTTAAAGAAACTACTCCGGAAGATCATATCTATAAAATATTTTACTGGCCACAACCAGGATTTTTAGGGGAGGTGGAATGGCAACTTCCCAATCAGGTTAAGGCCTTCTATAGAGGTGGTAAATCTGCAGATAGAAAAACATTTACAGTAGAACAAACTTATTCTGGAAGAGAATTTTGTTTAGTTGGTATAAGCTTTTCTTGCGAGTTTGAACCGGAAAAATTTCTGCCTAATAGGATAACTTTAAGATTTAAAAAAGATTTTAATCTTTTAAAACCACTTGAGTCTGGAACTAAAGAAGAACAAGTAAATCAATTATCAGTATTATCGTTAGAAGAGAAATTGGACGAAGATTTAAAGAATATGTGTAATACCTGTGACAATTCCGTTCAAAGACTTATCAAACTTAGTAGACTTTCAAATTATGAAATAATACTTTTATTTAATGGAAAAGGAGAATTGGAGTCGCAACCTGATCCAAAACAGCAAGCCTTATTGGAAATTTTAGGCTGGGAACAATTAGAAGATAACAAAAAAGCTCTTGACTTAAAAGAAACTTTTAAAAAATTCATTAAAGGTGAACTTAAATTAAGTCTTATCTAACACAATCAATTTAAAAAAATACAGAAAAAGTTTGAGTTATAGCAGGTATTTTGGAGTATTCAGACCCAAAAGGTTCAGACTTATTCAACCCGTCGGGTTGGAACCTACTCCTCCTACATAAGGCCTATCATCAACCGTTTTATGTTTGTCATTTGCCCAATTACGCAGGTTGTGGATTTTAATTTCAGCTAGACCCTTTTCCTTAGCACGTTTAATAATGGATTCTTCAAAAGGCCCCTCAAACATTTTGGGAAATAGT
>CAYSJW010000019.1:0-40654 GCA_964431555.1 uncultured Gammaproteobacteria bacterium | reverse complement strand
AAAATCAATTTTATGAAAGGGTTTGAAACTAGTGATGAAAATATTAAGAGAGAACTAATTGAATTTAGTCTTACAAGATAGCCAATTTATTAGCATTTGTTTCTTTTCTGTAGACCAACCCTTTATTTGTTTTTCTCTTATCGCAGCTTGATGTTTGTTTTGGTATCTTTCGCAGTATATTAGTTTTATATCAGAAAACTTTTTAGTAAAAAATGATTGTTTATTTTTGTGTTGCTTAATTCTGTTAACTAAATCGGCAGTTATCCCGACATAAAAAGTTTTCTGATCGCAAAGAAGCATATAAACATACCAAATTTCATTGTTCATAAAATTGGCTTGTACTGAATTAACTGAATGTGCTTGTACTTAATTAACTGAATGTACTTGCACTGACTTAACTGAATGTGCTTGCACTGAGCTTGTCGAAGTGCTCCTCGGGTAGGATTCGAACCTACGACCTTGCCCTTAACAGGGGCCCGCTCTACCGCTGAGCTACCGAGGATTATCTCATTTTAAAGTTCTAATTTCTAATTCCTAATACCTAAATACTAAATACCAAGTACTTAATTTTTTAATTATATCATTTTTTAAGCTTGAAAGAAGAAGTTATTTAGTCTAAAATAACAACTACAACTCGGGACAATTCTTTCGTTCCGTTTTCAAAAACCATGGAAAAAGATTTTATCAGCTCTGATTTTGATCCTTTGGGGAGGAGGGAATCATATGTTAAACACAATATTGCAGGCTATAATTTATCTCTTTGTGGGATTTATCGAAATGTTTTTGGCAACGGCTCGAACCTCTTTGATTGCGAAGGGGAAGACCTTTAGTGCTTCTGCGATTGTATTTATAGAAAATATTTTATATTTTATAATTCTTTTCCAATTTATTAACAATCTTGATAACAATTGGCCTATTTTTATTTCTTATTCATTGGGGGGATCATTGGGTACTTTTGCCAATCTAAAAAGAGTTCCCAATTCATAATAATTTTTATTTATTTACAGATGATTCTGGGGATTAGCAATATAAAAAACTTAAGGGATTTTACTCTGAAGCTAAATGTACACGATGTTTTATTTGGCTCAAGCCAAAATCTTCCCACAATTTTTTCAGCTAAAGTCGGAGTTGGTAGGGGAGTCGGCGTTGGTTGAATCGTTGGTGTTGGAGTTGAGGAAGGTGGTATTGGAGTTGGAGTTGCAGATGGTGTTGTTATTGTGGGGGTAGCTGTTGAAATATCTGTGGGAGTTGGTATTGTTGTTGGGTTTAGGACAATTTCTGAATTTTGCGGATTGGGATTAGTTTGGAGGATAAAATCAATACTGTTATTGTCTGTGTCATCTCCAATGCGTTCTAAACTTTGTCCAGCGGCTGGGTTAGTCGGAAATGGACTTCCCTCAACAAAAGCGTTTGCGACGGATCCCCAAGCGACACTATCTATTATTGTGCCGGTGTTTTCTGGTCCAAAACGAAGGGCAATTCCATTATTGGCTGAAATTGTCTGTGATGTCGCCGCGTCGGGGGTAACCGGAGGTGTCCAGCTGCTATTTGCCCAAAGATAATAGCCTCCGGCAGGGATTAACGTCTGACTGCTCCATGCCTTGATTGAAGTGTCGCTGGTGCCATTTGCTGATCTTTTTACCAGTCTATAGCCTTTAAGGTCGATAGCATTTGGAGTGGGATTATAAATCTCTATAAAATCCTCATTAACTCCTCCCAGACCTGCTATTTGAACTTCTGATATAACTAGGTGTGTTGTCGCTGATTTAGCTGTTTGTGTTTTGAGGAGGGGAAGAGTGTAGAAGATTGAAATTGTAAGAAATGATATTTTTACCAATCTTATGATTAGATTTTTTTTCATAAAACTTTTATCTCAACTATTCTGTTTAAAAAAATAGTAGGAGAATTTGTTTGTTTTTGTCAAGAGTATTTTTCGAAATATAGAAATATCTTATGGGTTTTGTTTATCTTGCTTTATCTGGAGTTGGTTGAAAATTTCTTGTTTGGATCGGGGAGATATTTTTGTAAAAAAATATAAACGTTTCGGTTAGAAGAAATCCGTTAGGTAAAAGTAAAAGTGTACTTAGAGTTTGATATTTTAGAAAGGGTAGAGCATTGATGTATGCCATTATCAAGCCTTGAAAACTGTTAGGATACATATTCCATGAATCAAGAAGCCAGACTCCAAAATTAGTCCAGAAGAAGAAAAATAGGTTAGATATAAGACCAGAAAGAGTTAAGGATAGAAAAGTGAATATTTTACTGGTGATTTGTGATTGGCTTTTATTTTTTGGAAAACTTTTGCTTAAAAGAAGATTTCTGGTCTTTAGAGATAGATTATTAATTGAATAAGATATACGGTTAATTAGGTTGGTGGAAAAAAGGGCTGGTATAAGAAAACCACTCCAGGTAAAAATAAAGATATTGGTATTGCCTATTATAAAATCTGAAAAAAGCATTATGAAAAATACGAGTAGAAAACTTTCTTTTTTGCCGAAATAAAAAGAAGAGAGTATTAAAGCAGTTGTGACAAGTTCAAAATTCGGGCCTAGATCAAAAAAAACTCTTTCTGCAAATGCGATAAGAAACAATATGGCAAGGAGTATGTAGCAAGTAGTAGGGGAAAATTTATGTTGATCTTTCATATTAGCCTTAATCGATAAATGATAATTTATAGATAAATTTTGAATTTTGAATTTACTCTGAAGGAGTTATATATCTCCATTCAACAAGATCTCCTTCTTTGAGATCCATTTTATCTGCCGCTACTTGGCCTGATTCTCCGTTTACAAAATAGATCCAAGCTTTTTCGTTTGAACTCTCAAGTGCGTTTATAGATTTTACGAATACGCCGAAGTCATAGTTTTTAATTTCCAGTGGAATATTATTTTGTTCAAGCGCTTCTTTGAGGATACTGAAAGGTGAATAGACTTTTTTATCTTTTGCTTTGTATTCAAGATAAAAATTTTCTTCGGCTGCTGAGATTACCACGCGCGTTTGCTGGGGGACTGGAGAGGGAGAAAGCGAGTAGTTTGTGACATTGTTTTTTGAGGGAAATTGTTGTTTAAATAAAACTATTGAAGAAAAGAATATGATTCCTGTAATTGCTAGTAAAAACGGTAAAAATTTATTTTTCATTTTTCTCCTTGTCTCGGGATTTTATAGAGAAAAAGAGTTTTTAGGTTTTCATCCTTTAAGCTCTTTTACTCTAATTAGAGTTGCTAGTTTTCTGACTTCCGTCCTTGGTTTTCAGCTTCGGATCGGTTACAGTTGCGGCACAGTCTGGGAATTCCTGTCGCTTTTTTGGCAGGGCACCCAGTTCCTTGAACACAACTCTTTATGAAGATTATCTTATTTATTTATTATTTTTCAACACCCAATTTGTGTTACTATAAATATAGATTATTGATTATATGTTGTTGGTTTTTTTATCTAATTTTTATGCCTGATTTCAGATTGTTATATTAGTTTGAGAATGTCTTTCTGAAGTTTATTATCCGGAATTTACGGACGATTTATGGAAGGTGCTTGAGAGGGGGTGAGCAAGTATGAATAAAAAGGATATTAAAACCCTTTCGCAGGTATTAATGGTAAGTTCCCTTGTTTGTGTGGTTTTTTCAGCAATAGGTTATCTGGGATATGATATTTGGTTGGCCTCGACGCAGTGGCTTTTGGTGGCGTCTGTTTTGGCTTTGTTTGGTGTTTACACTAAGTTGCTGGCCTGAGGTTTTTAGATAAAGTGTATCTTGCGGAAATAGTGCGTTAAATATGCGGAAATAGAAAAATTTTAGTTGGGATTATCTATCTTATAATTTTGCAAAATAGGCCTCTTGTCGTTGACTTTTGGCCAGAAATTTGATAATCTTCTGTTAATGAAAAATAGGGATATAGTAATTGGTCTTGCAGTTTTGCTTCTTTTCGCTGGGGTAATCTATATAAGGCAGCGTTCAAAACCTAAGGAGGAGATGGTTATTCCGGAAACTTTGTCTTCTGAAGAGACTATTGAAGAAAAGTTTAATATCCAGATTCCTGACAACGTTGATAAGGCTGAATTAAGAGATGTTGGAGGGGCAGGGGGTTCAGGTATCGCAACGAGGGAATTTGAGAACGGTAAATTTAGTCATAGTGTTTTAGTTGATCTGCCTGACCCTGAAAAAGGTTATTTTTATCAGGGATGGTTGGCAAAAGGAACCGAGGGGGAGGGTGATTATTCGCTTCTATCAACCGGGAAATTAAGGTTGGCTAAGGGGGGTTGGATGCTTGATTATACTTCATCAAAAGATTTGAGTGATTATCCTAAAGTTGTTGTTAGCTTGGAAAAAGCTTTTGACAATGCTTTGGAAAAGAAAGTTCTTGAAGGTAGTTTCTAAAATCTTCTTGGGCAGATATAAGGATACTGGTTTTTATTTTTCAATCTGTGGTATCTTTATTTAATGGTTAAGAAAGTCATTATTCTTTTGTTTTTGTTTGTTATTTTTTTGAATTTGAGCTCTTCAAGTGTTTATGCCAGCGTTTTGTCTGTTGGAAAAAACGGTGAGATTATCTGGAAGGTATTGTCTCAAGAGGACAGTTTGGATATAAGTGTTCCTTCTCATTCATCCATTGAAGTAAAAAAGGTGTTTGATGATAGTGTTAATCCTAAATCACTAATTGAGCTTAGAAAAGATGATGGGAAAATAAGCTTAAGTGTTTTTAATGATAATGAAAGTAGAGAGATAAGTGTAAACGGATTCAGAGAGGATCTTATAGAGGTTGAGGAGAGAGCTGAAGTCCAAAGATTTAACATAGGAGTTGTTGATAATAAATTTAGCATTAGTCAGGGAAAATTTCTTGCTTTGACGGAATATCCGATTCAGGTAGATCCAAAATCTGCCAGAATATCGCTGAAAACTGAAAGTGGAGAAAGATTCTTGGCGATGTTGCCATCAGATGTAGTAAGAGGTGTTTTAAAATCTAAGCTTATTAGCAGAGTCAAGGATAATTTATTGGAGATTAAAGAGGAAAAAAGAGATCTTCAGTATTCGTTTTCAGGGGAAAAAGTTTTTAACATCTTTAATTTTTTTGAATATTCTGTACCAGTTTCTTTAAAGGTATCGGCTATAACTGGAGAAACAGTCTCTATCGATGGACCGTTTTGGTACAAGATTATCGGTTTCTTTTTTTCTTAAGATGAAGATAATTATTTATTCAACGACAACTTGTCCTTATTGCAAAATGTTAAAAGATTATCTTTCGGAAAAGGGTTTTTCCTTTGAGGAAAAATTGATTGACTTAGATGATTCTGCGCAAAAGGAGATGATTTTGGAATCTAATGGTTTTATGGGAGTTCCTTTTACTTTGATAATTAGGGATGACGGGACAAAGGAAACTGTTTTAGGATTTGACAAAGGAAAGATAGATGGAATATTGAAAATTGGTGGTGATTAGCTTGTAGAGTATAGATTTATTTTATTAAACTAAATTATTTCTTTGCTGGAAAATGTTTTATAACGAATATTTATTTTGATGATTTTTGTGAATTTTAAAACCTATAAAGAGGGAAGCGGGGAAAATGCTCTCTATTTGGTCAAAGTTATCGAAGAGGTTGCCAGCAAGATGCAGATTAAGATAATTCCTGTTGTTCAAGCCGCCGATGTGAAGGAAGTAGTGTCGATTTCAAAGCTGGAAATTTGGACACAGCACATTGATCCTATTGAGTACGGCGCTCACACAGGCGCGATAATCCCCGAGGCTGTCTATGAAGATGGGGCTTCTGGTACTTTCTTGAATCATTCAGAAAGAAGGTTTAAAGATTTTTCTGACCTTGAGCTTGCCAATAATAGAGCAAAAAAGGTTGGTTTGAGGACTTTAATTTTTACCAAGGATCTTCGCGAATTGGATAAAGTTTTGGAATTGAAGCCTGATTATGTATCTTATGAGCCTCCGGAATTGGTGGGTAGTTTGACAACATCGGTTGCCAGAGAAAAGCCCGAGGTTATTTCCAAAGCGGTTGAAATTTCAAAACAGAAGGGAATTCCTTTGATAGTGGGAGCGGGTATTAAGGACACAAATGATGTAAGAGTAAGTCTGAGTTTGGGTGCAAGCGGTATTGCAGTAGCCAGTGATATTGTCAAAGCCGAAAATCCCGGTAGGGAATTGCAGGATTTGGTCGAAGGTTTTCTATAAAGTTAGGTGTATATAAATGTCAAAGCTTGTAAATAAAGGCAAGGATCTAAAAGTTTATATAGGCGCGGACCATCGGGGTTTTGAATTGAAAGAAAAGATTGTAAAACTTTTATATGAGAACGGATTTGAATTTTTGGATGTAGGCGCCAGCCACTTTGATCCTGAAGATGATTATACACTTTATGCTTCTGAAGTTGCTTCTCTGGTTGCTAAAGAGAAAAAATCTCGTGGTATTCTTTTATGCGGAAGCGGGGTTGGTGTTGATGTGACGGCTAATAAATTTGATGGGATAAGAGCTTCTGTCGGAAAGACGGCTAAACAGGTTGAAGCAGGGAGGCGAGATGATGACATGAATGTCTTGGTAATTGCCGCGGATTATACTACTTATAATGAAGCAAAAAATATGGTTGAGGCTTTCTTAAAAACCGACTTTGATAAAAAAGAAAGGCATAAAAGACGTTTAGAGGAAATAAGGAAAATTGAAGCGAATAATTAAATTTTATTATCTAGATAACTTTATTTAGAGGGGATATAAACTCGGGGTTTACGGTCTAGGATATATAATTTATGATTAAGTGTTTGATATGTTGAATTTTCCCAAAGTCAGCCAAATAGAATTTGAAGGGAAAAATGTCTTGGTGAGGGGGGATTTCGATGTTGATGATGGGGATAACCCCAGAGCTAATTCGATTAGGGAAATAATTAGATTTCTTTTGGAAAAGGGGGCTTTGAAAATTAAGGTTATTGGTCATACTGAGACGGAATATGATTTAGCCTCGCAACTAAGCCAGGAATTTTCAGGGATTGAGTTTTATTCCGGCTTGAGAAAAGATCCGAGGGAAAAAGAAAATAATTCTGAATTCGCACGGGAGCTGGCAGAAGGTTGGGATGTTTATATAAATGAATCATTTGCAACTTCTCACAGGGTTCATACTTCAATAGTTGCCCTGCCAAAGTTTTTTAGGTCTTCCTCCAAATTCGTTTGTGCTGGAATTCGTTTTGAAAAGGAAATTGAAATGCTTTCAAAAGTTTGGGAAAGGCAAGGAAAAAGGGTTTTGGTTATTGGCGGAACTAAAATCGAAGATAAGCAAAGATTTTCAGAACAAATGAAGGATAAATTTTTATATGTTTTGAAAGGAGGGCTTTTGCCCGGAGTTACTCTGCGATCGGATGGATTGGATATTTCAGATGAGGTAATCGAAGATTATGTGGGAAAGATAAAGGAGGCGGATGTGATATTGGCGGCGGGTGTGATGGGGAAGTATGAAGATGAGAATGCCAGTAAAGGAACAAGAATGATCTTGCAAGCTATAGCTGATAATTTCAAAGCCTTTAAAGTAGCTGGTGGAGGAGATATAGAAGCTGCTATTTCCAAATACGGACTAACAGAAAAATTTGATTGGATTTCAGTTGGTGGTGGAGCAATGCTTGAATTTTTGGCTAAAGGTACTTTGCCAGGAATAGAGGCGCTTAGTTAGTTTTTTTTTGAATGATGCTTTTATAAAGATCAAATGTTTTAGAGGCAGTTTTTTGAATGTCGTAGTCTTTTGCTTTTCTTCTGGAATTTTTACCTAATTTTTCTCGAAGTTTTTGATTTTTTATTAATTTGATTATGTATTTTGATAAAAGCTTTATATTTTTTGGATCTAGTAAGTATCCGTTGACAGAATTATCTATGAGGTCGGTGAGACCGTGTTTTTTGACTCCTATTATTGGTAAACCTGATGCCATTGCTTCCAAGACAACCAGGGGTTGGTTTTCAGTCTTTGAAGTAATTACAAAGATATCCGAGTTATGGTAAATTTGGGTAAGTTTTTCTTGAGGAACCATTCCCAGAAATTTTACGGAGTTTTCGATATTTAGTTTTGCAGTGAGTTTTTTTAATCTCTCCATTTCAGGACCATCACCTGAAATTGTTAGGATTAAATTGGGTAAGACTTTCTTAGCTAAATAAAAAGATTTGATCAATAAATCTAATCTTTTTTCTTCAGCCAGTCTTCCCACAAAAAGAATGTTATTTTTAAGTGAGTAATCCTTTTTTGCAGGAAATTTTTTAAATATATCAACTCCATTAAAGATGTTTATCGTTTTGCCTTTTAATCCCTTTTTGTCCATCAGTTTTTTAACGAAAGGTGAAGGAATTATTATCTTATTACAAGATGCGTGAAATTCTTTTATTGCTTTCCAGGTTATTTTTTCCAGCCGGCTTTCTTTTTTGCGATTATTTTTCCAAATTTTTTTCCAAACGAAAGTAAATTTCTTAACTGGTTTTTGTGTTGACCACAAGTTTTCTAAAATTTTTTCCGATAGCAATTTTTTAATCTTTTCTATGGGGGATACGTAAAAAATAAGTTCGTTGTAAAGAGTGTGATAGGTGGCAATGACGGGTATTTTAAGGTATTTTGAGATTATTAGACAGGCAATACCTAAAGGACCCGGAGAGTGAAAGTGGGTAATGTCCGGTTTGAATTTTTTTAATGTTTTGTAGATAGATAGTAAGTTGGGTAGAGAGAACCTTAAGGTTTTGTAAATTGGCAAGGGTACTGATTTTATTCTGACTATTTTAAATTCACCTTTGCCTTTGTTGTTTCCTTTTGGGTATTTTGGGCAAAAAACAATTACCTTGTTATTCTTTGAAAGTTCATTTGCCAATTGAAAAACTGAAATAGAGACCCCGTTTATTTCAGGTAAATAAGTATCTGTAAATATTGCAATATTCATAAAAAAATTTACTCTTAAATTTTTAGGGTTAATTGTCCAATTTGTTATTCTAAACTAAACGGATATTTTTTTCATCGTTTAATTTTGTTTTTTGAAAAATATAATGGTATATAAATTATTAAACGGTATTTTTTGATTTAATATTTTTATAATTTTATTTTATGAAACCTCTGATTTCAGTAGTTGTACCAGCTAGGAATGAAGAAAAATACTTAGGGAGTTGTCTTGAAGCACTTTTGAGGCAAGACTTTCAGAGTTACGAAGTAATAGTGGTAGATAATGCCTCCACAGATAATACTTCATCTATTGCGAAACAGTATAAAGTTCGTTTGGTTTTTGAAAGGAAAACTGGGCTTTCGTATGCACGAAATAAAGGATTTTCCAAAGCACTTGGAGAAATTATTGCCAGAACTGACGCTGATGCAATTCCTCCCAAAAACTGGCTTAGCAGGATTTACGAGGTTTTTGAAGAGGATCCAAAGGTAGTTGCAGTAACTGGGAGTGATGAATTTTTTGATCAGGGAATTTTGCTTAAATATATTTCGAGATTTCTTTTTTTAATGAATTTTTATCTCATAAGGATGTTTTTTGGACATTATCAGTTAAGCGGGCCTAATTTTGCCGTAAGGAAATATACGCTAAATGGGATTAGATTTCATGAGAATGATAGCAAAGTTCATGAAGATCAAGATATAGCTTGTCATCTTTGTTCACAAGGTAAAATAGTTTTTGTTCCTTCCTTGGTAATGCCAATCTCGGGGAGGAGGTTAAAAAGCGATCCTTTGTATCTCATTAGATATTTCAAAAAGACAATTTATACGTTTTTTTTACATCACCCTGTTCATAAATGGCACTCTGTTTAGATTTTCCAGCTTTTGATTTTTGCTAAGTTTTGCTAAACTGAAAAAGGTATGATAAAAGTTGGTATAAATGGATTTGGAAGGATAGGAAGGATTGCCTTTAGAATTTGGCTTCTAAAACATTGGAATGAGATGGATATAACTGCTATAAACACCTCGGGGAGTATGGATGCTTCAGGTTGGGCTCATCTGGTTAATTATGACACAATGTATCGTAAGTTTGAGTTTAATGTTCAGAGTCAGAATCTAAAAGATCCCAAGGAGGTAACAGATGAAGATCCTTTGATTGGTTATCTTTTGGTGGGAGAAAAGAATAAAAGGATTCCGGTTTTAGCTCAAAGGGATCCGGCGAGAATCCCCTGGAAAAATTACGGGGTAGATGTGGTCATTGAATCAACGGGTAAATTTACTTCAGAAGAGGAAGCTAAAAAGCATGCTTTGGGTGGGGCGAAGAGGGTGGTGATTTCAGCTCCTTCAAAGGGAGGAAATGTAGGCACTTATGTTTTGGGGGTGAATGAATACGATGGCAAGGCTCAAGTTATAAATAACGCTAGTTGTACGACGAATTGTATTGCACCTGTTGCTGCTGTGATTCATTCAGCATTTGGGATTGAAAAGGCTTTGATGACCACAATTCATTCATATACGGATGACCAGAATTTACAAGATAATTCTCACAGAGACTTGCGTAGAGCTAGAGCCGCGGCGGAAAATATAATTCCAACAACAACGGGTGCAGCAGTTGCAACAACCGAAACAATTCCTGATTTGAAGAACCGCTTTGATGGTGTGGCTATAAGGGTTCCAACTGCAACTGGATCCATTTCTGATTTTACCTTTTTATTAAAAAAGAATGTAACTGTTGATGAAGTTAATAATTCTTTGAAAAAAGCTGCAGAGGAAAATGCCTTGTACAAGGGAATATTGGCTGTTTCTGATGAACCTTTGGTATCAAGTGATATAATCGGGAGAAGCGAATCTGCTATTGTTGATCTATCGCTTACTCAAGTGGTTGGAGGAAATTTAGTTAAGGTTTTTGCTTGGTATGATAACGAATGGGGCTATGCCAATAGATTGATTGAACAGGTGATAAGAGTTGGACAAAGGTTAAATATTGATAAAGCTCCAAGCGATCCAATAACCTTATCTTTTAGAAACGATTAGGAAGAAACTTTAACTGGTTAAATTTGTATATTATGGAAAGTATTAAACCTTTAATTAAAGGAAATTAAGGATGGAAATAGTTTCTTCAATTTTAACTACCGATTTTAACGAAGCAAAAGAAATCTTACATAAGTGTGAAGGTGTATTAAAAAGAGTTTCTATTGATATTATTGATGGGAAATTTGTTGATAATAAGACTGTTACGCCAGATCTTTTCTCTGATATTGACACGAGTTTTAACTTAGATTACCACTTAATGGTTCTGGAGCCTGTTAATTGGATTGAAAGATGTATAAGAGGTCAAGCTGATAGGATTATAGGTCATATAGAAAGGATGACTTCTCAATCTGAATTTGTTGGAAAGGTTCAGGAAGTTGGGGTGAAAGTAGGTTTAGCTATTGATTTGGAAACTCCGGTTGAAAGTTTAGATTCGGATATTCTTAATAACTTAGATGTGGTTTTGGTGATGAGTGTCAAAGCTGGGTTTGGTGGGCAAAAGTTCCATGAGGATGTTTTGGAGAAAATAAAAAAACTTGATTTAATAAGAAGGAAAGATGAAACACCTTTTAAAATCCATGTTGATGGGGGAGTAAATTTTGATAATATTAAAAGAATAGTTTCTGCTGGAGCTGACGAAGTATCCATAGGCAGAACTCTTTTTAAGGATGATTTTATTGAAAATATAGAGAGATTAGAGAAAATAATAGGAGATAATTAAGTGTTAATAAGTTTAATCTCTAAAGCCCTTTTTTGTAGATTTTTAATATGAGTGAAGATTATTTGCCAAGGCCTTTAATTAAAAACATTGCCTTTTTTGGGGATGCGTCGGCAAAAAAAATAAGCCCTTTATATAAACAGGCCTTTGATGTGGCAAAGCTTTTGGCTTCCAAAGGTTATACCATTGTTAACGGTGGAGGACCGGGGGTTATGGATGCGGCCACTCACGGGGCCGAGGAGGGAGGAGGGGAAACCTTGACAGTGACCTTTTATCCGGAAAATGCCCCTGGTTTTGAGGGAAGGTATGTCGGAAATATTCCTGATCGGGAAATTGTGACAACCAATTATATCGACCGGATGTTTAAACTGCTTGAACATGCCGATATGTATATTATCTTCAGGGGAGGTTCAGGTACTATTTCAGAGTTTGGAACCGCGTGGGTTTTGGCAAAGCTTTATCATGGACATCATAAGCCATTTATTTTGTATGGAAGTTTCTGGAAAAACATTATAAGGTGTTTTAAGGAAAACCTTAATTTGAGTAAAGATGAGCTGGACGTTTTTGAAATAGTAGAAAGAAAATCGGAGGTTTTGCCCGCGATAGAGAAAATTGAGCATGAGTTTTCCAAAATAGACCATTCTCATTGCAAGGTTTGTCGAGAGAAAGCATTTATGACCTGAAGTTGGATTTGGAATATTGCCTTTTTATGTATATTGAGGATCTCCAGAGAAAAGCAGGTGAAATCCGTGAAGATGTGATAAAAATGCTTCTTGAAGCGGGAAGCGGACACTCGGCTGGTTCTTTGGGAATGGCGGATGTTTTTACAGCGCTTTATTTCGGGGGGGTAATGAATTATGATTCAAAAAATCCAAATTGGGAGGAGAGGGATAGACTTTTTCTTTCAAATGGGCACATCTGTCCGCTACTTTATGCAACCTTAGCTTATGCCGGTTTTTTCCCCTGTGAGGAGCTGGCGACTTTAAGGAAGTTGGGTTCTCGGCTTCAAGGACATCCGGAAAGAGAAAGACTTCCGGGTATTGAGATAACTTCGGGACCGTTGGGATCTGGTTTGGCGCAAGCTGCCGGCTACGCGTACGCGGCAAGAATGGATGGAAGAAGGTTTAGGATTTTTTGTCTAACTTCCGACGGAGAACATCAGGAGGGTAATCACTGGGAGGGAGTAATGTTTGCTGGTAAAAACAATCTTTCCAATTTAACTGTCTTAGTTGATAGAAACAATATTCAAATTGACGGATACACAGAAGATATTATGCCGCTTGAACCTCTTAGGGCAAAATACGAGTCGTTTAACTGGTCAGTTTTAGAAATTGATGGCCACAATATTGAAGCGATAGTTGAAGCAGTCAATATGGCAAAAGCAATTCATGAAAATCCGACAGTGATTATATGTAGAACTATTCCGGGTAAGGGAGTTGAGTTTATGGAGAATCTTCCTGAATGGCATGGAAAGCCGCCAAATTTAGGCGAAACTATAGAAGCTTTGAATAATTTAAGGACGTTATCTGGTAAAATTAAATCTGAACATGAGTGAGACTGATACATTGGTAAGAGCAAAGAATTTAAAATCGAAAAAAATTTTAATAAAGATTTTACTGATAGTCGTTTTTGTATCTGTCCTCTACTTGCTTGTCAGAACATTTATAAAATTTCCTATTGATTGTATGCCGAGAATTGGGCCAGAACCGATAGAGAAAAGACTGTTGAAGTTATTGTTTAAAACTAAGTGTGTAACCTTTTAATCTATGAAAGATATAAATTATAACTATAAAAAGATTAATTCGGCAAAGATGATTATAGAGAACCAGGAAGGAAACATACTTCTTATACAGGAACCAGAAAGTGATGAATGGATGCCTTTGCACTGGGGCTTGCCGGGAGGGAGACCAAAGTTAAAAGAATCTTTACGGGATGCTTTAAAACGTATTCTTCAGGAAGAGATTGGTGTGGAGATTGAACCGTTGGGGATATATAAGATTGAGGAATTATTGCATACGGATAGGACCGTTTTGATGTTTATCGCAGTTGCTAAAGTTTTTAAGGAGTTTGAAGTAAAGGGAAGAATAAATGATTACAGATGGGTAAACGCTTATGATATTGAAAAAATGGACACTTCAGAATTTACTGCTTTTTATACAAAAAAGTTGCTTTTAGATTATTTGGCTGGTAATCGTGAATATGTTGATTTTGCCTTAATTGAGACGCAACATTATTATAATCTTCAAAACGACCCCGAGTACAGGAAATGGAGAGATTCCGGAAAGAAGAGTTAAAAATTCAAAGTGCAAAGTTTAAAGTTACAGTTGAGAATGTAAAAAAGATTTTTTTAATTGCGCACTTTTTATGAAGATACTCAGCCATTTAAGAAATTAGCGATGTTTTCTGTCGGTTTTTTTCTATTTTATTGCCAAGAAATTTTGGAGTTAATGTAAAGGTTATGCTTAATAAAAAAGCGAGATTATCAGAGGAAATATTTACAGAGGATATAGAGAAGATTCCTACCAGAAACGGTTATGGAGAAGGTTTGGTTGAAGCAGGAAGGAAAGATTCTCGGGTTGTTGCTTTGTGCGCCGATGTAACAGAATCAACCAGAACTGATTATTTTAAAAAAGAGTTTCCAGATAGATTTATTGAAGTTGGGGTTGCAGAGCAGGCTTTGGCAACTGTGGCATCAGGGATGGCAAATTATGGCAAAATTCCTTTTATTGCATCTTACGCTACATTTTCTCCCGGGCGCAATTGGGAGCAGATAAGAACTACAGTTGCTCTAAATAATGTTCCGGTAAAAATTGCAGGCCACCATACCGGAGTTTCGGTTGGTCCTGATGGAGCAACTCACCAGGCGCTTGAAGATATAGCCTTGATGAGAGTTCTGCCTAATATGATCGTTGTTGTTCCCTGCGATGCGATTGAAGCTAAAAAGGCGGTTGTGGAGGCTGCCTTTAACGGTAAACCAACTTATTTGAGGTTTACGAGAGAAGCAACGCCGGTTATAACAACGCAAGATTCGCCATTTAAGATAGGCAGGGCAGAAATTTTTTGGGATTCTGTTGTTTCTGGACTATCAACCAATCACCAATCACCCATCATCAACAGTGTAACTATAATTGCCTGTGGACCTTTGGTTTATGAAGCCCTGCTTGCAGCTAAGGAGTTGGAGAAAGAGGATATAAAAACGATTGTTGTCAATTGTCATACCATAAAACCTTTGGATGAAAATAAAATTATTGAGGTAGCTAAGAAAACAGGAGCTGTTGTAACAGTGGAGGAGCATCAAATCGCAGGGGGTTTAGGTAGCGCAATAGCAGAATTATTGACTAAACAATATCCTGTTCCAATGGAATTTATTGGTGTGCGTGATTCGTTTGGAGAGTCAGGAGAACCGGATGAATTGTTGGAAAAATATAAGTTGAAGTCAAAATATGTAATTAGAGCGGTTAAAAGGGTGATAGATAGACGAAAGTGAGTAAAGTCTTTTTATTTTTTATTTTTCATATTTTATTTTTTCTTATCTGGGTATTTAGATGGACGAAGAAGGGAAGTAGAGGAGCCAAAATATTTTGGGGCGTAATGCTTTTGCTTTTTTTCACTCCAATATATCTGGCTCTTATCATTTGCAAAAACGGTTGTGGGCTTGAAGGCGTGATTTTTTCAGTTTTAATTGTATTTTTGACTTTTCCGGCAGGCTTGGTTTTGTTTATTGGAATTATTATTAAACTGTTTGGGGAAATTGAGTTGTTTTATAAAAAATTCTTTAAAAATTAATCTTATTTTTGAGTAATTTAGCAGAAAGTATTAAAAAGCTGATTAGATTTTTATTTTGAAAGATTTCTTTTTTTTAGCCACTTCTTAAGGAAGATGTAGACACCTAGTGTAGGAACCCAGATAACAGCGTATACTCCAATCCAAATTCCAAGTGTTGCCAAACCTCTTAAAGTCTTAATGAGCGATCTTACTGCGAGTTTTAATATTACCGCTGGTCTGAAGGTTTCGCTTGGAGTATAAGGAAGGGCTATTTCATCTGTGGAAATATAGATTGTTAGTTTTGCAAGTTGGGCATTTTTTTCCAAATAGTCCTGCTGGCCTTTATAAGAGTCAATTTGATTTTGGTAATTGATGATCTGTTGTGTTAGGTTGGTTATGTCTGTAATATTTTCGGCCTTCTCAAGAATTTCCTCAAGTCTCGCTTTTGACCTTTCAAGTTGCAGGATGTGTTTATCAATATCTATATACTGATCGGTAACATCTTGTCCTAATAGATTTTCTGATACTACCTTTACAGAAAGGGATCGGAAAAATTCCAGAGACTCTTCTAGTTTTTCCGAAGGTATTCTGATAACAACAGTTGCTGAAGGTGTGTCTTGTGGGTTTGAAACACTTGAGGATACCATGTAACCACCGCTTTTCTGTGCATATTCAACAATTTTATTTCTTGCATCTGTGACATTTTTTACAAGAAGGGACATATTAGACTCCTTGATTACCAGACGATTTTCAGTGTCAGTTTGTGGAGTATAATCGCCGGCGGGAGAGTAAGGCTCTCTGATTTTAATGTCTTTTAAACCGTAATATTGACCATCTGTTGCTAAATTTATGCTTTCAGGATTGGGATAGGCACTTTTGGAAACAGTTTTGGTGCTTGTGCTAAAAAGGTTTATGCCAAAAAAAGAGCTTATAAATTTAACTAAAAAGTATGAGATTAGAAGAATAAAGATTACCCAGATTTTATTTCTCTTTATCCATTCAGTCATTTTAAATCTAAGATCATTATGAACTTATTGAGAAGTGGTTGTCAATCTTTTTAATATCTGGGTTTGCAAAGGGATTCTTCATTAACCCATAAACAATCCTGTATTCCATCTTGTCCGCTTTCCTCTGATAAAAATTCATCCTTTAAGACGATCACATCTACTGATTCACAAGATTCTTTATTTTTTTGGTTTTTACATATTTCTCCTTGACAAAAAGAGTATAAAAATGTTTGTTTTTCGTACTTTTCTTTTACTTCTTGGCAGTTACTTACTTTATTTTTGATTTGATTTTGTGGAATATAAGTGGGGATATTTATTTTTGCCTGCGGGACGTATTTAATATCCGCTTTGGAAATAGTAAGAGTTGGTTTGGCTATTTTTTCCGCAATCAGGAAGGTTGATCCAAAAAGAAATAAAAGTAGGATAATTGTAAGAACGGTTTTAACAGAGTTTTTTTCGAGTATTTCCTGCCAAAAGGGTTTTTTAGGTTTTAGATAGGAATTTAGGCTTGTAAAGATTTCCAAATCAAAAGGATCTAGTTTTTTGGCTTGTAGTTCTTTTTTGTTTTCCATGCTCATATAAATTATCTATCATGAAAAGATAATCTTCAATGTAGATTAGATTTTACTCTTGTTGATTAACTTAATAAAATGTTAAATTTGAAATATGGATAAAGATAAACTTCGTAATCTTGCGAAAAGTCTTGTTGCTTCAGGTAAGGGGATATTGGCAGCAGATGAGAGTACAATGACGATGAAAAAGAGATTAAGTTCGGTGGGAGTAGAATCTAATCCCGAGACAAACAGGGTTTACAGGCAGATACTTTTTACCACGCCGGGTATTGAAGAATTTATATCAGGAGTTATTCTTTTTGATGAGACGATAAAACAAAAATCAGATGAAGGAATTCCCTTTTCCAATCTTCTTAAAGAGAAAGGTGTTGTTCCTGGAATTAAGGTTGATAAGGGGACGGTGGACTTTGAGAATTTTCCAGGAGAAAAAATTACTGAAGGTTTGGATGGATTAAGAGAGAGACTAAAAGATTATAAAAGTTTGGGTGCAGAGTTTACAAAATGGAGAGCTGTTTTTTCTATTGGAGTTGACAAACCAACAGATGTCTGTATTGAGACAAATTGCGAATCTTTGGCTAGATTTGCCGGTCTGTCTCAAGAAGCTGATCTTTTGCCTATTGTTGAGCCCGAAGTCTTGATGGACGGAGACCACAGCTTGGAAAAATGTGAAGAGGTAACTAATAAAGTTCTAGAATTGCTTTTCAAAAAGTTAAGGGATCATAGAATTGATTTAGCCGGGATTTTGCTTAAGCCGAATATGGTTATTGCAGGAAAGGAAAGTCTTAAAAAACCATCTTCTTTTGAGGTAGCTGAAGCAACACTTAGATGTTTTGAAAGTTTAATTCCTGAAGAGCTTCCTGGAATTGTTTTTTTATCAGGTGGGCAAAGTCCGTTTGAGGCAACAGAGAATTTAAATGAAATTAATAAAATAAAGAAGATAGATTGTGAGTTTAGCTTTTCTTTTGGTAGAGCTTTGCAAGAACCAGTGCTAAAAGCTTGGCAGGGAAAAAGAGAAAACATTAAAAGTGCCCAAAGCGCTTTTTACAAAAGAGCAAAACTTAACAGTCTTGCCAGGAGAGGGGAATATAGAAAGGAGATGGAGAATGAGTAGCGAATTGGAACTTTTATCAATCGGTGATGCTTCGCTGGATATTTTTTTGATTCCTACTGAAAGCGAATCGCTCTGTTTTACGGATATTAAAAAGTGTTTAATTTGCTTTTCTTATGGTGAAAAAATACCGGTTAAGAAGGTTGAATACTCAATTGGAGGAAATGCGGCAAATAATGCAGTGGGAGCGGCAAGGTTGGGAGTAAAAGTTGGAATTGTTGCAACATTGGGAGGAGACTCAATTGGTAGCCAGATAGTTGAAAGATTAGAAAAGGAGGGAGTTAATATGAATTGGGTTGTTCAACAGCCTATGACTAGCTCGAATCTTTCCGCGATAATTAATTATTCGGGTGAGAGAACTATTTTTACCTATCACGCTCCAAGGTCTTATGAGTTTCCTGGTAATCTTCCGGTTACTCCCTGGATTTATTTGACATCTATGGGGGAAAGTTTTCAACCATTTTATGATCATTTGATAGATTTTGTTTCTCAAAACTCTCAGATAAAGTTAGCTTTCAATCCGGGGTCTCGCCAAATAAGAGCAGGAACTAATGTTTTGAAACCTGTACTTAAAAGAACCTACATTATTTATGTAAACAGGGAGGAGGCTGAAACATTAACCGGAATTAGTGACTCTCATGGGAGAGATAAAGATCTTTTAAAAGCTCTTTCCAGTATAGGTCCAAAAATTTCTATCATAACAGATGGTTCCAATGGGGCATTTGCCTATGATGGAGTAAAGTTTATGAAAGCGGGTGTGTTACCAGTTGATCCTTATGAGAGAACCGGAGCCGGCGATGCTTTTGGATCAGCTTGTATTTCAGCATTGATCAAGGGTAAGAGTTTGGAAGAAGCGCTTTTGTGGGGAGTAGTAAATTCAGCCTCTGTTATTGGTTATATTGGTTCGCAGAAAGGTTTGTTGAAAGAAAACGATATACCTTTATGGCTTGAGAGGGCTAAAAGCAGTCAAGTAGGAGTTGTTGAAATCTGAGGTTTTACCACTTTGAAATTTTAATCCTCCGGTGTGTTTAAGAAATTTTTTGTATCTGGGCAGCAAAGTGATATAAAATTTATCTATCAATGATGGCGTTTGGAAAAAAAGAAGACGAGGATTTTGAAGAAGAGGAATTGGAGGAAGTGAAGGTTAGAAAGAGACCTAGAACAAAGGACTTTAAAGATCTTAAGCCCGAGAATCGAAAAAGGAGAAAGGAACCAAAAAAACCCTGGGGTAGGAAGGAAAGACTATTTATTTTATTTATAGTAATGACCTTTTCCTTAATTTCGGCTTTTTTTACTCTAACCTCTCGTTCTTGGAAACTTCCCGGTTTACCCAGATTAAATTTTAAGTTACCCAAAATTGGATTGCCTTTATTGAGTGAAGAAAGAATAATAATTGAGGGGAGAAAAAAGGAAAGAGAGATTTCAAATAAAGTGGTTTCAAGGTTTAATGAAATAACCAAAGGTTTAAGCGGGGTGTACGGTTTCTATGTTATAGATTTGGAGAGGGATTTTTCCTACGGTTTTAATGAGGAGGAAGTGTTTGAACCTGCTTCTTTGAATAAGCTCCCTGTTATGCTCGGACTTTTTATGGGGTTTGAAACTGGTAATTTTGATCCTGAAACTGAGTATGTATTAAAGAAATCGGACAAACTATCAGGATCCGGATCCTTAAGGTCCAAACCTGAAGGCTTTGTTTTGTCTTACCGTGAGCTCATCCGTTATATGGGTAAAGAATCGGATAATACCGCATATAATATTGCCAAAAATATTTTGGGAAAGGAGAGGATAGAGAAAATTGTTAGGTTTGTAGGGATGGAGAGAACGACAGTTTTGGGGGATAAACAGAAAACGACGCCAAAAGACATAGCCATTTTCTTTAAGAAACTTTATCTTAGGGAATTGCTGGGTGATGATTTTAGAGAAGAGTTTTTGGAATATTTGACAAAGACGAGTTATGAAAATTATCTTGCAGCCGGTGTTCCAGAAGATGTTCGTGTAGCTCATAAATTTGGAAAAGAGCTTCATGTTATTAACGATGCGGGGATAGTTTTTTCAAAAAAGCCTTATATAGTAGTTATTATGAGTAAGGGTATTGTGGAAAAAGAAGCTGATATTGCCTTTCCGTTGATATCAAAGGTTATCTTTGAGGAAGAAAATGTTGAGTAGACGGTTTTAAAGTGTTTTCTTTCTATTTTTGGGGAAAAACCGATTTTTATAGTCGACCTTGACTATTTCTGGTTTTGTCTCTATTTCATTATTTTTAATGTCATTTTGATCTAAATTATTTGACTCTAAATCTTTGTTTTCGCTATTTTCTTTTATTAAAAACCATTTAGGGTCACAGGCTTTTTGAGGTAAATTTTCTTCTAGAAAGAGCTCTTTTCTGTTTGCACAACCTTGGCATGCTAGAGTATTTGTATAGGGGCAAATTAAAGCTGAAACAATTCCATCTGGTACTACCCATTCCTTACTTTCTTTATTGGCTGTTAGCGCGGTCATTATTTTATTCCATATTGGTGTGGCACCGGTTATTCCTGATGCAATTCTTTCCATTGGTGAGTTGTCATTATTTCCTACCCAGACTGCAACTACGTAGTCTTGGTTATAACCGATTGTTAAGTTATCACGCAGATTGTTGCTTGTTCCAGTTTTTACTGCGACTTCAAGGTGATTCGGGATTAGCATTAGGGAATTGAGTCCAAAGGTGGGGGAGCGGGCGAGATTGTCTTTTAGCACATCGGTTATTAGGTAAGCAACTCGTGGATCAAGAACTTGTGCTCCTTTGCAATTCTTGTCATTTTTAAAAGATGCACTATTTGAAGCTAAGGCTTGTGCGATCAGGAAATCGTTTTTGTCATTTTTGCATTTTGATTCAAAGATTATATTTTTTTGGTAATCCGAGATTTTAATCAAGGGTGTGAGATTGGGGCGTTCCCCGTAGTTTGCGATTGTAGCGTAAACCAAAGCTAGATCAATAAGTTTTACTTCTCCTCCTCCCAATGTTAATGAAAGGCCGTAGTTTTTGGGGTCCTGCCAGGTTGTGATACCCATTTTTTTCCCCAAATCGATCATTTTTTCAACACCATATGAGGCTAAGACTCGGACAGCGGGAATGTTTCTGCTTTCGGCAAGCGCGCTTCTTAGTGTTATATTTCCGCGAAAATTGCCTTCATAATTTTTGGGAGTGTAAGGAGGTTGACCATCAACAAGAAAAGTAACCGGAGAGTCTGGAATCACTGTGGTTAAATTCATTCCATTGGATAGGGCGTAGGCATAATTGATTACTTTTATCGAAGAACCTGGTTGTCTTGGTCTTAGAGTGACATTTACATTTCCGTTATTTTTTGTGTCAAAGTAGTCCTTTGATCCTACCATAGCCAGTATTTCTCCAGTTTTTGGATCTAGTACAATAACTGCTGCGTTTGTAACATGCAGTTTGGTAAGTTTTTCCAGTTCTTCTTTGACTATCTTTTCGGAAAGTAGTTGGATGGAATAATCAAGAGAGGTAATTATTTCTAGTCCTCCGGAATCTATTAGATTTTTTCCGTATTCTTTTTCCAGCATTTGTCTTATGTACATAACAAAGTGGGGAGCTTTAATATCTGTTTTTGGATTGGCAAATTTAATTTCTTCATTTTCTGCACTTTTCATTTGTTCGTCTTTAATAAAACCGTTTATTTTCATAAGATTAAGTACTTCTTTCTGACGTTCTTTAGTAAGTTCGGGGTTTGCTCCAAATGGAGAATATTCTGTGGGACTTTTGGGAAGTCCGGCTAAAAGTGCGGCTTCAGCTAAACTAAGATTTTTAACATCTTTGCCGAAGTATGTTCTGGAGGCTTCTTGTATTCCGTAGGTTGTTCCTCCATAAGGCACCTCATTAAGATACATCTCAAGAATCTGGTCTTTTGTAAAGGTAAGTTCTACTTCTATAGCTAAAATAATTTCCTTTATTTTTCTTATTAAGGTCTTTTCCGGCGTAAGGAGAGCGTTTTTAACCAATTGTTGAGTAATTGTTGAACCTCCTGTGAGTTTCTTTTCTTTATAGTATTTTAAGACAGCCCTGACAATTCCTTTTATAGAGAAACCTGGATGGGTATAAAATTCAGCATCTTCTGCGGCAATTGTAGCCAGTTTAACATGGGCTGGAATTTCGTTAAGGGGAACTAATGTTCGGTTTTGATCTCTATAGATGTTATATAAGAGTATTCCGTTTCTATCGTAAATTTTTGTGGACACCGTTTGTTTCCTAGTTTTTAATTCTAAAGGCGAGGGTAAGTCTTTTAAAATAAAATACCAAAACATCATTCCACCTAAAAAACCCGTTATAAATGTAATTGCTAATAAGAGGCTTAATATCTTTACGAAAGAGAGTTTGGGAATTTTTACAATTTTTATCTTTTTAATTTTTTCATTTGTTTTAATAAGAAATAGACTTAATTTGAGGTAAGAAAGGTAAAGAATTTTTTTGGGGTGGTATTTTATTTTTAAAAATGTTGATGTTTTTTTAACCAGTTTCCCTAAAGCGATTGTAAAGACTTCAAATCTCCAAAGAAATTCTTTTGGTTTTTTAGTCAAATTTGTTGTGATTTTAATCCACTTTTCTGCAAGTTTTTGGAGAAAGTTCTTTAGAGTATTTATTTTCTGGTAAAAGTTTTCCTTTAATGCAGAAAAGATCAACCCTTTTTTCTTGTAAATGATCAATCTTTTGCGATTGAGTTTTGATTTTTTATAGATTTTCCAAACAGAGTTGATGACAGACACTAAAATATTTAGTGTATTGAGAATTAAAGCAAAGGAAAGAAAAAGGATAATGAAAAACGGTTTACCAAGCAAAGAAAGAAATTTCAATATATATATTAAGATTTCTTTAGGTAATTTCGGGACAAGTCTTTCTTTTTGGGTAAAAAATATTTTGGGATCCATTTCAGCCTATATTTTAACACAAGAGTGTTTTCTTTTGAGGTTTAAGATGGATTTTTACTACATCTATAAAGCAAGGCGCTTTAGCGTGTAGATGTAGAATAGTTTAGATGAAGCCAAGAAATCCACGGCCTTTAGGCTGTGGATTTCTTACTATTCAATAAATTTAAAAGTGGCAAGAATTTGGTTATCAAGCCAATCGAAGCGATAGATTTTATTGTATTTTTCTATCAGGATGATATTAGCCTTTTCCGGCCCCTTTATTGTTTTGGTAACGAAAAGTTTGGCATTATTATTGTCTATAACAATACTTTTCTCCTCTATTATCTGTTCTCCTTGTTTTTGATTTGTTTTAATTTTTTCAATTACCTCTGGTAAAGTCTGGTTATTTATTACGGTTATACCTCTTGCTGTTTGCTCCATTGGATTTGTGACTAGGAAAACTTTAAAATCACCGTTTCCCAAATTAGATTCTTGTATTTGGTAATAGGTTGGATATTTGAATGAGAACTGGTATTGGTTGTTTGAGTATATCTTCCAATTGGAGGATGGAGTGGTTTGGGTAAAATTCCCTTTGGTGGAGATTCTTGAATTGGCTTTTTTATTTAAATTATTTTTATAGGTTAAAAATATTCCCAGTCCGAATATTAAAATTATTAAAACTGAAAGACCGATAGATAGAATTTTGAGCGAGGTTTCTTGGTCTAATTTTCTTAAGTGTTTAATTTCTTCTTTGGTTTTTCTTATCTTTTCGAATTTTGGTTTTGGAGGGCGATTTTTTATTACTGATTGCGAGATGGAAGTTTGCTGAATTTTTATTCTATCTTCTTTTTTTGTTATTGTCTGGCTGATAGTAGGTTTTGATTTTTTAGGAAGGAGATTTTTTGAAGTTTCTTTTATTTCTTTGAACAAATAATTGAGTTTATCTTTTAATTTAGTCCAATTAGAGGTAGTGTAGATGTGTTTATCTTCCATTTATATCGATTTTACTATAAAGGTATTAAAAGTTTTTGTTTTTCAAGGGATTTAAAAGATTTTATTTCTAATTTATTTTATACCCACTTTCAGTTTTTAATAAATTTAAATGTGGAGAGGATTTGTTTGAATACTTTTGACTCATTGGGATTTTCTGAAGGATAACTAAAACTAATAATTATTACGTCTATTGAATCGTCAGACAAAGCTAATAGTACTTCGTCGATGTTTTTATCTTGTTTCGGTGGGTATCGGAATAATTTACCTTTATAAGGATCAATTGTAATGTCACTTATAATTATTGCGTGTTTCTTGGTTTCATCTATAAGTTCTCGGTAGGTCATTTCTCTTTGCAAATCTTGGTTATAATATCTTCCAGCTATAATATACATAACATTCCCAATGTTAATCTCTGTCCTGGTAGACTGTTGATTTACTTGTGCATCCGGCCAATCTGAAGGATATTTGAAGGTAATTCCTAGCTCTTCATTCTTAAATGTTTTCCATTCTGTAATTGAATCGGATTTTGAAGGTAAATTTTTCTGTATTAACTTTTCCTTTGTTGTTTCAATTTTTTTGTTTTGAAGGAGGAAATATCCTCCACTGATAATAACTGCAAACAGTAATATTAATCCAAAGGATAATTTTTTCTGATTTTTGTTTCTGGGAAGTGGAAATTTAGTGGCTGTTTCTGATACTAACTGTGGTTGAGTTTCAGAAAATGATTGTTCTGGTTTTGGGTTTAAATTATCAATAATCACATCGCTCGGTACGGGTGTATTAGCAGGGCTAAAACTATCTTTAATTTTATCCATAGTTTTATCTTACACTATTATTTACTCTTATTCATTAGGAGTTTACCTAGTTGTAATTAGGGGATAATTTATTTTGGCTGATGAAGAGGTAATTGGGCAATCAAGACAAACGAGTGTTCCTAGTGGGTCAAGCAAAAAGGGGTGGTTTTGAGCCTCTTTTTGTTCGGGTAGAGCTTCTTCGTTGGCAAGTTGTCCTGTGTCTTTGAATACTTCTATATCTTTACTTCCAGTTTCTATCCCTGCCCCAATTTTATCTTCTAGAAAATATTCAAATCTGATGGGGCAATCGGGATTATTTGGGTCATCGGGCAGGTTTCCTGTGGTTGCACATACACTTGCTCCAATAACTCCTTGAGGTTGTTTGGGCCAGGCGTGATCTTTTTCGTTTTTGTCGTAAAATCCTTTTTCTGCTTTATCCAAAACCGTTTTCATGATAGTATTCCAAATAGGAGATGCTCCTGATACTCCGGAAACAGCACCGCTCATTTCTGAGTTGTCGTTATTACCAACCCAGGTTAAAACTAAAGCGTGTTCAGTATAACCAATAGTCCAATTGTCGCGCCGGTCATTGGTTGTTCCTGTTTTGACAGAAACTTCAGGATGACCTTTGACCACTAGGTATGAGTTTTCTCCGAAGGCGGCAGATCTGGCATTGTTATCATGAAGTATGTGGGAAATTAAAAATGAAACGTTTTGATCTAAAACCCTTTCTCCCGAAAGTTCAACTTCTTTGATATTTATTTCTTGCAAAACTTTTCCTTTCCAGTCAGTAATTTTGGTTATGGCTATGAGGGGCTGTCTAATTCCTCTATTGGCAAAAACTCCAAAGGCTTGAGCCATATCATAAGGCATTACTTCACCTCCTCCTAGTGTTAAAGATAATCCATAATTCTTTGGATCGGAAAAGGTAGTAATTCCCATTTTTTTGCAGAAATCAATAAATTTTTCAATACCATTAAGAGCTAAAACTCTCACAGCCGGGATGTTGTAAGAGTTTCCAAGTGCAAATCTAACCTGGACCGCTCCATGAAAGGTTCCATCATAGTTTTTTGGACAATAGGGATTTTGACCTTGAACATTGAAGCAGGTGGGCACATCGGCTAGGGGAGTAGATGGAGTTATTTTTCTGTCTCTAAGGGCAAGGGCATAGTTTAAGGGTTTTATTGCTGATCCGGGCTGTCTTTTAGAAAAGATAATATTAACCTTACCGTCTTCATCCTCAGCAAAATAATCTTTAGAGCCTACCATGGCTAGAATTTCTCCGGTTTTGGGGCGGGTTACCAAAGCTGCCCCGTTTTTGACTTTTTGTTTTTTTAATTTTCCAACTTCTGAGGCAACAGCCTTTTCTGCAAAATCTTGCAATTCTAGATCTAAAGTTGTGTAGACGCGTAGCCCGCCTTTTTCGGTAACAGCCTCTCCGTACTCGTTGGCAAGAATTCCTTTTATCCAGAGGGCAAAATGAGGAGCTATAAGCTTTTCAGGTTGAGTGAATTTTAGTTCCTCATCTTTAGCTTTATCAGCTTCTTCTTGCGAGATATATTTATCTGCCACCATGCGTTTTAGGACAGCTTCTTGTCTTCCTTTGGCTAGCTCTGGATGTGCGCCGAAGGGGGAGAATTTAGATGGGGATGCAGGTAGTCCGGCTAAAAGTGCAGCTTCAGCTAAAGTTAAATCTTTTGCATTTTTCCCAAAATAAATTTCTGCTGCTGCTCCTATTCCATATGAGGTACCTCCATAGGGGATTTGATTCAAATAAAGTTCAAGTATTTGGTCTTTGCTGTATATTGTTTCGACAATTAAAGTAAGTGCAAATTCTCTAATTTTTCTTTTCAAAGTTCTTTCTGGAGTTAAAAGTGAGTTTTTGACAAGCTGCTGGGTTAGGGTAGATCCTCCTTGGAGCTTTTTTTCGACCAATGTTTTGTATATAGCGCGTACAATTCCAGTGAAAGAAACACCGTAGTGTTTGTAAAAATCCTTGTCTTCTATGGCAATAGTTGCCCATTTAACATAATCGGGTATTTCTTCTAGTTTGATAGGGTTACTTCTCCTATCTGCGTATATTTCATAGATTAATTTCCCATTTCTATCGTATATTTTTGTAGAAATGGGTACATTTTCTGAAAGGAGATTACTTGGCAGGGGAGTTTTCCAAAAAATCCAAACAAAAAGCAAAAACAAGCTACCCCAGTAGATTAGTCTTTTTATTGGTTTTGGATTTTTCGTTACTTTTTGGAGTAGAGTTTTTATTTTTTTCTTTTCTGATTTCTTTTTACTTTTTTTGGAGGCTATTTTATCCAGAAATTTGCTTTTTCTTTCAGTGAGTTGAGAAATAATTTTTTTAAAACGAACTGTTGTGGAGGATTTGGTTTCCTTTCTTTTTCTTTTGGAGATTGGATGATCTGTTTTTAAATTCTGGTTTAGTTTTTTCATTTTTCTTGGCATAATATTTGATTATACCCTCCTTGATTTTGGAGTATTAGTTAAGATTTTAATTTATTTGAGATGAGAAACAGAAAAAAGTTAAGCAGGAATTATTTTCTACTGGCACTTTTGTCGTTAGGATTGATTATTTTATTTATATTGATTTTAAAAAGTCAAGAAAGTTGGAAGGTTAAAAAAGAAATAAAAAATGAAATTATACTCCCGAGTGATAACAGTAGTTTACTCTGTGATTTTCCTATTTTAAATGATTTGGAACTTATAACTTCCGCTGAAAGTGATGATCATAAGGGCAAGTCCTATATTTGGGAAGTTAGGAAAGAAAAAGAGCTAGTTTTTGAAAATATAAAATCCGAATTAAGACTGAATGGGTGGGAGGTTGTTGATAATTTTTCGTCCAGTGAATCTCTTACATTCTCTTTTAAAAATGATAGATGCGATGGTTTTGCTGGTGTTTTTCTGGGAGAAAAGGGAAAAAGCTTAATTTCTGTTACAATAAAAATTAACTGAATTGGTTTGAATATGGAAAAGGCTTTAGAAAAACATATTTGGTGGAATTATATTCATGATGATTTGAAAGATCTTTTAAGAGAAAGTGAGATCTTAATTAAAAAAATAAGAAGTTGGAAGGAAAAGTTTCACGATTATGCTTTTTTGGTTTTTCCGGCGGCAAAAGCATATGAAGGTTATCTGAAAACGCTATTTTACGATCTAGGTTTAATTGGCGCTGAAGAATATTTTGGCAAAAGGTTTAGAATAGGCAGAGCTCTAAACCCAAATTTGGAAAAGGATTTTCGAGAAAATGAAAGCGTCTATGATAAATTGGTTGATTTTTGCGGAGGAGACACCCTGCCGAATTTATTATGGGAGACTTGGAAGGAGGGTAGGAATCTTCTTTTTCATTGGTTTCCTAAGGAAAGAAATGTAATTGATTACGAAGAAGCTAAAAGGATTTACCAGAAGATACTTTTAACTATGGATTTAGCTTACAGCGGGTGTAAAATGAATCTTAAAGAGTAAGCGATTTATAAATTAGAGTATAATTATTTGGAAGGGAGTTTTTGCTTTTATTAGCTTTGTTTATGCCCAAAAAGGAAATTATTGTAAAGCATGTAACAATACTAGTCGTTTATCTTGTAATTTTTTGGGGATTTTATCGTTTATTATTTAAACTTCCGGAGGAAGTAGAAGAAGTGGTTATTAAGCCGATAATGTGGCTTTTGCCGATGTTTTATCTTTTACGTAAGGAAAAAGCAGATTTATCATCAATAGGTCTAACCACAAAAAATTTTTTTCCCTCAATTTATTTTTCGGTAACTTTAGGTTTTGTTTTTGCTGTTGAAGGTTTTTTGATAAATATTGTTAAATATAAAGGCATAAATTTTTCGGCTAATCTGGCAAGTAATTCCCTAACTTCGGCTCTTTTAATATCTTTTATAACAGCATTATCCGAAGAATTGACCTTTAGAGGCTATATTTTTGGTAGAATCTGGCATATTTTGAAAAATGAGTTGTGGGCAAATATAATAACCAGTTTTCTCTGGGCGTTGGTTCATATCCCGATAGCACTTTTTTGGTGGCAACTTAGTTTGGCTGGAGTTTTAAGTTTTATCTTCTTGACAACAATTTTTGGTATGGCTTCTGCTTTAATTTATGCCAGAACCAAGAATATAGTTTCATCAATTCTTCTTCATGTTTTTTGGGAATGGCCGATTGTTTTTTTCAGGTGATTGTTTTACTACATCTAATAAATAGAGCCGTGTACTTTAGCACATTTAAGTAGAGTAGTTTAAGTCAAACCAAGAAATCTACAGCCTTTAGGTTGTGGATTTTTACTTGTATTATCTGAAAGCAAGTTATAGAATTAACCTACACTTTGATGTGGAGAAAGATAGGAATTTATTCTTTGACGTTATTTTTTGCTTTTGCCATTCTTCTTATTTCTGTTTTGAGAACTGCGTCAGTAAAGTATGAAGTAAGTGGTACTTTGAGGGATCAAAAAAATCAAGATGAATCTAGAGGATTAAAAATAGATTACTTTTTGGCTTATCCCGGTAGGGTTCTGCCAGACAGTCCTTTATGGAGCCTTAAAGCTTTAAGAGATAGGTTTTGGCTGATGATTACCACTGATTCTAAGAGGAGGATTGAATTGAAAATTTTATTTGCCGATAAAAGGTTGGGGGCATCAGAAATTCTTTTTAAGAAAAAGAAAGCCAGTGAAGCTTTAACCACTCTAACCAAGGCAGAAAAATATCTGGAGGAAGCGAGTTTGGAGGAGGAGATTATCAGAAGGAAAGGTTATGATACAACGGATTTGCTTTATGCATTGGCAAATTCTTCCCTCAAACATTACCAAGTAATAAGGGAACTTTTGGAATTTGTACCTGAGGACACAGTTCCTCTTATCTTGAGTATTCAAGAATATCCTAAAAAATCTTACGAAAGAGCAAGAAATGGAATTTTAGAAAAGATGAAAACTCCTCCTGATAATCCCTTCGATTGGTAAAAATTTAAAATTATTGAGTAAATCTTACTGGGGTTATAAAGTGGAAATTTCAAAAAGGAATAAAGATTATTTTCATTGTCTTGGTTGGTTATTTTGAGAAGTAAATTTTGTCGTTAAAATTTTAGCTTTGCGTTAAAGCTAGCTTGATATATTTTGACATAAAAGTTGGTAGTTGACTTTATATATCTAGTGTTTAATCATCTTTCATGTCACTACTTGTAGCGAATTTTTTTACACTTGTGAAAATTAGGTATTTTGTAAAATAGGTAAATTGGGAGTTGTTTTTAAGTTATTTTTGGGCTAAATATATTGACTAACTATTTATTGGATTTATGAGATGTCCCTTTTGCAGGAGCTTGAAAACGAAGGTATTAGAATCAAGAAGTGTAGAGGAAGGGAAGTCTATTAGGCGAAGAAGAGAGTGTATCAAGTGTGATAAGAGGTTTACAACTTACGAGAGAATTAGGGGAACTGCAATTTGGGTAATCAAAAAGGATGGAAGAAGAGAACCTTTTGATAGAGAAAAAGTTAAAAGGGGAATTTTGAGAAGTCTGGAGAAAAGACCGGTTTCCTTGGATTTGGTTGATGATATTACAGAGCAGATCGAGCAGGAAATGTTGAGAAAGGAAAAGGAAGAAGTTAGCTCAAGAGCGATTGGAAAAGCGGTTTTAAGGCGATTAAAGAAGATTGATAAAGTTGCATGGTTAAGATTTGCAAGTGTTTATTTAGAATTTGAAGATTTAGAGGATTTTGCAAAAGCAATAAAGACATAAAAAAAGATTAAATGAAAACGAAGACTATAAAACGAAAGCTAAATAAGAAAATGTCTCCCGATACTATCTTGATTGATATAAAAGATAATGAAAAGATAAATTTGGAGAATATAAAGCTAACTCCTTACGAAGAATTAAGAAAGATTATTTCAAAAAGGGTGGGATCTAGACCAAAAAAACCCAGTGATTTACCTGATGGTAATTGGACTCAGCAGGCATTAAGTGTTTTGCAAGAGCGTTATTTGATGAAAGATGAAGAAGGAAAATTAATAGAAACTCCTGAAGAAATGCTTTGGAGGGTTGCTTGGGAAGTGGCTTCGGCTGAAGCTTATTGGGGAGTCAGCAGGAAAGAGGTTTTAGACAAAGCAAGGGATTTTTATCATTTAATGGTAAGTCGTGAGTTTTTACCGAATTCTCCAACATTGATGAACGCCGGGACTGGAAATGGGTTGCAATATTCTGCTTGTTTTGTACTTCCGGTTGAGGATTCAATGGAGGGTATATTTGATGCCATTAAGTATCAAGCGATGATACACAAAACCGGTGGAGGGACAGGATTTTCGTTTAGCAGACTTAGGCCTAAGGGATCGCGGGTTAGGACAAGTAGTGGTATTGCTTCAGGACCTGTATCTTTTATGAGAATTTTTGATGCCGCTACAAATGAGGTCAAGCAAGGTGGAAAAAGAAGAGGAGCAAACATGGGAATTTTAAGAATTGATCACCCTGATATTTTGGAATTTATTCATTGTAAGGAAACTGGAGGAATTACGAATTTTAATATTTCGGTTGCTGTAACCAATGAGTTTATGAAGGCCTACGAAGATGACAGGGATTATGATTTAATCGATCCGAGAAACGGGAAGAAGGTATCCTCCCTTAATGCTAGAAAGGTCTTTAATGAAATAGTTGAGGCGGCTTGGAAAACGGGAGACCCCGGTATTATTTTCATTGATAGAATTAATCAGAGTTTATCCAATCCTGTGCCTTCTTTAGGTCCTATTGAATCCACCAACCCCTGTGGTGAGCAACCGCTTTATCCTTACGATTCCTGCAATCTGGGAAGTATATTTTTAACCTATTTTGTGACAAATGAAAAAGGTAAAAAGGAAGTTGACTGGGTTAAGTTGAAGAAAGTGGTTAGGAAATCGGTTAGATTTTTGGATAATGTGATTGAGGTTAATCCCTATCCTTTAGAGTCAATAAGAAAAGTTTCATTGGCGATAAGAAGAATTGGATTAGGAGTGGGCGGCTGGGCTGATATGCTTGTGGATTTGGGAATTCCATACGATTCTGATGAGGCATTGAATCTGGCGGAGGAGGTAATGAAAACAATATATGAGGAAGCAGTTTTGGCATCAAGAGATTTGGCTAAAGAAAGAGGAGCGTTTCCTTTGTGGCCTTTGAGTATCTATAAAAATGAAGAACCAAGACGAAATTCGACTTTAACTACGATTGCACCAACAGGTTCAATTTCAATCATTGCCGGGACTTCAAGCGGGATTGAACCTCTTTTCGCAGTTGCTTTTCAGCACGTTGTTAAAGATAAACATATCAATAGAACACTTGCCTTTTTTAATAGCAAATTTGAGCGGATGGCTAAAGAAAGGGGAGTTTGGGATGAAGATATCAAAAATAAAGTGGCAGAGAAAGGTGTTGTTAGGGGTATGGAGGAATTGCCTGCTGATTTAAAGAGTATTTTTGGAACAGCTCATGAAATTGATTCTAGCTGGCATATCAAGATGCAGGCAGCCTTTCAAAAATATACTGAAAATGCGGTAAGTAAAACTATTAATTTAGAGAACAAGGCAAGTGTTGAGGAGGTCAGGCAGGTATATTTGAGCGCTTGGAGAACGGGGTGTAAAGGTATTACGATTTTCCGTGATGGTTGCAAGAACGAGCAGGTTATCAACTTAGGCTTAAAAAATGATTTAAGTAAAGAGTTTGAAAAGGAAAAAGAACCTATCCAGGCTAGACCTTTTGTTGTCCATGGCGCAACATATAAGTTAAATACTCCCGTTGGAAATGCTTTTATTACGATAAATCAAGATGAGAATGGAGAACCATTGGAAGTTTTTATTAATGTTGGAAAGGCGGGTAGTGATGTCACGGCAATGGCAGAGGCTTTGGGTAGGACAATATCAACTTCCTTACGGTTTAAGGGTAATTTAAGCAGAGTAGAAAGAGCAAAAGAAATTGCTGAACAGCTCTCAGGCATAGGTGGAAGGAGATCGGTAGGTTTTGGAAACAATAAGATACTTTCTCTTCCAGATGCTGTTGCGGCGGCAATTTCGACTCATTTGGGTTTGAGGATAAATGGCTTTTCTTTTCCTTCAAAAGATAAAAATTCTTCAAAAGAATCAGTGATTGATTATAAAAATGGAAAAGACTATGCTGATAATAGTTTTAAAAAATTAAATGGGGAAGGTCTAGAAGCTGGGGTCCAGTCGGACTTAGCTGGAGCTGTTATGTTGGCGCAGAATCCTGCTCGCCAGGACCGAGTTAAACTTGGTGACGACCACACAACGGCTTCCGCTGAGTCCAACTTGACCTCAGCTAAAGCTTCGCAGTTGTCTTTTGAGGATAATATCCATTTTAATAAGATTGCAGATATCTGCCCGTTGTGTGGTGCAAGCTCGCTCGTTTATGAAGAGGGTTGTATGAAGTGTTACTCCTGCGCCTATTCCGAATGTTAATAAAAATACCTCTTCTGTATAATAAATTTGTTAGAATTTGAGATTCAGTTGTAAATTATTAAATAAATATGTCAATTTATACAAAAAAGGGAGATAAAGGTATGACCAGCCTTTACACTGAAAAACCTAATTTGAAATGTCGAGTTCCAAAAGATGTCTTAAAAATAAACGTTTTAGGTTCAATTGATGAGTTGAATAGTCTTTTGGGATTGGCTATTTCGTTTTCTAATTTTCCGGAAGTCAGTGTAAATCTTAAAGAAATTCAAAGAAATCTTTTTAGAATAGGCTCGATCATTGCCGGGGCTAAAATTAAATTTAGTTCGTCCGAAGTAAAAAAAATGGAGAATAGGATAGATAGCATCGAAGCTGGATTGACTAGAATATCAAATTTTATCTTGCCAGGGGGAAGTATTTTTTCTTCGTATTTACATTTTTCCCGCTCGATTGCAAGAAGAGCTGAAAGAGAGGTTGTTTCTCTTTACAGAAAGGAAAAATTTAACCCTCAAATTTTAGTCTATATGAATCGTTTGTCTGATTATCTGTTTGTGTTGGCAAGGTATGTTAACCATAAAATAGGTATAAAAGAAGAAACTTGGAGCAGTTTGGATACAAAGAAACTTTAGCTTCTGGAAATTAATCTAACATACGTTAAAATGATTTAGTGGGGGAGTTTATATGACAGTAACACCAGAAATTGAAAAACCAACTATTCAAGGACAGGAAAATGGCAAAAAAGAGGTTTCTGATGAAAAAATTGAAGTTACCCCCTCTTTACAGGGGCAGGGAATTGTTTCGACGCAATTTCCAGTAAAAACTCAAGTTGGTGATGATAAACAGGCTGCACCTATTCAAATTCCTACTCCAAAGGTAATTACAATTACTATACCCGCCTCTGGTGAGCAATTGGAGGATTGGTCAAAGGGTTCTCCTGATGAATCTTTAACTTGGTTTGCTTTTTTTTGGTTGAGGATGATAAAGAAAGCTATCCATTTTGGTTGGAGAATAATTACCAAAGGAGGAAAATAGAAAATTATGGTTCCTTTTGATTTAACGATATTTTTTTTAACGGTTTTTTTATTTGGCATTTTTTTGTTGATTTCTGTTGGAGTTGTTGTTTTTTTGTGGAGTAGGTTGAAAAGTTTGGATAGAGAAGAAAAATCTCTGGATTCGGTTTTGCTTCAGGTTGCGGTCCCTAAAAATAATGAAATTAAGATAGATGCCATGGAGCAGTTTTTTTCGGCTTTATATTCTATAAAGAAAGGGGGTTGGAAACAAAAGTATAAAAGCCAGCCGGTTGTTTCCTTTGAGATCGTTGCCAAGAAGGAAGATATTAGGTTTTATGTTTGGACGCCAAGAGAGTTTCAAGATCTTATAGAGAAGCAAATTCATGGTGTATATCCTGACGCAGACATTCAGGAGGTTCCGGAATATAATCTTTTTACGGAAGATGGCAAAGTTGCCTATAAATCGCTTCAGTTGAGAAAAGAAAATTATTATCCTATTAAGACATTTAAAGAGCTTCCCACAGATCCTTTGTCGCTTTTGACCTCTGCTCTTGCCAAGATGGGGGAAAATGAATCTGCCGCGGTACAGGTTTTAATTTCCCCAGCTGAAAGTAGTTGGCAAAAAGAAGGCTCCTCGTTTATTTCGACAACTAAAAAACAAGAATCTGACCCCGAAAAGGCAAAGTTTTCTGTTGGTGCAAAAACTTTAGAAGCAATAGAAAACAAAGTTTCCAAGCCGGGATTTGAAACCACAATAAGGATAGTTTGTGTTTCTTCCGATGAACATTCAGCTAGCGCTCATTTAACCAATATAATGAGTGCTTTTGAGCAGTTTTCCGGTGATCTTAATGGATTTACTTCCCGAAAAATTAGAAGAAAAGGGGCTTTTGTTGAAGATTTTCTATATAGGTATCATCCTATGTTTAACATATTCGGAAACAGAATTTCAATTCTTAATTCAGAAGAATTGGCAACCATTTTTCACTTTCCTAATAAGCTGATAACCACTCCTCATATCTTTTGGGTTCATGCAAGGCGGGCACCTGCCCCGGCGGAAATACCCACAGAGGGACTTTTTATGGGAAAGAGTATTTATAGGGGAGTTGAAAGGGGAGTTTACATTTCTGATGAGGACAGAATGAGGCATATGTATCTCATTGGTAAAACCGGTACGGGTAAATCAAAGCTTTTGGAGGATTGGATTCTTCAAGATATGAAAAGCGGAAAGGGACTTTGTTTTATTGATCCTCATGGAGATGCTGTTGAAGAACTTTTGGAGTTGGTACCTCCTGAAAGAGCGGAAGATGTGATTTATTTTAATCCATTTGATACAGAAAGGCCTATGGGTATGAATTTATTGGAGGCTAAGACTGAAGACCAGAAGCACTTTGCTGCAACGGCGGTTATTAATATGATGTATAAACTCTTTGATCCTTATAAAACTGGTATTGTCGGTCCGCGTTTTGAACATGCGGTAAGAAACGCGATGTTAACGGTTATGAGTGAAGAAGGTAATACCTTCATAGAGGTAATGAGAACTTTAACTGATTCAAAATATGTTCAGGAGCTTCTTCCCAAGGTTCAGGACCCAATCGTCCGTCGTTATTGGACTGATCAGATAGCTCAAACTTCGGATTTTCATAAGTCTGAAGTGTTGGATTATATAGTCTCCAAGTTTGGGCGTTTTGTCACTAATAAGATGATAAGAAATATTATTGGCCAGTCTAAATCATCATTTTCTTTTAGGGAGGTTATGGATCAGGGTAAGATTCTCTTTATGAATTTGTCCAAAGGGGAGTTGGGTGAAGAAAATTCAAGCTTCTTGGGTTTAATTATGGTTCCAAGAATTTTGATTGCCGCTATGAGTAGAGCAGACACTCCAGAAGATCAACGACGTGACTTTTTTCTTTATGTAGATGAGTTTCAGAATTTTGCTACACCGGATTTTGCTCAGATTTTGTCCGAAGCAAGAAAGTTTAGACTTGCTTTGTGTGTTGCCAATCAGTTTATAGGTCAGATTGATGAAGAGGTAAAAAACGCAATTTTTGGTAACATCGGAACTCTAATGTGTTATCGTGTTGGGGTTTCGGATGCCAACTATTTGGCGAGAGAATTCGCCCCTACATTTTCTGAGGATGATCTTTTAAATATTGAAAAATATCATATCTATGTAAAAACAATTGTCAATAATGAGACAGTCCCTCCTTTTTCTATGAGTGTGGCAAAAGATATTGAAGAATGGAAGAAAATGAAAAATCCTAAAGTCGCGCAGATAATCAAGGAGATGAGCAGGCTAAAATACGGGAGGGATGTAAGATTGGTTGAAAATGAAATTATGACTCGTGCCAAGCTTTGAGATGAATTGGATTTGTTAGAAAATTGTGTAGTGATTCAAGTTTGGCTTTGCTATAATATAGTTAGTCTGATTTTATTTTTGCAATAATAATTTTTAGGTCCGGTAACTCAGCGGTTAGAGTGCCATTCTTATAAAATGGAAGTCGATGGTTCGAATCCATCCCGGACCACTTTTTTATTTATTTTTAAAATATTTTTACAGTTTTAAAGTTTAAATTTTCTAATGTGTAAGATATCTTCAAATTGAAGCTTTTTATAGTTTTCGATTTTTTAAATTTTGCAAAGCAAGAATTTACAGGTTGAAATAAAGTACCTTTTTGGTTGGTTAGCTTTTATTGGGAATATTTTAAGATGAGGACTAAAGTTCAATTAATCTTTGTTTCCTGCCAGGTACTTTAATTCCCGCGAGACTAAGATAACGTTCTGTTGTCGAAAGTCTTTTATGACCTACTGTATGTGAAATGAGCATAAGATTAACACCACTTTTCAGGTTCTCCACTATAAATGTGGTTCTTAAGTCATTTACAGAATACTCGCCAATATCAGCTTTTTTGAAATATCTATCTATTGCAGAACGGATATTTCTGATCGCTAGAGGTCTACCATTTTTACTTACAAAGACATATGGAGAATCTGTCTTTGGTCTTTGTTCTAAATATTCTTGTAAGGCCTTTCTGGCGGGCTGGTTGAGTTTGATATTTCTTTCCGGTTGTGTTGCATAGGCTTCAATTTTTATTCCATCTCTTTTTATATTTTCAAGTTTTAAACTTGCTACTTCTGATATTCTCATTCCTGTTTGTAAGATTAGTTCGATAATTGTGGCGATTTTTACGTCTTCTCTAACAACGTCTCTCAGAACTCTATATTCTAAAGGACTGAGGTATTTTGGTTGGTTCGATTCTATTTTTGGATGGGAAACATTTTCTGAAGGGTCTCTCATGGTGTGCTTTTCGGCAATAAGGTACCTGAAGAATGTTTTTATCGCATTTAATTTTCTTGATACACTTTTTGGAGTGTACTTTTCATTTAAAAGTGAATCTCTAAAAGCTTCTATGTCGCTTTCAACTACTTGACTGGCAAAGATTTTTTGTCTTTTTTCTAGAAATGTCAAAAGTTGTTCTAGGTCAGCCCGGTAGGCAAGTATTGTTGAGGGAGACCTTTGTTTTTCTTTAAGGTTGGTTATAAAATTAGAGAGCAGATTTTTAAGAATTTCCTCCGTCATATTATTGATTGATATTTAGCGAGTTTTTTCTCGCGTTTAAGCAGTTGCAATGATAACATAGTTTTTTAAAAAAGGTCAAATTATTTATTTATGAAAATACTCAATAATAAACAAGATAATAGGAAAAATATTTCTTCTAAAATTTCATTGATAGTAAGTCTCGGTTTATTTATTTTTCTCACGATGTCCTTAGTTGGCAGAATTTCGAAGCTAAAAAAGGCCAATTTGAGTATTAATAAGACGAAAGAAAAAATTACTAAATTGGAAAAAGAGAAAAATAAATTAGAAAAAGATCTGGAAATTGTTAAATCAGAAGAGTATATAGAAAAACAACTACGGGATAATCTGGGCATGGCAAAGGATGGTGATATAGTTATTATTTTGCCCGATAAGGAGGAAGTTAGAAAATTTGCCCCTCGTATGGATGAAGAAGAGGAGTTATTACCTGACCCGAGTTGGAAAAAGTGGATGAGATTGTTTGGTTTTTAGAATTTAATCTAAATTAGCTAAAACATTTAGTTAAAAAAAACTAAGACGCGAGAAAGTAATTTTACCCAGAGACACCAAAAAAGCTTTGTTTAGAGTTGCTTAAATGAACTAAGGGGTTAATTTTATAAAAAACTTGTTGCGGGGTCAGGAGTTGAACCTGATCTGGAAGATTATGAGCCTTCCGTGCAGCCGTACACTACCCCGCATGTCTGGGTAAGGTAAATTATATCATAAACTAAGGTAAGTAAAAGATCATAAGTTTCAATCTAAATACTAAACAAATTTCAAAACCCAAAATAAAAAAAATGCTGGATTTAATCCCTAAATACTAAAGTACTTGCTTGGTTTTTTATTTGAGAATTGCTAAAATACTTATACGCCAGCGTAGCTCAGTTGGTTAGAGCGTGGCATTCATAACGCCAAGGTCACTGGTTCAATCCCAGTCGCTGGCACCTTTTACCTTAAGCCACTTTTTGAACAACTTTTCTCATATAAAATTTTGATTATTTACTACGTAAAATTTTCACCAGGCATTAAAATATAGGCTTTAGTCTGTAGGTTGAATAGTGTTGTATAACTTTTTCGTAAGGTCCAAGATTATAGTTGTTTGATTTTGTTTATATTTTGGTAGAAGTTTTTCAAAATTACTATAAGATGGAAACGATGGAATTTAATGGTGGAAGATCTCAGGAGGAAGAAAAATTGAGGGATGAGTTTATTGAAAGTTTGAGAATCATTGTCCGGAGAGTGGGTGGTGATTTTAGAATGGAAGTGAAATTAGGGCAGCTTGGGTTTGGAAGTTTTTTTGATCCTAAAAATCTTTTTATTCTTTTGCTTTTTTTTGTACCAGATTAATCCAACCAGTAAAGAAATGACTAGGAGAATAGGCAAAATGATGATAAATGAAAGAGACTTTAATAGTGTTTCTTTAGGTTTGGGAGGTTGAATTCCATATGCGGGTGTTATTTTAGCCTTGGTTTCTTTTGCAAATGTTAGTACAAATATTAAATAAAGTGAAATATACCAAAAAGTACTGCATAATTTTTTTAAACCTTTTATTATCCTGGAAGTTGTTTTTTTTCGCATAATTTTTTTATTTAGATTTTTTTCGGTTAATTAAATTATAATTACACAATGTTGGTTGGTTAGATTCAAAATTCCATAAATGTATACTATTACCTTCGCAAAATTCCCACCACGTGCAATTCTTGCAGTAACCGCATTTCCGCCAGTTTCTATTGCGAAACAATTCATATTTTTTTTTCCAAATTTCAGAAAATCTGTCTTGTCTCACATTACCCTGTCGGGTATGTTCTCGGGATAAATTAGGACAAGCAGCTATGTCTCCATTATAGAGTATACTTCCCACTCTAATTCCTGCCCAGCAAAAGAATAATTGATCTCTCACTTCCCCCTCATATTCTAGGCCTAAAAAGCCTTCATCACAGAAACTCACTTCTGGTTTATTCTTTTTTTTGCGTTTATTCTTAATGTATTTTAGTAAGTAAAGTAATTGATTGCCATTCAAGAAAAGTTTGGAATTACCTTTTGCTCTGCCTATAGGGGAAATGGTGGATATTCGCAGTTTGTCTACTCCTAAATTTTTACACATTTGGTAAATTAATTTTAATTCTTCAAAATTGACTTGATTAATGCACGAAATAATTTCAATCGCGTTAAAACTTTTGGATGATACTAGTAATTTAATTCCATCAACCGTTCGTTTAAAGGCACTTTTATTTTTCCTAAGCCAATTGTGGCTATTTTCCAAACCATCTAAACTCACAGAAACTGTGGATATTTTTGCTTTACGCATTTGATTGACAATTTCGGGAGTGATTAAGGTGCCATTGGTTACCATTCCCCAGGAGAAACCTAGTTCACTGGCATATCTCATTACTTCAAAAATATCCTTTCTTAGAAGTGGTTCTCCGCCAGTCACTGCGATAGTTATTTTTTTGGGGTTGAAATCCTCTGCAACTGTGCGAAAAGCATTTTTTATTTCTTCAGTGGAGAGTTCTTCTTTGCTAACTCTTTCTGGGCCGCAAGAACTTCCACAATGCCGGCAGTTGAGATTACATCTTAAAGTACATTCCCAAAAAAGATAACTAAGTGGATGTTTTATAAGTTGGATTTGGCAATACTTTTGCCACAATTTTAATTTGCCTATTTTGTGTAAATTTTTATACGATATCATTACAGTGATAATTTAGTTTATCATTTTTCTGGTTTTATTAGAATTTACATAAGTTCTAGATCCAATCGCAACCCCTAAGTAGTAAAATATTTAGCTTCAAAGGGGGTGAGAAAGTATTAAACACAGTAAATTACAAGATTGGGAAAGAGATGAAATTGTAATTTTAAGATCATCTGGTGCTCAAACAAG
>CAYSJW010000018.1:0-49488 GCA_964431555.1 uncultured Gammaproteobacteria bacterium | reverse complement strand
GCATACTTTTGGATGTTTGGTTTGACGATAAAAATCGCAGGTTTACTATTTGGATAATTGATCTTAACCAAAGGCTCAATTGATGAAGGAAATTCGTCTGGTTTTCCTACCAACAAATTATTACTCCCGCTATCCGAGTTCCAATCAATATTCTTGAAAACATATCTCCCAAGTTCATAATCAGGCATCTGATCAACCCATAAAACACCTTGTTCCTGGTAATTCCATCTTTGAGAATTCTTCTGGTAAAAATTGGGGTCTATCTTTTCTGCGAAAGCTATATAAATATGGGGTTCTGAAAGTCTTTTGCTTACAACTATCTTTTTTTCACTTGCAAATTTTGATTTAAGTAAATAGGCAGCTTCCAAATTGCCGTAAAGCATACCTTCAGAAGCAATAAAAGGAGATATTAAAAAATAATCTTTAAGGAAAGAAACAAACGACACTAAAAATATTGAAAAGAAAAATGCCGAAAAAACATTTTTAAGTTTAGGGTAATTACTTTTAACAAAATCAAAAAGAGTAATAAAACCAATAGATGAAATCATTTGTATAGCCGGCATCATTATTGCACTGCGATTAGCGGCAAAACCCTTTCCCATTGTCGACGCTGCTGGGATAGGAGAAATAAAAAGCCAAAAGAAAAGTAGATAAATCGGTTTTTTATCCTTAAAAATAAATAATGAATATAAGGAAAAGAAAAGAAGAATAATCTCAAAGTAATACAAGACCCCTCTTCCAGGAATCATGCCATAAGTAGTCTCAGAAGGTCCATCAGAAAAAAGAAACTGAAACGAAAAATATTGTGTGTAATTATCAAAAAATCTTCTTAAAATAACTGTAAATTTGTTATTTGCTAGCTTCGCCAAAAAAAAGGGAACCCCCGCATTTATCGACAACAACCTCTCACTTGCAGCTTCATTTATAGCTCCATTAACTATACTGATATCTTTTGCCCTTGTAGCTCCACCTTGAAAAAAAGTGTGTATTGTTAAAATTAACCCAGCACCTAAAATTAATATTGCAAGTAAGTAATATTTAAAACTAATACTTTTAAGATCCTTATAAAACAGGATAATCAAGAAAAAGACGATCAAAGGCGTCACAATTTTTGCTGAATGGTATGTAAATAAGTTTAAAGAAAAAAACAAAGAAGACAAATTCAAAAATTTTTCATTTTCAAGTCCTTTTAAAAAAAATAAAATTCCAGCTGGTAGAAAAAAGGTAGTTAGATTTGCTTCGAAAGCACCTCGACTTAACATAATATGCCAAGGAGAAAAAGCTAAAAAAATAAAGGAAATCAACTGATACAACTTTACTGTTTGCTTTCTCATACCCCCCAACCTTGCTATCTCCCCTGCAAGAAAGTAAACAACAACTAAAGATAAGATAGATAAAAGAGCATTTGGTAATCTTGCCGCTTCTTTAGTCAAGCCATAAAAATAAACAAAGGGAATTGTCAAATATGCCAAAAGAGGAGATTTATAATCTCCAAACGACTCTAAAAGTAAAGGATAAGGCTTTCCCCACTGATCTTTGCCCGTTTTTAATATCGAAAAAGCGTCATAGGCAAAAGACGCTTCATCAGGGGTAAAACCAGAAGGATAAGATGACAAATTATAAACCCGAAGAAATACTGCTAAAACAGTTAATACTATCAATAACCACTTCCGCATGTTTAAAATTATACTCCAAACCTAACTCATTTTTCTTTTTTCACTCAATTTTACCAAACATACGTACGATAAAAATAAAAACAAAATAAAAACAGATAAAATTTTCGGAAACCACTCATTGTTATAAGAATCAATTAAAACCGGTATTTCAGGCTGCCAAAATAAATGATAAAGATTCAGCAAATGAACAATAGACACGGAAATGTAGACCCAAATGGTAATAGGATAAAAACCAACCAAAATGGTCGAATAAGGAAAAAAGGGGTAAAGATATCGCTCATGCATACGTGTCATAAACAAAAATGAAAGCCATGCAACTAACGATAAATAGAAAAAAATTTTTTCTTCTTTAGGATTCTTATAAAATCTAAAAGAAATAAAACCAATCAAAAAAAAGGTTATTAACATTCCCCAAACCCTAGCTGTAAAAAAAAGATATTTTGTACTATCTAAGACCTTTCCCGGATTTATCAACCACCAAAAATTAAATGCATTTGCTGTTAAATAGCCTATCTCACCGGGTATAATTCTTTCTTTATAAAGATTCACAAACCACAAAGGAAAATCTAAATAGGGATGAAACGGGAAAGAAATTAAAAAAACAACGCCTAATGACAAAACTATAGCCTTAACATAAACTTTTAAAGTAAATTTCTTCTTCAAACAATAAACCAAAATTATCGGAATAAAAATTAGTAAAGAGCCTTTATACAAAAATCCCAGAGTGAAAAGAAGTGTAGCAACTGCTAAATTTCCAGCAAGCAATGATAAAACAGAAGCCAAACCAAAAAAATTTACAGTACTATCCGTTTGTCCCCAGACAGTTGAGTTATAGATAACAACAGGATTAAAAAGCCATAAAGTGGTTATGATTAAGGCAGTTTTCATTTTTCCTTTTTTACTAAGGTAAGAAAAAATTAAATAAGAAACACCTATATCTGCAATAATACCGGGAAGCTTTACTGCAATAACTTTTCCTTTTTCCTGCCAAAACCAAATAAACCTTGATGGAAAATCTTTGAAATTCTTATTTAACCAAAATGCTGCGTCTTCAACACTTTTATTTATCCATGAGGTTAAAGCGAAAATATAAAGATATAAAGGTGGCTGATTTGGTGCAGAATAAGGCCAGTCATTTGCATCAGATGAACCATAAAAACCATTCGTTCCTCTGGCAAGCAAAAGATCTCCCCAAGAAATATTATTGTTTAGATCTCCATGGTACGCAGAAAGAACCAAAAGAAAACGTATAAATAAAGATAATACAATTATAAGCAGAAAGATCTTTTTCATTACTCTTTTTTGAAAATATAAAATGCAGGTTCCCCCGAAGGATAGGGAATTGATTTCAGAAGTTCCAATCCTGGAGGTACCCTTTCAGGTTCCCGTAGTAAATTTACGGAGATTTCTTTTGCAACACTTAAATACAAAGTTCTCCGGTCAATATATTTGGGGAGATCATAAAGGCTTTCTCCAGGAACATTAAAATTTCCAAAATAATAATTTTCTATATGAGAAACCTTGCCAAATCCCTTTAGCTCTACATCATTACCTATTGGAAAATTTTTTTGCCACTTATCCGGAGGATACTGATACCAACCTGCAAAAAAGATCCAAGCTGGTTCTCCTGCCATAGAAATAACTACCTTATCATAATCTTTTTCCAGCTCTTTAATTGATTGAATCAAATCTTTAAAACCAGCATGCCACCAGCGTTCGCTATCCCAAGGATTATGTATCCAGTATATATGCTGGTAAAAGATAAAATTGGTAGTAAGAAGTAAGAAGAAAGAAGCAAGAAAAATTAACCCCAACTTATTTTTTAATCTAGTTGCAGTTTCGACAATTCCATAAGAAATCAAAAATATTAAAGGCGGAAGTATAATGATAAGTCGGGTTGCATGATTACCACCATCACGGGTTAAAGCAGCAGGCAAAATTCCAGCCAATATCCAAAATGCAAATAAATATTTTAACTTTCTATCTATCTTTGAACTAAAGAAAAAGAAAACTCCCAAAACAAAACCAATTACTTCCACTTTGTAAAACTGACCCATTCCTTTTATAGAGTGACGCAAATTTGGATCACCATCTTCGAAAAGAAAAGAAAAAGAGAGGCTTTGAAGATAATTTTTTACAATTCCATCCACCCAGAAAACCACTTTATTGTGAAAAATTCTATCCCACAAGCTTGGTTTGTATCCTACGATCATATCTCCCCTCATTATGTTATCTACCATCCTGGCAACACCAATCTCTGGCTCAACAGTCGGGTCAGTAAAAATACTTGTATAAACCGCTCTTTGCGCTCCTTGTCCAAAAAAAGTACTATAATAAATTGGAAAACCTACTAATACACCTGCTAAGACAGCCTTTCCAATTTCAAACCTTGACATTTTTAGTATTTGATTTTTCCAAATTAAAAAAAGAAAAGTTATAAAAAGCGGAGCAAAAAGTTTTGCAGTGCTATATATCCATGGAGTAAAAGTAAAAAAAGTCACAGAAACCCAAAGGTATTTAGATTTTTCCAAGCTCTTAAAGAAAAAATAAAGCCCAAAAATTAAAAATGCTAAAAGTTGAGTTACTTCAAATGCTGCCCGCGAGTACTGAATATGCCAAGGAGAAATTGCCAACAAAAAACTAGTAAGAACCCCCAGTTTTAAACCTTTAAAACTTGATAATTTATCAAAATTGGAAATTTTTAAAATTTCTTTAGTTAATAAATATATTCCCCAAACTCCTATAATTCCAAAAATAGCCGCAGGTAAACGAACTCCAAGAGGAGTTATTCCAAATAAAGCTACTGTTGGTACTGCAAAGTACAGATATAATGGAGTTCTCCATTCTGCAATAGAATGAAAATGAAGAGGCATGAAATTTCCTTGATAATCTTTTCCCGTTTTTAAAATCGAGTAAGAATGATAACCCACATCGAGTTCATCACCAAAAAGAGAAACAGGTACATCCGAAATCCTCCAAAGTCTTAGAAAGGAGGATAAAATAAGTATGACAATTAAAGCTAATTTTGATTTTTGAAAAAGTTTCTCCACTTTTGACCTGACCATAATATAAAGTTAAACAAATAATGTCTTAAGGTTCCGTGATAAATTTTACTCGAAGGAATTAGTCTTCTCCACTGGTTTCTTTCATCAATTAAATTTTTTCCACTTGCACCGTGATAATGAATTACCTCTGCACTTGGGAGATAATAGATCTTCAAACCCTTTTCTTGAATTCTTCTACTATAATCAAGATCCTCAAAATATATAAAATAACGCTCGTCTAACAAACCTACCATTTTTAATGTTTTGGGGGTAATAAGAAAAGCAGCCATAACGGCAGATTCGACGATAGAAGGAGTGTTTCCTTCCGGATAATATTTATCAAGAAGCTTTTCTTTCCCTAACCAATACTGTTCAATAGCGCGTTTTATATTGGGTAATCGAAAGACAGATGCCTGTGTAGTCCCATCTGGATTAATAAGTTTGGGAACAACTGCTCCTGCATCTTTTTTCTTTCTAGCAAATTCCAAAAGAGCTTCAATTGACCCTTTTTTTACCACTGTATCTGAATTAAGAAGCAATATATACTTTCCCTTCGCTTCTTTGATACCTATATTATTTGCCTTTGAGAAACCAAGATTTTCGGAATTAACAATAATCTTTATCTTAGATCCTAATTTTCTGTTTTTAATTTTCAGCTTTTCAATCTCTTTTACGCTATCATCAACTGAACCGTTATCAACAACAATAATTTCCTTTTCCAACTTACTTCCTTCTTTAAATACAGATTTAATACATTGAACCGTTAAATTTTTAGTATTAAAACTTACTATAATTATAGAAATATCAATCATTTTTAAATTTTGCAAAAATCGCTTCATCCGATATCTTACCCTCTTTGATTTCCTTTCTCCTGGCTTTAATAACAATTCTTATTTTCTTTAATGCCAAAAAAACTATCCTTAGATAGCCTGGGTGACGAGAAATTCTCTTAATTAAACCAGCAAAATGTCTTTTTAAAAGTTGAGGAGAGGTTATATTTTTCCAAATAAAGATTAATTGGTTTCTTTCCTGAATTCTTTTTCTATAGTTAATTGAAATTTTTTTCATGGTTGACTCATGTTCATGAATTACTTTTGAATTAGGTTCCCACAACAAAAGCCAACCCCTTTTTGCTGCACGATAAGATATATCAATATCTTCCCAATAAAAGGGAGTAAAAAGTTTCTCATCCATTCCTCCCAATTTTAGCCACATACTTCTTCTAAAAATTCCACTTCCTCCGCTCACCCAAAATGTTTCATGGACGCTTTTACTTTCTTTGCCTTGCTCATGATTTATAAAGCCATCTTCAAAATACCCCCTAGCCCAGCCATAACCTTTTTCATGAAAAGAAACAGCAAAAACTTTTTCATTTTTAAAATGAACCAACGAATCCACTAAAAAATTTCTACTCGGCTTAACATCAGTGTTAAGAAGAGCTATATAATCACCTTTAGCCATTCTTACACCAGTATTGACCGCTGCTGGAAAGCCGCGATTAAGTTTATGTTTAATTAACCTTATATCGGGATAATTTCTTTTAATAAAATTAACACTTCCATCATTTGAAGCATCATCTACAATAATAATCTCTAGTATTTTATTTTCTTTGTTAGCAAAAGCCTCAAACACAAATGAAAGATTCTCTTCAAGTAATTTTTCCCCGTTAAAATTTGGAATTATTAATGAGACCCAATCCGAATTAGTGATATCTTTTTTTATTTTCATAGGTTAAAAGCACAACAATTAGCACAAAGCTTAATAATGAAACCTTTTTACCTATCTTAAACGATTCTGGATAATAAATAAACTCAACATTATGTTCTCCTTTTGGCAAAAATATTGTCTGAAAAATATAGTTAGCTCTTAAAATATCAGTTCTTATTCCATCAACATATGCCTTCCATCCGGGGTTATATGATTCCGACAAAAAAAGCAAGGCATCATTAGTCGACTTAGTAACAAAAGAAATCTTATTAAACCCTTCATTGTAATCTGATATTTCATAATTTAAATCCTTTTCAAAAATCTGTAAATTGATACTCCTTTCAAGTACTATTTTTTTCTCCGAAAACTTAAGATCATTAACCTTTTTAAATAAATCATCCTTATCTTTGGCTATATAATATTTAGTGGTTAACCATACTTTTGGTAAAACCGTTTTATTTTCAAAGATACCAACTCTACCCTCCTCAAGTATTTTATTAAACCTTTCAGTATTAATTCCTTCAGCATATACTCCTTCTATTCCAGGAATTTTATTCTTGGGATTTTTACGATAATCTATTACATATTTAGCGTTAGTATAATCTAACAAAGGCGATACAAACTTTGAAACCTCTCCATATCTTCTTGTAATCAATTCAGGTTTACCAGTATTAATCAAGGATAACCACAATGCACTGTCTGAAGGATAGAGTGGATCATAACCCTCTACTGAACTGATATCATATTGCATAAAATAGTTCATCGGAAAACCTGCCCCGGCTATCCGAAAAGGTTTCTTTTGACTAGTTAGAAAATCTATTACTTTGGTTTTGGGATAGAGAAATTTTTTCTCGGAAAAAGGAGTATTTTTCCAGGAAAATCTTAGAAGTTCAAGTATCGCGAGTAACAATATTATTAATACTCTTATACCTTTAAAATACAACCAATGTCCTTTCAAAAACTTAATTCTTCCCAAATAAAGAACAAATAAACCAGCTATTAAAATTAAAGTTGATGGCACCATGTTTTTGAGCGAAACCTTTAAATTAGTCAAAATACTAAGCTTACCTAAAGATGGGCCTTTTTCTAAAATTAAGATAGAAATTATCAAACCCAAGGCAATTCCGAATGAAATAACCAAAATATAAAAAAATACTTTACCCAGCTTACCATCTTGCCTTTTAACCCACTTAGATAAACCATAAGAAGAGATAACCGCAACTGAAAAATCAACCAAAAAAATAATTCTACTCGCAAAGCTGGTTCCAATGCCTGGCAAATTATATCTATATGGCAAAAAAGCTAAAGGAGTAGGAAAAAGAAATAATAAAGAAACTATAAATATAAACCAAAAAAACTTCTCTAAAAAATTCTTTTTAGAAATAAAAGAATAAATTAAAAACCCAATCGATACTATTCCTGTAAACGCTAGATATTCATGAAAACTATATTTTCCCCAATAATTCCCAGTAACAACATTACCATAAAAATCCGGCCATAAAAAATTGGTAATCTTTTCCCAACTCATTAAACCGTAAAAGTATTCTTTAACATAAGGGTCATTAAGTCTTACCGAATTTTTGAAAAGTTCAAAGGTGGGAAGAAGCTGTAATAATGATAACAAGACCCCCAAAACCCAACTGAAAAATACTTTTACAAATAAAACTATTTTATTTTTGAGATTCTTATTTTTAAAAATCAAATATATACCAAATAAAAAATAAACCAAAGTTATGTATAAAGGTATTTGAAAATCTCCAGCTGTGTATATAAAGAAAAAAATAAATGGAATGAAAAGATAATACTTTCTTTCGCCTCTCAATACAAATTTAAGCTCTAACATCAAAATTAAGGGAAGCCATAAACCCGCATGCCCTCCAGTTGCAAATTCCAACCAAGCTATCATGTAACCAGAAAAGGAAAAAACAATAGCTCCAAACAAAGAAGATAACCTGTCAATACCAAGTTCCAAAAGGAATAAAAACATAAAGATTCCCGAAAGAAATATTTGAAGAAAAATCAAAAGAGACCATGCATCAATATCATTTAATATAAGATACAAAAAATTTAAAGGATATAAACCAGCTGAATGAAGGGTTGCCAAAAAAGGAACTCCACAAAGCATATATTTATTCCAAAGCGGAAATTGACCTTCTCTCCAAAACCTCCCAACTAAACTTCTCCAAGGATAAAACTGAGAAATAGAATCGGTTATCTCCAAATTCTTAATTGGCACTCCCACAGGATATCCTTCCCATAAAACTTCAGTCCAAGGAAGATGTGCCCCAACCAATGCATCCAAGGGAAGAGGAACTCTATTTTTCAGCAGTAAAGGGTAGAAAAATAATATGGAAATAAAAAAAATAAAAACAAAAGGCCAGAATTTCAAGAAATTTAACTTAAATAATCTGCAAAACTTCCGTCTCAAATCTTTCATATTCATAAACCTTGGCACTTTCAATTGCCGAAAAAGACATTTGTTTTAAGAAACTTCGATTTTTTATTAAATTTTTCGTTTTTCTTAAAAGATCCTCTTTTTTCAACCAAAGTAAACCACTAACTCCATCATCAATAATCTCTTTATGACCACCCGCCGAATATACTACCGGAACACAACCAGCCGCCATTGCCTCTACCAATGTGATTCCAAAATGCTCAACTTTCAGAGGATTTCTTTTCTCATTAACTCCAAAACCAGATGCAGACCAGAATATCTTTGCACGGCCATAAAGATTTATAATTTCTTTGAATGTAGGGCTTTTAACAATCTCAATAGGATATCCTTTCGCTGACTTCTCCAGTTTTTTAACGTAATCATCAGCGCCTACTTCAATTCCTCCCGCCAAAACTAGTTTCCAATCTCTATAAACTTTATAAAACTTTTTAAAAACCTCAACCAAAACCTCTTGACCCTTGTTCTGCGTTAATTGCGAAAAGCGCCCGACATACAAAATCACATTCTCTTTTTTTTTCGGTTTCATTCTAGCTATATCAACTGGCGGATAAATTACGACACTATTAACTCCATACTCCTTATCAATAAATTCCTTTGTGAAATAGGAGTTACAAATAATTTTTTCTACACGATACAACTTCATTTTATTTATTAGTGAGCGACCACCTACATCTTTAAAAGGAAATTGAAAATGCAAAAAATTTCTGCGTGCTCGAAGAAGTGGAATGCTACCATCCGAAACCCAGAAACAAATTTCATAGCCATCCCCTCTTTTTATATCTTTTACAAAATTAACTTTCTTCAAATCCAATCCAAAACGATCCTCAAGTTTTTTCCTAATTTCCTGATTCCTCCAATAAACATCAACTTCATAACCTTCTTCTTCAAGAACCTTGGCAAAACCCATTGTATACCTTTCTCCGCCACCAAGTGTATCAAGGTAAGGATTATAAATAGCTGCTTTCATATTAAATTAAAAATATTTTAGAAAATGTCTCACTTTTCCAACTGGTAACTTTTTGGGATTTCTATTCCTGAACTAATTTTGCATTTTGAACTCTGAATTTTTAATTTTTAACTGCATTTCCCAAAGTTTTGCATAAGAAATAAACTTACTATACACCTGATAAATCCCAAATATAACTCCTTCAGTCCCATCAAGAAAGGCTTTGTATTTAACAAATCTGAAGTAAAATTCTCTAAAAATTGCTGAAAAAAAACGAAAAACATTCATCTCGGGATGACCTGACTCATACATTAATTTTGCTTCAATCTCACTCCATTTGTTGGTTTTCTCAACCATATCCGAAAGATTATCCTCTTTTATGTGAACCAATGCATTTGTAAGATTACAAAGTTCTCCCTCAAAAACCGGTTCCTCGTGAAGCTCACCAATCCACTTTTTCAGTAGCTTCCTTTTAAACAATCTTTTCACATAATCTGGCCACCAACCACCGTACCTCATCTCTTTTCCTAAAATTATATTCTTTCTTGGTATAGCATAAGAAAAATCATAATTTTTAGAAATTATCCCCTTTATCTCATCTTCAAGTTTCTGAGTTACACGCTCGTCAGAATCTATATATAAAATCCACTCACCTTTTGACTTTTCGAGACCGTAATTTCTCCAATCTGAATAACATCCTTTAGGATATTTAAAAACCTTGGCTTTTAATTTTTTGGCTATTTCAACCGTTTTATCTTGCGAACCAGTATCAACGACTACAATCTCATCGCACCAAGAAACCGATTTTAAACAATCGGTAATTTTCTCTTCCTGATTTTTGGTTATAATAACTGCAGAAATCTTCATAAAAAAATAAACTTCATATTAAATTATTTTTCATTTAATCTATTTAAATTTAATTATTTCCAAGAACCTTTGCCAAACTTTCTAAAATAAAAATCTACTACACCCCTTTTTTGCCATTCTCTCCCACTAATTAACAACCTTAAACTTTCCCTAAATAAAGCCAAGCGAGTTTTAAATCCTGCATATCTCATCCCAAAAAGAAGTCTATTTCTTGTTATAAAGTAATCGTTCAAAGCCCCTCCGATTCCTGAACTTTGGGAAACTTTATGCCAAATCCGGGACTGAGGAACAAAAAGGACTCTCCAACCCCTTCTTCTTACCCGCAAACTTAAATCAGCATCTTCAAAATACATAAAATATTTTTCATCTAAAAAACCAACCCTTTCAAAAACTTCACGCTTAATTAACATACAAGCTCCTGTTGCAAAATCAGTATCCTGAATAATTCCAAATTGCCCACTATCTACAATGTCAACACCGTGGTTAACTCCGTAAACGTTATCCCAATCTAAATCCCCTCCAGCATACCAAATCACACTTCCAAAATCACTTATTTTATACAAATCCTTTTTAAATTCATATCCTGGAGCAAAATATATCTTAGGTGATAAAATCCCGGCTTTAGGATATCTTTGAAAAACCTTAACTAAATTTGTCAAAAAATCTTTATCGACATATGTATCGTTATTCAAAAGTAAAACGTAGTCAGCTTGATGATTTAGGGCATGTTTAATACCAACATTGTTTCCACCACTAAATCCTAAATTATTTTCATTTATTATCAGCTTATAACTAAAACCAGAGGTTTTAAAATTTCTACCATTTAGAAATTTTCTTATTTGTTCTACTGAATCATCATTGGAAGCGTTATCAACAATGATAATTTCTACCTTAAAATCTCTTCTTATCTTCAACAAGCTTTTTAAACAATCCAGTGTATCTTTTTTTCTGTTCCAATTAACTATAACTATTGAGATAAACATAGATAAAATATCAAGGAAGCTTAAATCTTCTTTTCAATCTTTGATAAAAACTTCCATTTTGTTTAAGAAGAGTATCTGCCTGCCAATAGTGAAAATCTGATTCTACCTTTTTCATTACCGAAATAACATTTTTAACCTCTAAATCGTTGCCCTTAAATCTCGTCTTTTGCCATACCTTAAGATAAACTACAAACTCGGAAAAGGCTTGAAGTCCAGCTAAAACAAGCCCGTGCAAACTATCCTTATATCCCTCTCCCTGAAAATAGCGGCCTAGAAATTCATTGGAAGGTTTCACTATCAAATCAAACCAATTAAACTTTTGCCCGTTCTTTATCAACCCGTTAGCCTGGGCTGTGGTATAACGATTCATTCTCTCAATATATTGCTCTATCGTCTGATAGTGATAATGAATTATTGCGTTATTTTCGATAGCATCCAAATCAATTCCTTTACCCTTTGTCAAAGGAATAGAATGAATCACTTCATTCCAATAAACACTACCTTTTTTAAAAAAACGAATATTATAATCAGGCCACCAACGTGAGTGTTTAATCCATTTTCCAAAAATTATATTTTTACGAGGTAAGCGAAAATAATCAGCCTCATTTTTATACATCACTTCTTTAAGTTTTAAACTCAAATCGGATGAGATTATCTCATCAGGATCCACTATTAAAATCCATTCATTTTGTGCTTTGGAAATGCCAAAATTCCTAACAATCTCAACATAAGGAACTAGCTCATGCTTATAACATTTGGCACGATATTTTCTTGCCATTTCAAAAAGAGCGTCACCCGAAGTCATATCAACAATAACAATTTCAGAAGCAAAATCCCTAACCGAATTCAAAACTCGAGGCAAATCATCTACTTCCCTATCGGTAACATTAATAACAACCGATGCTTTCATCACAAACTAATTTTATCATTTTTTAATGCTTTTTTACTCGATAAATCTCAATTTCATCGTTTTCAAATATCTTATTTAACCTTTCATCTTTTTCAAAACCAAACCTACCAAAATTTTTAACAACATATATATAGCTAATTTCATTATCAAGCAAAAATTCCAAACTATCTTCTGACATCTTAGCGAAAAAATAATTTTCTATAACCCTTCTTCTTGAAACCCAATCGTAACCAGTTATTTCAAGATTCACCTGATCTTCCAAATAAGTAGGTTTGCCAGAAAAGGCGGAAACATAAGCTGTTGATTCATAAAGATAAAGCGGCCTTGGGGGATTTTGAATAGCCGCATTGGCTTTGTCTTTATCAAAAGGCTGTGTCAGAACTATTCCATAAGGTTCACCCGAAAGGTATTTTAAAGCAGCTAATTCTTCTTTAGATATCATTGCCGGAGGTCTTTTAGGTAAATAATGATAATAAAGCGTTCCCAAATTTGTCGGTATTGTCAAAAACACTAAACCCACTTTGATGATTCGAATCATCGAAGCATTTGACTCAAATTTTTTAATTAAACCGCCGAAATATATTCCTGCTAAAATTCCCACAAAAGTTAACGAATAATATAAGAATTGGATTGTATTCCAAGAGGTTCCGCTTTGAATAAATAAAGTAGGTATCAAAATTCCCGTAAATATTACACTTACAACTAGCACATCGATAAACTGAAAACTGTAAAAAATTTTCCTTTTCTTCCAAAGCCAACCAAGAGCAATAATTCTTGTTCCCAAATTGCCTATTAAAAAAATTAAAAATGCCAAAAAATAAGCCAAAAAAGCTTTGAACCACAATCCTGAAAATTTGTAATTCACCATCGCCTCACCATATTTTGCCCATCTCAGTCGGTCAGAAAAAACCATCATCGTTTCCAAAAACCAGAAGGGTTTATAAATTAAACTCTTATCCAAATTTTTAGTCAAAGGGGAAAAAACTAAAAGAGATATTATTAAAGAACCGCTAAATATTTTAAAAATCTGAAACCCCTCTCTTTTAAAGATATTCCAAACGCTCGCCACAAATAGAGAAATCAACATCAATATACCGGCATAAACCTTTATCTGAACTAAAATTCCAAAAAGAAAAGTAGCTAAAACAAGTTTATTCTTATCTTTTTTATCTAAACCTACCAAAAGATAATACAAACCAGAAAAAATCAGCAATAAAGAAAGAGCATAAGGTGGATTTAAAAGAGTGGAAATTGATTGCTGCGACCAAAACATACTTTCCCCCAGAGGTTTTTCACCCCTCAAAAGATTTACCAACCAACCCCAGCTTCCACCGAAATAAACAAAAAACGTTCCCCAAAAAGCCTTATTTTTGTCTTTCGTCCAATAATTTATAAATTTGTAAGAATAAAAACCTATAAAAAAAGCTAATATCGGAGGCAGTATTTGAAAATACAAAACAACTATCGGTATAAAGGTAACTTTATGAAGCCAAGACAATATCAAATCAAAACCAAGATGATAATTTTTTATAACCTCTCCTGCAAATATGGGGATCTCCCAACTATTCCTGGAAATGCTTTCTGCCAAAGCTATGTGCCAAACACCATCATGTCCATTCGGTCCCCAAAAACCCATACCATATGAATAAATAATACCACTCTTAACCATTGTTAAAGACCAAAGCAAAGATCCTACAAATATCAACCAAAATATTTGCTTATTATTTAAATACATTTTGAAAAGTTTTTTTGACATCTTCAATTAAAACTTTACCCGTTAATAAATAAAGGCCAATTCCGTAAACAATAATTCCTGAAAACACCATTAAAAAAAGTCTAAATAAATTCATATTTTCAAAAAAACTTTGCATAAGATACAAAAAGAGACCCATAAATAATGAGGCTAGAAAAGGCTTACCTAATGAATATAAAATATCCGGCTTAACAAACTTAATTAGGTAAAAGTAAGCCACAATAGAAGAAGAGCTAACCAGAAAGTGACCAAACGACGCACCAACAAAACCAAATCTAATTCCCATAGAAGGAATAAAAAGCCAAGAAAGTAAAGTCCACATAACCATGAGTTTAAAAGTAAGTTTAATTTTGCCAATAGCATTTAAAGTATTTGTGAATTGAGTGGTGAAAGAAGCAATTGCCGCATTTGCACTAAAAAAGAGTAAGGGCAAATAGGCAGGCTCCCATTTTTGGTATTTCGGTATAACTTTTATTATCGAGGGAAAAAGAACAAACAATCCAACCAAACTGGGAAAAACCAAAGAACAAATAAAAAAAACAGACCTAGAAAGGCTTTGTGCAAGTTGATTTTGATCATCCTGCATCCTCGAAAAAGCTGGAAAAGTAACCTTGGTTACCGTGTCCATAAAAAAACGTAGCGGATATTGTGAGGCTCTTTGAGCTACTCCCAAAATACCCAATCCCGCCTGTCCTAATATTCCTCCCATTACTATAGTTAAACCGTCGTCTTTAACCGTGGCCAAAAAATTATTTAGTTGATAAGGTATACCAAAACCCAGCAAACTCTTCAATGATTTTATCGACAAAGCCACTCCCGGTTTCCATGGCTGCAAAATATAAATGGCAACAACCCCCACGACTCCTCTTGCCAGAACAGACCAAGTAAAACTTGATAATCCATAACCTCTCCAGGCAAGATACACAACCAAAACATTGTAAACTAGATCTTCCACAATTTGGGGGATGATAAATTTTCCAAATTCCAACTTTCTCTCTAAAATTATCGATGGGATATTTTTCAGGGAAGCAAGAAAGAATGCTCCGACTAAAGCATAAAGAAGATAAACTCCCTCCTTTGAAAGAGAATGGGTTTTAACCAAAACCGGAGAAAAAAGTAAAAGTATAATTGAAATTAAAATAACCAAGACTTCTTGGACAGTAAAAACTGTTCTCAAATCAATCTCATTTGGCCTCTCTTTTTTTTGTATCAGCGCTGCTCCCAACCCAATATCAGCAAAGTATGACAAAAAATTAACCGTGGCAGAAACCAAAAGAAAAGCTCCAAAATGCTCTGGTTCCAAAAAAGCCCACAATAAACCTTGTGCTATAAAAGATATAACTCTCAATACCAAAGCCCGTCCAGTCAAAGCAACAACCCCCTTTATAGCTTTACTTTTAACAGTCTCAAGACTTACTTCAATATTTGGACCAATATCAGATGAAAAACTCATTATTAAACTAATTACTCAAATTTTAACACCAATAGAGAAAGAATAAACTACTATCCCTATATCCCAACCAAATAGATTTTATAAAGAAAGAGCAAATATAATTAATTGAAACTTATTTAGATTTATCGTCCTGATTGGTTTAATCACTTACTCAAAATTAAATCTTAACCATTATTCAAAATATCCACAAAAATAAAAATAGTAATAAGGCATTTTATAGGTTAAAATTTTTTAGGGAAATGAAAAAAATAATTATATTTTTAGGCTTGGTATTTTGGCCACTAGGTTTGTATTTAACAAATCAAACAAACAAGCTTTGGGTATATTTTTCACCAGCTCTTTTAATTTTAGCCTCTTTTTTTCTTTACAAGAAAAAAAGTAAATTTTACCCTCTTCCGATAATTTTAATACCTTTAGTTGATTCTAAATTAGCTCTTTTTCCGGTTATATGTGCAGCCTTACTTATCTTCACTCATAAAAATCACTCTTTAAAATTCAAGGCCATATTTATTTTCATAAGCTTACTTATTCTCTTTATAGTTAGAAAACAATTCATTTCCCAATCCATCTTTAAATTAGAATATGAATCAAAACAAAAGATCTTAAGAGAAATTAACCTTTATCCTAACCCACTTTTTGCCCGTATTTATCAAAACAAAGCAAAAATCATAAGCGACAAGATGATAGGAAACCTTCTCGCATTAATTGACCCGGGTAATTATTTTTTTAGTTTTCACCCGAGAGAGGGAATTTTGGTAAATAAAAACTTAATTAAATATCCATTTTTAGCAATAATTCCATTTTTCTTAAGTTTTATTGGAATAAAAATGGTGAAACACAAAAGATTTTTCATACTAATTTTAGTCTCCGGAATATTAAGTCTAACCTTCATTGAAATATTTGATGAAAGCGACTTTATCCTCTGGCTTCCTCTGGCTTACTTTTACTTAAATGGATGGAAAAAATTGTCACTTAACAAAAATAAACTTTCAACTTATCTTTTTTACTTACTTTTCTTATTAAATAGCATTATAGAATTAAGCCGGATTTTCTTTGTATATAAATGAGTAAAAAATTAAAATTAACAATTCTGGTTTCATCGATAATCCTTGCCATAATCACAAGATTTTATAAACTTGGTGAAGCTCCAAAAGGCTTATATTTAGATGAAGCGGGACAAGGTTATAGTGCCTATTCTATCCTAAAAACAGGAAAGGATGAATTCGGAAAGGCTTTCCCGATAGTATTCAGGTCCTTTACTGACTTTAAAACTCCTGTTTATATCTATTTAATAGTCCCTCTGATACCAATATTCGGATTAACTAAATTTACGGTTAGATTTCCCTCATTTTTATTTAGTATACTAACACTACCCTTTTTATATCTTCTACTTAAAAAAATTACCCCAAAAAAATATAAAGAATCTATCCCTCTTTTAACAATATTTCTCCTTGCAATCTCCCCATGGCACATTCTCTTTGGCAGAACCAACTTTGAGTGCAATGTAGCTTTATTTTTTCTTATTTCCGGAATTTACTTTTTCCATAAAGGTTTAAGCAAACCCAAAAACCTGATAATTTCTGCTATTTTACTTGCTATTGCCATACCTTCTTATCACGCTCAAAGGTTGGTTACTCCTTTAATGGTTTTGATTCTTTTTATAAGACATAAAAAAAATCTTTTATCAAATCGATACTTAAAACCCTTAATTTTAGGGGGAGTAATTGCCCTTTTAATATCTATACCTACCTTGTCTGTTGCCACAACACCGGGATTTTTAGCAAGGGCACGAGGTTTAAACATCTTTTCCGCAGATAAACACACCCCCAGTGGCACTTTAAATCAACTACCCGATTCTATCAAACCAATAGCGAATAATAAAATCTTTCTAATTTCCAAAGAATTTGTATCTCTTTATATTTCCTACTTTTCTCCAAGAAATATGTTTCTTTTAGGCGATTACGGTCCGAGGAGTTCATTTCCCGAACTTTCAACATTCTTTATCTGGCAATTACCCTTTTATCTTTTGGGCCTTTATAAAATAATTAAAGATAAAAATCTTAAGGAATTAAGATATTTTACGCTTGCAATGCTTTTAATATCTCCTTTGCCTGCAGCAGTTACTCATGATCCATATTCTTCAATAAGATCCCTGCAAATGGTAATTCCGCTTTTAATTATAATAGGCTTGGGTCTTATAAGCTTTTGGGAAAGACTAAGAAAAAAACTTTCAAAAATAGCATTTTTAATTTTTTTATTTCTTTCAATAATCCATTCCTTCGGAAAACTATATAGTTCTATAATTATTTTAAATGAATATCACCGTGCAAATGAATGGGATTATGGTTGGGAGGAGGTAGCTCAAACCATTAAAAATCTTGAACCAAATATACCCATTATTGTAGATACCGCCAGACACGGTCCTTATATTGAATTATTATTCTTCCTAAAATACGATCCCAGGAGATTCCAAAATGATAATTTTGAAGTATCACCCTCTGAATACTATACTAAAATGACGCGACGTGATAATTGGAATTTGGGAAACATTAAAATCAGGCCGATAAACTGGGAATACGACACAATTAAACAACAATATCTGATAGGAGATAGGCTCGCAATATCCGATGGGCAAATTCAGGAACACAATTTAAAATTGGTAAAGGAAATATATTATCCCAACGGAATAATCGCATTTAAAATAGTCAAAACAAATCCAAATTAAACTTTTTCCTCAATGTTATTAACAATACCACAAAAAAAGAAAGTATAGACATAAAATCAGCAAACTTTCTCAAGGGAGTTTCCTTCCAAAAAAATCTTACCTCATGCACTCCCGAATTGATATCAACCGCAATCTGACCGTAAGGCTCCATAACTTTAATACTCTTTTCTATACCATCTACTTTTGCATACCAACCAGGAAAATAGTGTGAATTAAAAATCACCTGAGTAGGCTTTTCGCTTTGGACAATAACCCTCCAATCCACACTCGAAGTTTTAGTTAATCTTATAATATCAGCCTCCGTTTCGATTTTAAAAGATGGTAAACTGTTTGGTCTCTTTACCACCCAATCAGGCATTAGTAAATAATCTTCACTGTAATTTTTATATTCTTCTGAAACACTTCCACTTTTTCCGCTTATTTCTTCTCTAGCGAAAAAGGTTTTCAAATACTGATCATCTTTTTTATAAGTTATTTTACTCGGCTTAAAGTAAGAAAAGGTCAATCCCAAAGATAAAAAAATAATCAAAAAGGCACTCCAAAGGTTAGTCTTTCCAGGTAAGCTTTCAGCCACAAACGCTCCTAAAATACCAGTAAAAAAGGTTGTTAAGAATAAGAGTCTCCAGGGAAACTGAACCATCTGATATATCGGAAGTAATTTCCAAAAAGGCAGTGATCGTATATTCATAAAAAACAAAGCCAATAAAAAGCCCAAAATTGCTATCGTAATTAAATTTCTTATAGACTTTTCTTTTAATAACCTTCGATTCACAACGAGAAATAGTAAAGATATTATAAATACGGCCAAATTTACAAATCCTATTTGGAAAGAAAGACTATCTCCCGAACCCCAAACCGATGCCCCATAACCCCAGGAAGGAATTATCAACTGTTTAAAAAAAGGAAAGTGGTCTTCCAATAAAAAATGCGTTCTTGATGGAAAAATATGCTTTTCGCTGATTGCAGGAAACCACCAATAGAAACTAAGGCCAACACCTAGAAAAAATGATTTCACCAAAGATACTAGACTTTTTATCTTATTCTTTATCCGGAATAATTCCAACAACGCAAAAGATCCAATAAAAACCAATGACAAAAGCCAGATATAATTATGAGATAAGATGAATAACGCTAAAATTAGCGATAAAATCACGATATTTTCTGATTCAGGTTTTTCAATCAATCGCTTAATTGCCCAAAATACAAAAGGTAAAAACGCCAATGCCAAAGCTTCACCCATAGCACCTCTTACATAAATTTGAACTGCTCTGTAAGGGGTATAAACAAAAAGAAAAGCACCAGCAAAAGAAGCATTTATTTCAAAGAACTTTCTTAATAAAAGAAACATCCCTAAAAACGAAAGTACTAGCGTGATTATAAAAACAAATTTAAAGGAAGAAATTAAACTTCCCGTAATCCAAAACCAAAAGGCACCGATATAAAAAGGTAGCACATAATAATAATTAAAAAGTGGATAGCCATATTCCCAACTAAAATCCGGCCCCAATCTTGGTGGCAATTGCCCTGATTCAAATGCCTTGTACATTTGATAAATATCAGCAAAATGATGAAGATCGTGCGGTTCATAAAAACCTGGCAGTACCAAATAATAGATAGATGGAATAAAAAATAAAATCAATAATATCCACTCTCTTTTAAAAAAACTCCTTAGTTTATTCTTCATTTCTAGCTGCATAGATTAATAGAGAAGTTATTAATCCCAAAAATGTAATAACTGAAATTGTATTTGCAAGAGTTCTTATTGGAGTATTAATAAACCTGCCACGAACCAAATAACTCCCCTTTCTAAGAGTGGTACTTATAAGACCATAATCACCGTGAATATCCGGCTTGATAAGCTTATCATCGATTATCAAAATCCAGTTAGGGAAATACATAACAGGAATTTCAACTTTACTTTCTTCATATATATTTGCATCAAAACTGAATCTATTTGAAGAAACTTGAAAATTTTCAATATTACCGGATCCTTTTATAATAATTGGCTTATCAAAAGCTTTAGAGGTAGGTGCAATTTTAGCTGTTTTTGGAAGATAATCTAAAATAGCCGCTTTCTGCTGCAACTTATAAGCCTCACCACTTAATTTTTCTTCATCAGTCACTTTAAACGAATAAACTAGAGGAACAAAATATTTCACATTCAATATTATTGCTAAAATGGTTGTTATACCAACAAGAGGTATTGACACTAATCGATAAATCTTTCCTAACGCACCACCAGCAAAAGACAAGAAAAAAATCGACAAACCCAAAAACCTCCATGGAAACTGAACAAACTCTATCATTGGCACGTTTAACCAAAAGAAAATTGAACGAGAATGAGTAAGGAATGTACTGAAAAGGAAAAGTCCCAAAAACATAAAGGTTAAAATTGCGTCTAATCTTCTGTCTTTCTTTCTTAACCATAATAAAGCCAATGGAAGCAAAAGAAATATTAGCCACCAGTGCGGCCAACCAACTTGAAAGGACATCTCATCATTAGTTCCAAAAACAGATGGTCCGTCATCCCAAAAACGGCTAAAAAATAACTGATGCAAAGATACAAAATGAGCCCTAAAATCGCTATAATCTGATGTCAGATAATAAGATTGTATGAGCGATCTTTCAAATAAGGCGGGAATTAAAAAAAAAGAAGCTAATCCTAAACCCAAAAATCCTGATAATCCAAGATAAAATATATTTTTTAGCTTTTTTAACTTCAGCAAACAAAATATAACCCATGATAAAGTAAAAGGGAAATAGATCATTGTTGATATATTATGAGTCATAAGTAAAAATGCCACCGAAATAGACCCCAAAACTATATTTGAAAAAGAAGGCATTTTGATAATTTTATAAATTAAAAGCCAAAGAAAAGGAAGTATTGCCAAAGCAAATGATTCCGCCAGCGCACCTCTCACATAAATATCCAAGGCATGATAGGGTGCGTAAGTATAAAGAACAGCGGATAAAAATCCTCCCAGCTTTCCCCAGAATTCTTTCGCGAGTAGATACATTCCCAATACTGACGCAACCAGTGAAATTGCAAAAAGCAATTTTACAGTTGCAAGTATTGATAAGGGAGTCAATATTCTTATTAAAATACCTAAATAATAGGGCAGTGCGCTATAAAAATTAAACATTGCCTGACCATAACCCCATGCCATATCAGGCGCCCAACGGCAAGGAATTTGCCCATCGGAAAAACACTTTTCCATTTCTAAAATACGCATCGCTTGAAGGTCATCATGCATATTGAAATACCCCGGTGTGAAAAGAAAAGAATAAGTAGGCAATGTAAAGATTAAAAGTATGATATAAGGAATCAGTTTTCTCATTTCTTCATTTTTTTCTTTTTATATATCGGTATTACCAGAAACGATATAAAAGTAATTATATTTGAAAAAGATCTAATTGGTGTATCATATAACCTCACTTCAACATCATTTTCACCGTTGATAAGATTTAAGGTAATTAAACCTAACTCATTTTCATAATCAAATTGGGTTTCTTTACCATTTAAAATTACCCTAAAATTAGGAAAATAATACAAAGGTAACCGAATTCGAGATTCTCCATTGGAAACAATTTTATAAGTTTGCCAGTTACTACCCTTTTGAGAACTTAAGACACTAATATCTCCACTGATTAAAATTGGCTTCTCTGGAGCAGGCTCATCTGGGGCTTTTTTGGCATAAACCGGCAGATAATCATAAAGGCTTATCGTAAGTTGTTTTTGCCATGATTCACCCGAAAACTTTTGATCATCATTTATATCAAACCATTTCAAAGGTCTAAAATAATAAACATTAAAAAGCATAACCAAAGCAATCAATACTCCCGCAACTATCCTCGAAACATTTTTATTTTCCCTTAAAAGATAACCTATTCCACCCAAAGACAAAGAGAAGAAAAAAATCGATAATAACAAAAATCTCCATGGAAATTGTAAATACGATAAAAATGAATCAAATACCCTCCAGATAATCAATGATCTAGGATGTATCATAAAAAGCGAGATAAAACCTAAAATTAGCAAAAATAAAGACAATCTTATTTCCTTTTTCTTTCTTAAAAAAAGAAAACTAACCAAAACAACCAACGGCAAAGTCCAATGCAATAATCCTACCGAAAATGACGCATCATCGTATCCACCACCCTCCGACGAACCATAACCCCAATAGCTTTGGAATAACAAGCTTTTAATACCCACAAAATGTGAAATGTAATTAAAATATCCAGAGATTAGCGTATCTATATGAACATAATGTTTCTCAAAAAAAGCAGGTAATATAAAAAATGAAGATAATCCCAAACCCCAAATTAAGGAAGTTCCCAAATATTTGGCCGTAATTATTACTTCAGATAATCTAAATCTTTTTTCTTGATGAAGTAAAAATAATACCCAGAGAAAAATCAAAGGGGTAAAGAACATAGCTGTAATACTGTGCGACGTAAATAGAGCAGCACTAGATAATGCCAAATATAAGATATGATCTCTTTCTTTTAAAACAAGCTTTCTTGCTGACCAAAAGATAAAAGGTATAATTGAAAGGGCAGCCAACTCTCCTAGCGCTCCCCTTACATACATATCAACAGCTCTATACGGAACATAAATATAAAATACCGAGCTTAATATTCCTCCTAGTTTACCCCACAAAGAACTTGCCAAAAGACACATAGCATAACAGGAGACTAAAACCGAAAACACTATAAACAATTTAACACTGTCCAAGTAACCCAGACCGAAAAAATGAAAAACCCACATAATATAATACGGAAGCGGAGCATAATAATTAAATTGAGGATAACCATACCCATATCCCATATCAGGTACCCAACGGCAGGGAATTTGCCCATCAGATATGCACTTATCAATCTGCAAAAGACGCATAGCCTGCATATCATCATGCATTGGATAAAAACCCGGGCGAAGCAAAGAAGAAAAAGAGGGAATACAAAGTAAAAAAAGTAAAAAAAAGATTTTGCTCATACTAGATTATGATTAACAATTTTTCTTTTGAAAATTTACCTCAATCATAAAAGCCAAATAAATTATTAAGACGAATTTTAAATAAATCTCTGGATGTTTCAAAAATAACTTTTTTCAACTTTACTCTGGTATCCTTCCTATTTACCCAATTCACTGGTAGCTCAACAATTTTATAACCGTACTTTTTTGCCAAAAACATTATTTCGGCATCATAAGCCCATCCTGGAATCAAAGAATTCTTAAAAATCTTTTTTGCAGCTACCTTACTAAATCCTTTAAATCCGCAGGTAAAATCGGTTAATTTCACTCCCATAAACGTCCTCGTCAAAAAAGTGAAAATTCTACCCATATTTTCCCTATACCAGGGTTGGTGCACTTTAATTTCTGCTCCTTTTACTCTCCTTGAAGCAATCACTACATCCTCTCCCCCTTTTAAAACATTTAAAAATTTCTCAATATTACTAAGATCAACCGATAAATCAGCGTCCATAAAGATAATAAATTCACCTTTTGCTTTAAGAATCCCTCTTTTTAATGCAGCCCCCTTGCCTCTATTTTCCTTTAGCCTAATGTATTGAACCTTCTTTTCCGCGAATTTTTTGACAATTTCCGAAGTTCTATCCTTACTTCCATCATCCACCACTAGAACCTCCCAGCTAAAATTCCTATTTTCCAAATAAAAGAGAACTTTACGAAGGGTATTTCTAATTATTTTCTCTTCATTATAGGCAGGAATTACGATTGATAGTTCAAATTCTTTTTTCATTGATAATCATTTATTGATAATATCACAAAGAAAGTCTAGAAGTATTATTCTCTAACTGCCGATAATTTCAATTAAATAAAGTTCTTCTCGAGTATTATCGGGCATAAGTGCTTTTGGAAACTTCTCAATAAGCTTAATTTTAGGGTTGTCTAAATTTAATAATAACCTTGATGAATTCACTACAAGATACGTTTTATTCCCTGAAACTTTAGACTCGATAAGCGGTTTGGGAATTTCTCTTATTGGCTGTCCGACCCCCACCACGGTTATTTCAGGTAAATCATTTAAATATATCTGCAATCCATCGGGCAAAGTTCCAAAATACCCCTCTGTCCCTACTACTATTTTCTCGTTCGGTTTATTTTCATAAAGATTTCTCAAATACATTGATATTTCTTTAATACCATATCCCGATGTCCACTCTTCAAAATATCCTGACCTTTCGCTTCTTGGAAGATTAGCTGATTGAGGTTCAGTTATAAGAAGATAATCAATGTAAAGACTATGAAAAATAAATATAAAAAAAGTCAAAAAAGATAAAAAATAAATTTTTTTTCCAAACAAATTTCCGAACCGACCCGAAAGGTTCAAACCTAAATAACCCGACGGGTTAAATAGGTTCAAACCCCTCCCCTTTTTAGTAAAAACAAACTTGTTAATAGGATCAAATGGGTAAAAAAACAAAGAAGTTAAAATAAATAAATAAGGGATGGAAAAATAAATATAACGAGCTGTCAATATTTTTGAAAATTCAGCAACAACGAAAATAGGTATAAAACCCAAGGCAACTAAAACCAATGTTTCTCTTCTAAACTTTTTAAAGCCCCAATAAAGTCCCGCTAAAAATAGTAATACAATAAAACTTGGTCCCATTATCCAAAAATATTCCCAGATTCTACTTAAAAAGGGTAAAAGCGGATCGAAAAAACTTTCTACCAAGTGATTAAGTGGATAAACATAATCCTTATTTCTTATAGATATCATATGAAAATTAGGTCCTAATCTTAATATGTTATAAAACCCGTAAGCTATCGAAATAGTGAAGGTAAAAAGAAAAACAAAAACAGAAAGATCATAAAATTTGTCCTTAAACTTCTTAGGCCAATTATAAATAAATAATGTTAATGGTAAAAACAAAACAAAAATTAAAGCTGGAGATTTGGTCAATAAAGCTCCTCCTAAACAAAACCCGGCTAAAATCGCGGTATCTAATCTTACTTTCTTTATAGTAATAATAGTAAAAAGAATAAATAAAACTCCAAACATAGAAAGCATAGAATCAGAAAGAGCCATAGAATCAAAAAAAACTGTAAATGGGGAAATCGCGTAGATTAATCCAGAAACTAAACTAGCCTTTACTGATTCAAATAATAAAAGCGATAAAATCATAATTCCTCCCGTTGAGATCAAACCACAAATTGCGGACAAAATTCTTCCTGCAAATAACGGGTCATTAAAAATCTTTAAAAATGGTATTGTTATCCACATAAAAAGAGGTTGTTTTCCATCAGATAAAGGGACAAACCTCAATGATGGTTCAGATCTCATCATTTGAGACCAATGTATATAAATTGCCTCGTCGCCAAATATTGGCTGTTTATCAAAATAAATTCTTAAAACACGAAGACCAAAAGAGCAAAACAAAATAAAAAAAAACCAAAAAATAAAAACTTTCCACTTCAAAATTATCTTTATCATCTTACAACTTTGAATACATTCCCTTGAGATCATTAATTTTTACTCTTAATACCTGTTTAAACATGTCAACAGATTCTTTTAAATACCTTTTTAAAGCACTGCCTTTACTAGTGCTTATATCCTCATCTTTCCACAAAACTTTCACTTCGCGAATTTTACCTCCGATTTTATTAATTAAATGTAATAGCTCAACATCGTAAGATGTTACAGTCCATCCCTTAACTTCTTTTGTCTTTTTAAAAAATTCCAAACTGGGAAAAGTCTCTAAAAGAACACTCTTTTTAAACAATTTAAAACCGCACTGGGTATCATCGATATTTGGTAGCAAAAATAACTTTCTAAAAGAAGCAAAAACAAAAGAACCTAATTTCCTGTATAAAGGAAAATTTTTTCTCTTTAATCCTCGAGAACCTATTATTGCATCATAACCATTTTCAATATACGGAATGAGTTTTTCTAGTTCTGTTATTGGAGTTGACTGATCCATATCAGTAAAAAGAATATAATTACCTTTTGACTTTTTTATCCCGTAAAACAAAGCGTACGGTTTCCCCCCGTGTGGATTTTCCAAAACCTTAAAATTCTTATACTTACTAACTTCCTTATTTATTAAGTCAAGGCTTTGATCAGAACTTCCATCATCCGAAATAATAACTTCCCAACTAAAATTTTTATCTTTAAGATAATTATAAACAGATTTAAGAACTCCCCTTTTCAGGTTCGATTCCTCATTGTAGCATGGGATTATTACCGATAATAAAATACTTCCCATTCTAAAATAATCTTACTTAGTAAATCCAAACATGGGATCTGTCAAATTTGAATTTTCTCCCGAACAACTTTCAGTTACTTCTTCTTTAGTATAACGCGAATAATCAGGATAAATAAGACCAAGCGACCCGAAAGTCTTGTCAACTTTAATATCATCTCTTAACGGAAAAACTATTGTGTAAACAGGAGAATTACTTTCAGGTCTGTTAACATGCATTCCTAACCACCAAAAAAGGTATCTATAGCCCAAATTATAACCAGGTTTGGTAATATAAGAAACCGAAACACAAGGATAACCGTTCATAATCGCATTCCTGCGTATTTCTTTAACTAAATTTTTCCTCTCATAATATCCACTCCTATTAAATGGATAATTAACAAGATTTTTATAATTAAAATAGCAAAAAACAATAAGAAAAATAATTCCAATAATTCGAGTCTTTCTTCTTTCCAATAAATTGCCAACCAAGATTGAAATCACAGCTATATAAACAACAATAACGCCATTTAGATAATATTCTGATACAATTTTTGAATATGTCGAAAAAAAAGCTACATATAATAAAATCCAGGATAAAAAAATAATTCCTAAATCTCTCCTAATAACTTTCCTGTATATCATCATCAAAAGAACCACCAAAGGAATTAGAGAAAACAAATCGTATTTGATATTTGTTGCACCTCCAAAAACAAGGTCGTTCAAATTTTTTCCCATCAAATGAAATACTCTGATAAATTTACCTATGCCATGATAAACATCCATCTGGTTGGTGGTGAGAGAAGTTATTAAAGCTTTTGTTTGAATAAAATTATGACGAATCTCAAAAACGATCAAAGGTGTGTTTAATACAATAAAAAACAAAAGTCCCAGCAGTAGAAATTTAATATTTACTTTCTTTATAAAGAAAAACAAAACAATAAATAACAATGAAAAAGGCAAAATTAGGGCAAAATTAATATGCCAAATCAAAGCGCCAAGGACAGCAGACAAAATAAATGCCTTTAACTGTTCATTTATCAAAAAAAGATGAACAGTATACAAAAACCAAACCGACCATAAAAAAACAGGTGCAGTAGGGACCACCTCTCTTTCAGTAAAAACAATAAACAAAGAAACCGCATGAATCAAAGAAGCCACCAATGCAATAAATTTGTTAAATATTTTATTAAAAACATAAAAATAGGATATCGTAGTAAAAACCCCCAAAAGTGAAGCCAAAAACACAACCCCATATGGATCCATATTAAACATAAGATAAAAAGGAATTTGTAAATAATAATAAAGCCCACCTATAAATATACCTTGGGTTGAAGTCTCCTGACCAATTAGGCGAAAGTGTTTGTCGAAAACAATATCTTTAACAATCCATCCAGCCAAATCATAATCGTGGCTATAGGACAAAAGCCTTTCAGCGTCAAAAATTCTTAAATAAAAACTGACAAAAATAATCAAGATAATTGTAAAGATAAAGACAAATTTAGTCAAAAATTTCGTCATATTCTCAATCTTCTCTGAACAGTAACCCCGCCAAATTTCACTTCCTTTTCCAGAATACTATTTTCCTCATATCTTGAAAGCCAGTTTTCCAATCTTTCAGGATGAGGTGGATCAATTTCAAATAATACATAAACTACATTCTCCTGCTTGTTTTTTTCCCAGTTACAAAGACTTTTCCCACAACGCACATTCCCCTGCCATAAAAATAGATATTCGTAGGAATGAGGAATCACCGGAGGAACATATACATCTATATTAAATTTATCCAATTCAGACGCGTCGTCAAAAACCCAATTCACAGCATCGAGTTCATTACCCAAAGTTATGTGAGTCGGACCATCTGTTCCGGCAGAAATATAATTCTTAATGAGTGGTATGTTTACATTCAAAAATACAACTAAAAAAAGCAAAACTAAAATCTTACCTAATAAATTTTTCCAAAAGTATCCTAGCCCAATCGAAAAAAGCAAAACCGCAGGTAGATAATAACCTGTCATATAATAGTCATAAATATTGCCGTAATTTCCTTGAAAAAAGATATAACCAATCAAAGGAATACCGATAAAAATTGACAAAATAATTATTGCCTTCGAATTTTTTTTAAGTGTCAAAAATATACCCAATAATCCAAGTAGATAATAAACGCCAGAGTATTTTATTTCTCTTGGAAAAATTTTAGAACTAAAAACATTCCAGAAATAATCTCTTTTTTTTATTAAATTATAAGAAGTAAAAGGGTTTTTAAAACTTTTCTCTTCAAATATCACTTTACTAAAATTATCCAGAAGTATATTCTCGTGTCTAAAATTGAAAATAATTTGCGGAAGCAGGGTAAGCAAAAGAATTAGTGTCGAGAATATAAAAGTTTTGAAAGAAAACAATTTTTTTCTAAGCAAAACTAGATAGACAATAAAAATAATCACCATAGGAATGTAAAATATAGCACTTGCTGCCTCAAGCTGAAGTGAAATTCCAACCAAAATTGCTACAGAAAACCAGAAGGTCTCACTTTTTTCAGTTTTATCCTCAATTATCTTCCACATAGAAAGAAGGAGTAAAACGCTGGTCAATAAAATCGGCGTTGGGTTTGCAAGCCAACGACCTGCCTGAACAAAGTAATAAGAAAAACCAGAAATTATAGCTGCTATCAAACCTGTAAATAAGCTTTGCATCCGCCATCCCAAATAAAAGACAACACCTATTGCTATCACCGACAAAAAAGCCAAAAATATGGCTGGATAAATAGGATTTCCACCACCTATCAAATAAAAGGGGGCAATCAGGTAATAATAAAAAGGTCCTAAAAAAATTCCTTCCAATCCTGTAACAGGCCCAACTAAAAAAGGCTTTCCTTCGTGCCAAAACCTCCAAATAACTAAAGCGTCTCTTCCCTGATCATAATAAAAACCTAAAAGTTCTGAAATTCTATAAATTCTTAGAAAAAAACTAAAAGATAATATTAACGCTAGAACCGCATAAGTAAATTTATAACGTCTTATACTTTTAAATAGCAAATTCTTAAATTTTTTTATAATTTTCATAAAGTCTAAATATTTTTCTAACTAAATAAGATTAGGCTTTTGATATTTTTTAATAAAGAAGCTCATTGGGAAATTTTCGTATACTTTCTAGCCACATTTAAAATGAGATTTAAAGCACTTTTAAATGATTTTCCGTGAATTTTAGCACCCGATGCCGCTTTATGACCTCCTCCTCCCAATTCCAAAGCTATTCTTGACGTATCAAAATAATTTCTTGATCTAAAACTCACTGATATTTCATTTTTCTCTTCCTCAATAACAAAGAAGCCAAAATCAGTTTCACTTGTTGATTGTGCAAAAAGATCACAAGAAGAATCTTTTGCATTTCGAAGTTTACCAAACTTACGATAAATTTCATAAGGAATAGCAGAGTAGACAAATTTATTCTCCTTGTCAACCTTAAGCCTAGTCAAAACCTCGCCCCAAAATTTAAGCAATTTAATATCATTGTTCCTGTATAAACGAGACACTATCAAATCCTTATCGGCGCCCATTTCTAAAAGTTTTAAAAAGGCAGAATAAGTCTTTTCAGTCTGATTAGGATACCTGAAAAGACCAGTGTCGCTAATTATCGCTGTTAAAAGGGCATTGGCCGTATTTAAATCAATTTTAATCCGCCAATCTTCAAACAATCTAAAGATAATTTCTCCTGTTGAGGAAGCTTTTTCATCAACAATATTAATATCACCATATCTTGAATTTGTATAATGGTGATCAACAACTATTGATGGTATTGAAGGACGAGGTGCTTTTATGTCACTTGTTACCATATCCCAACTGGATGAATCCAAAATTATAAATAAATCATAATTTTTAAAATCAAAATCAAAAAAATTAACATTTCTCTTAATCAAATCATAATTATCCAAAAATTCTACTCCCTCATAAAGCTCCTTACTTGGACAAACTACATCTACCTTTTTACCCATATTTCTTAAAACATTAAAAAGTGCCAATGTACTTCCGATTGAATCAGGATCAGGACCTCGATGACAATTAAGCAAAATACTTTCTGATTTTTTAATTATTTTTAGTATTTTTTTAGCTTCCTTGTAATTGTAGTTCATTTTTACAAAAACCCGAAAGGTTCAAACCTATTCAACCCGACGGGTTGATTACGTTCAAACCTTTCGGTTTGAATTTAGAAATTTTCAATTTAGAAATTCATCTCAAGCCTTCCATTTTAATATTACAATATGATACATGCAAGGTTCGGTACTGAAATTAACAGATATAAACACTCAATATTTAAACTTCAAAACCCTATAATCTGACCTCTTTCTTTCAACTTTAAGCCCAGCCTCTCTCATCAAAATTGCAGGGTGAGATAATATACCATAACTTATATAAACGCTATCTGTATATTTTTTTACTTTAGATATAACTTTAATTAAAGCATCTGCCTTATCAAAATTAGCAGGAATTGAAATCAAAAGTTTTGTTCTTTTATCCCATTTTTTAAGATCGTAAGGTGTTTTAATTTCATAAAAATCTTCAACTTTCTCAAATACTACATTTTTAGAAAGATGTTCTATATTTAAAAGTTTAAGAGGATAAAAACTTCCATCTTCATCTATTAAAAGTTCCAGTGAATTATAACTATCAGACAAAATACCTCTAACAATATTAATTTTGGGCAAAAAATTCCTAAAAATTTTTTTGGCTAAATCGTCTTTTACAGGATATATGGTTTTATATTTAACGCATCCTTCTACCACATAAGGTACTTTTCTCTCTTTTTGATATAAATACCAGATACTCTCACCTTCACCAAAAATTGCACTATCCATATTCAGCGAATAATCTGCATTCCAATCCCCTTCAATAAATTCCAAAAGGAGACCTTCTTTTATCTTGCTAATTGTTCCCGCATACTTTGCATGCATTAGATTATGGATAAGAATTGTCAAATCCTTGCGAATATTTTTAAGATAAAATTCATAAGCCTTATCAAAACTGTTCGCTATAGTTCGTGGCAAATGTATCGTTTTAGTCGGATGAGAAAATCTGCAAGATAATTCATCTCCGTCTTCGAATCCAGAATTTTCTAAGTCTTTAATAAATTTTTCCTTTGAAGGTAAACTTGGAGAGATATACAAATTTTCCTTAAAAATCCCTTTTTCTTTAAGAAGTTTTAGAGTGTAAGCTTTAATACCTATTTTATTTATTTCTTCCTTCATATATTTTTTCTAAAAAACCATAAGAAAATACCATAATGTCTTGCTTTATTGCGCTGAAACAGTAAAGCAAAAAGACTTAGAACCACCACTCACTCAACATGCACAAGTTTATAGACCGTTACTCCTGAAATATCCCATTCACCATCAATCTTACTCCAACCAAAATTGGCAATTTCCGCTTTAGGACTATGAGTAGGATCACATTTTTCTTTCGGCAACTCACAAACGACAAATAAAATATCAGCTAGAGTTTTTTCCAAATTAAGAGGATTTATATCCAAAACCTTTTTGCCATTTTTTTCCAAAAAATACTGATATCCATCCTCATAATTCCTCTCCGCAATAACCGCTAAATTAAATCTTGAATTTCCCGCCTTTTCAGCTATCAAGTTGGCAACTTCCCGAGCCCTTTGCATCTGGCGATTGGGAGGATATTTCAAGGGATTATTTTGAATATCCAGATATACCAAAAAAAATACAAAAAAACCAATCAAAACATGAAAAAAGCTAAATTTTCTTTCCTCCAGAAATACCTGAAACACTCCTCCCAAAAAGATAAATAGACCAGGTGAAAAAAAACCATAGTAATGATCATAAATTTCCTGTTTATAAACACCCAAGCCCAATAGTGCAAAACCCATCCAGGCTAATAAAATTAAAAAAGCCCGTTTTTTTTTGCCCTTCAATCCAAATTCTCTCAATCTTAAAATAACCCATATAAATCCTGCCCATAAAATTGTATTTAACCACTTTCCGTATTTTTCATTAGTAGCAGTAATCAGTCTTGTTGAAATCTTCTGAGTTAAAGGTATTAATTTGGGAATAGCACTCCAAGGACGTGCCGAAACGGTTGTCTGCCTCACCGTGAAAAAGGTCTTTATCGCCGAAAAATTATTCCAACCATGACGGGCATCAAAAATCAGCAAAGGAGACATAAGAAATAAAAAAATGCCAAAGCCTAATACTGAACTTTTAATGAAATTCTTTTTAATTAATTCATCTCCTCTTGTCAATTTAAATACCCTTTTAAAACCCAAAAACCAAAATAAGACAAGTACAGGAGCAAGAAGCAAACCCAAATAATGTGATTGAAGAACAAACGCGTAAGAAACTGCAAGCACAATTTGCCAAAACAAATTTTCCTTCCTTAAACTATTGGTACTTTTTGTCGGAATTAACCAGATCTTCCATACCGAATAAATGCATAGTAATGCAAAAAAAGGCATTATATTTGGATTCCAAGATGAGCGTGAATAGGCAATTACAACCGGTGAAATAGAATATAAAGTAACGGCTACAAAAGCTGCCCCCTTACCAAACCAATCCCGACTTACCCACCAAACTAAAAAACAAGTAAAAATCCCTAGAAAAGCCACAAAAATCGACGGTCCAACCGGTGAAAAATTTGCCAAAAACAAACTCGGTGCAATAAGATAATAATACAAAGGCCCCAAATACATATTACCAATTGATGTCCCTGGACCTATCAAAATCGGATCGAAATTTACAAGGAGTCTTCTGACAACAATCGCATCTCTTCCCTCATCCCCCAAAAAAGTCATATATTCATCTATCCTATAAAGTCTTAGAAAGGCTGCGATTAAAAGTATCGCAAATAAAAAGATTGCCTCCCAACGATTTTTTTTAAACCATTTTCTAAGTTGTAAATGGTAAACCCTAAATTTTCTCTTCATTTCAACTGCCACCAAAGTTTCAAAAGGTCTCGAATGCTGCGAAAAACCACTTTTAAATCAGCGCCAGTTTGTTTCCCAAACTTTCTTGGATAGTGACTTACCTCAACTTCCGCAAATTCAAAACCAAATCGTTTCGCTTTAGTTAGCATCTCAATCTGTGTAACCTTCTCTTCGCCCACCAAAGGCTGTACACTTTGGTATACCTTCCTTCTGATCATTTTGAAGCCGCAAGAATAATCCTTAACCTTAAGACCCAACAAAATCCTTGGCAAAAGTTTTGACCAAAAAAAGGTAAAAACTTTACGAATAAAAGGATCAGCTCTTTGCCTCCTTATTCCTAAAATAAGATCTGCACCTGTTTCTTTTTGTTTACTAATAAATTTTGTAATTTCCGAAAAGTCAAACTGCCCGTCAGAGTCAGAAAAAGCTACCCATTCATATTTGGCGTTGGAAAAGCCAGTTTTCAAAGCACCCCCATAACCGCGATTGGGTCTATGATGAATTACCCTTATTCTTCTATCTTTTTTCGCTATTTGGTCAACTATCTGAGGAGTTTTGTCCTTTGAACCATCTTCAACAATTATTATCTCCCATCTTTGAGAAATCTCCTCTAAAACTTTCTTTGCATCAGATACAACCTTTCTGATATTTTTTTCTTCATTGTAAGTCGGAAAAAAAACGGATATCTCTTTTATTACCTTCACCATATATTATTGAAGTCTAGCACAAATACGAATCAAACTTCCAATAAAATTTGCTATCGTCAAAATTCAAACAATCCACGAAATCAATATTATTGAAGATCTTATAAAGTTTAAGAAAAAAATACTAAAGATGGTTTACAGAACGAATGCAAAATTTTATTCAAACAAAAAATGTAAGACACTAACTATAAAAAAATAAATCTCAAACTTTTAATATAATAAAGTCAATTCTAAATAACAAAACATTATAATTAAGATGTTAAGAAACTATCGAGTTTTACTAATCAATCTATTTAGATAATTTCTATATATATCGTTTGTCGTTACTATACCAACCAACCTTCCATTCTCCACTACAGGCAACCTTCTGATGTTATGAACAAGAAACATAGCACAAGCCTTAAGAACATGATCATCAGGATTTATCGTATAAACCCTTTTTCTCATAAAACTCTTTACTTTTTTATTTACCAATCTTTTTACATCACCCTCAATATTTTTATAATTAATGTAAAATTCTATATCCTTGTAAAACTTTTTCTGATCCGGAAAAAGCATGTAAAAAAGGTCTTTTTCTGAAACAACACTCAAAACTTTCTTCCCCCTTCCTAAAACAACAACCCCGGAAATTTTATTCTTAACTAAAATTTTAATCACCTTCAAGAAAGTATCATTCGGGTTTACAGTAATTACAGATTTTGTCATTATCTCTTTTATCAACATATAAAAAGGAAGTAATCTTTCAATCGGCTATATTGGCAGTATATTTTTTCTTTCTTCTGGCAATCTTCAAATCTACCAGACTTCTTCTTAGTTGATAAACAACTTGTAATTTTTCTTCTTTCGGAACCCCTTTTGCAAGAATCTCTTCTGCTTTCTTCCTCGCCATGATGGCTCGCTCTTCAGATATCTCATCAGACATGAGAACATCTTCGACTAAAAGCCTCGCTTTCTGATTTGAAAATTCAAAAATTCCCTTTCCAATAGAAAAACTCATAATTTCTTTAGGAGTCTTTACTAAAACCTCACCAACATTTAAAGGAATTACAATTGGCATATGTCTTGCTAAAATAGTTACCTGTCCTTCAATTGAAGGAAGAGTAACCTTTTCTACTTCACCGGAATAAATTTCACCACTTAAACTAACAATTTTGATTGTAAAATTCATGTTTTAAGGTCATCTATTGAACCTATCATATAAAAATCCTGCTCGTTTCTATCATCATACTTTCCCTCTAATATCTCGGAAAAGCCCCTGACAGTTTCGCTTATAGTTACGTATTTACCTGGTCTTCCGGTAAAAGCTTCAGCCACGAACATAGGTTGAGTTAAAAACCTCTGAATCTTTCTAGCTCTTGATACTATCAATTTATCTTCATCCGAAAGTTCCTCAACTCCTAAAATTGCAATTATATCTTGCAATTCTTTATATCTTTGTAAAACTCTCTGGACTTCTCGCGCAATAAAATAATGCTCTTCCCCAACTATTTCTGGATCCAACGCATTTGATGAAGAAGTTAAAGGATCCACAGCCGGATAAAGTCCTTGCTCGGATAATGATCTCTCTAAAGTAACAGTCGCATCCAAATGAGCGAAAGTTGTAACAGGGGCGGGATCTGTATAGTCATCCGCAGGCACATAAACGGCTTGAACTGAAGTAATCGAACCTTTATAAGTAGAGGTGATCCGCTCCTGTAGTTCTGCCATTTCAGTTGCTAATGTAGGTTGATAACCAACCGCTGAAGGAATTCTACCCAACAAGGCTGAAACTTCGCTTCCTGCTTGTGCAAAACGAAAGATATTATCGATAAATAAAAGTAAATCCTGATATTCATTGTCTCTGAAATATTCCGCCATTGTTAGAGCTGTCAATGCAACTCTAAACCTATTTGAAGGTGGTTCATTCATCTGACCATAAACCAAAACTGCCTTTTGCAAAACATCAGTCTCCTTCATCTCCCTTAATAAATCATTTCCCTCTCTGGATCTTTCCCCCACTCCGGCAAAAATTGAATAACCTCCATGCTTTATGGCAACATTGTGTATCAACTCCATAATGATTACCGTTTTACCAACACCTGCTCCTCCAAAAGCAGCAATTTTACCACCTTTAATAAATGGACAAATTAAGTCAATAACCTTTATACCAGTTTCAAATATCTCAGGAACAGTTTTTTGCTCAACAAGTAGAGGAGCTTCTTTATGGATAGGATGAAACATACTTTTCCTTAAAGCTCCCTTGCCATCAATCGGCTCACCCAGTACATTGAATACTCTACCCAATGTATCTTTACCAACAGGCACTTTGATAGATTCCCCTGTATTGTAAACAACAAGACCCCTCTTAACACCTTCAGTTGAACCTAAAACCAACGTCCTTACTAACCCTCCCTCCAGATGTTGCTGAACCTCTGCAACCAAATTTTTGCCTTCTGGATCTATTACAAGCGCATTTTTAACCGCGGGAATACTTTTTTCAAAACGAACGTCTACTACAGGACCAAATATTTGGACCACCCTCCCAAGGTCTTTTCCTTTTAAAATGTTTTTAACTTTAATCATATTAATTTTTAAGACTCAGTTGAGCAGTGGTAATATCACTAATCTCGGTTGTTATCATAGATTGGCGTTCTTTGTTATATTCTAGCGACAATAAACCTGACAATTCTCTAGAATTCTCAGTCGCGTTCTTCATTGCAACCATTCTAGCCGAATTCTCCGATGCTTCTGATTCATAAAAACTTTCCGCAATTTGTATTTCCAAATAAAAAGGAAGTAAACTGTTTAAAACACTTACTGGATCTGGTTCAAAATAATATACCACTTTTTCTTTGATAATTTCCTTATTTTCTTGATAATCGCCAATAATTTCAAAATGATCTCTTTTCTTCTCTTTTTCTAACAACAAGTTTGTAACAGGCAAAATTCTTTTAACTCTAGGTTTCTGAATCAAAATATTAATAAAATCTGAATAAACAACGTAAACAGAATCAAACTCTTCCTTAATAAACCCATCACTTATCAATTTTACCAAACTTCCAACCAAAGCTTGAAAATCTTTAGTTTCAGAAAAATCCGCAAGCAATTTCCCATTTTTGACTGCAAAATATCTTCCCTTCTTTCCAACAGTTATAAAATAATGTTCTATCCCTTGACTTTCTTTCAGATTTTTACCCACAAACTTGAAAAGATTGTTATTAAGACTTCCCACCAACCCTCTATTGGTTGATATAAGAATATAAAGATCAGCTTTTACAACCTTAGGATCCCTCATTAAAGGTACTTCTTCTTGTTTTGTATTACTCGCCAACAAACTTACAAGTTCATAAATAATCTGAGAATAAGGTTTTGCTTTCAAAGCCTTATCCTGAGTTCTTTGTACCTTGGATGCAGAAACCATTTCCAAAGCTCTGGTAATTTTTCCAATATTCTTTATCGATAAAACCCTTTTTTTAAGCAGTCTTAAATTCGCCATAATCAATCTCCCCTGTCTTGTGAGTCTTTAAAAACAAAGTTTTAAACTCATCAACAACTTTCTTTAATTTCACCTCTAACTTTTCATCAAAATCTTTTTTTTCTACCAAATATCTAACAAGTGACTCATATTTACTGTAAACAAATTTTAAAAACTCCTCCTGAAATTCAGGAATCAAATCCAAAGCTACATCATCAAGTACCCCATTCACCGCAAGATAGATAACCAGTACCTGATCTTCAACTTTCATAGGAGAATACTGCTTCTGTTTGAGAACTTCTACAATCCTTTTCCCTCTTTCTATTTTTTGTTTGGTTGCTTGATCAAGATCGGTGGCAAATTGTGCAAAACTTGAAAGTTCATAATACTGCGAAAGATCAAGTCTTAACTTTCCAGCCACCTTTTTCATAGCTCTTATTTGCGCCGATCCTCCAATTCTTGAAACCGACAAACCAACATTTAAAGCCGGTCTTATTCCAGCGAAAAACAAATCCGGTTCAAGATAGATTTGCCCGTCTGTTATAGAAATAATATTAGTAGGAATATAAGCAGAGACGTCTTGAGCTTGTGTTTCAACAATTGGCAAGGCAGTTAAGGAACCACCACCTTTTTCATCCGATAACTGACACGATCTTTCCAAAAGCCTTGAATGAAGATAAAAGATATCCCCCGGATAAGCTTCTCGTCCGGTTGGACGTCGTAGAAGAAGTGAAATTTCTCGATATGACCAAGCGTGTTTTGTTAAATCATCGTAAATCACCAAAGCATGGCCTCCTTTTTCCATAAAATATTCACCAATTGCACATCCTGCATATGGAGCCAGATATCTTAATGCTGCCGAATCCGAAGATGTTGCAGCCACAATTATTGTCTTCTTTAAAACACCGTACTCATCAAGTTTTTTTATAGTCTCAGCCAATTTAACTCTCTTCTGGCCAATGGAAACATATATACAAATGACATCTGAGTCCTTTTGATTAATAATTGTATCAACAGCAATAGCAGTCTTACCTGTTTTTCTATCCCCTATTATAAGTTCACGCTGACCTCTTCCTATTGGAATCATGGAGTCAATCGCCTTGATTCCAGTTTGCAAGGGAGTATCAACGGGTTTACGTTCAGTCACACCTGGAGCTACTCTTTCAATAGGCATCGGTTTTAACCTTGAGAATTTTGCACCTTCATCTATTGGCTTTCCCAAAGGATCAACAACTCTACCCAACATCTCCTCACTAACTCCCACTTCCAAAAGTCTTCCAGTAGTATAAGCAAATCCGCCTAGATTTAGATTTTCAAACCCACCTAAAACAATCACCCCAACTTTTTTTTCTTCTAAGTTCATAACCAAGCCAAAAACACTATTCCCAAAATCTATAATTTCACCAAACATAGCATCCATCATCCCACTCAGCCAAACTACTCCATCTGCCAATGAAATAATCTCTCCTTTTCTTTTATCTTCATTCATAGAATTTTCCGAACTTGCAAAAATTTATACTTAAAATAAATTTAATAAATCACCTAGCCTTATCTCTTTCGATTTGTCTTTTTGTCCCCGTAATTATCTCTTTGGCTTCTCTATTAGCCTTTTCAATTATTTCTTTACGCAAAGCTTCCGCTTCTCTTCTTGCAGAAGATAATATAGCTCTTTTCTCCTTTAAAGCCTCAGATAATATTTTTTTTTGCTCTTCAATTAACTCTTTTTTACTAACTTCTATAGATTGCTTTTCTCTTTCAATATCCTCCAGGGTTCTTTTTCTTTCCTCAATAATTTTAAGAATAGGCTTATAAGCCACTTTTTTTAGTATCAAAAGCAAAAACAAGAAATTTATAATCTGTACAACTATCAATTTAAGATCTATCCCTAGTTTTTCCATATATTAATTAAGCTTAATAAATTTATTAAACAAATTTTATAATAAGTGCTATCACCAAAGCATAAATAGCCACAGCTTCAGCAAAAGCTATTCCTAAAATCAATGTTGTGGTAATCTGATTACCAGCTTCAGGATTTCTACCAATAGCCTCCATTGCCCCTTTTCCTATAAGACCAATTCCAATTCCAGGACCTAGAGTCCCCAAACCTATTGCCAAGGCAACTGCTAAATCTTTAAGCTCCATTCATTTTCACCTCCTCACTTTTTACAAAAAAATAGTCAAAATCTAATCATGGTGTTGCGTCGCCACAACTACAAATATTGTTGTTAACATGGTAAAAACTAAGGCCTGTATAAAACCAACAAAAACCTCCAAAATCAAAAAAGGAACAGGAACTAAAACCGGTATAAGAAAAATCATAACCATCAAAAGAACTTCACCAGCGAAAATATTACCAAAAAGACGGAATGAAAAAGAAAGTATCTTTGCAAACTCCGAAATTAGTTCAAGTATTCCAACAAAAAACTTTATTGGATTTTTAAAATTGATAAATCGCGCAAGATAAATTTTTATCCCCAAGTTTTTTATACTCAAATATTGAGTAACACCTACTGATATAAGCGCAAGCGCGATCGTTGTATTTAAATCTGCATTTGGTCCACGAAAAAGAGGTACAAATATTATTTCTTGACCCTCATACTCATAAAAACCAATCGATCCAACACCCGGAAGAAGCCCAATCCAGTTGCTAAAGATAATAAATAAAAACAGAGTTATAACCAAAGGAAACAATCTATCTGTAATTTCACCAGCTATATTTCTGAAAAAATTATAAAATGCCTCAATGATCATTTCCGAAAATAAAAACAGTAAAGATTTTTTGGATTTGCCCGATTTAGGTGTTTGAAAATAAACGAAAATGGCAATAATTACCAAAAAAAAGGTCACCAACAAACTCATAAAAAGGGAGTTCGTAATTTTCAAACCCCCGATATGAAATATCGGCTCAGCCGAAACAGATATGTGCAAATTTTTCATTTTATTTTAGAAAATCGATTAAAAATTTTGCGAACTTGAAAAACAAAAATGACAAAACCTAAAACGACAGCGCTAACTATAAATAAAGGCAAGTTGCCAAACCTTTTACCAAGAAATGTAGCCAAAAGCAATATAATTACTGGATAAAAGACAAATGAAATACTCATACTACTTGCTTCAACAAATGATTTCAGGATCAGTTTATAGTCAAGTTTGAAACTAGGTCTTCTTTTCATAAAAATAAAATTCCCACCAAATGGTGAGAAAAGTATTAACATTTCTCAATAGATTCTAATCAGTCCAAAACGAATAGTCAATAAAAAAAATAATTGCTATAATTTACATTTTAAAAATAAGTATTAAAATAAAAATATGGCAAGTCATAAATGTGATGCAGTAATTGTTAACTGCATGGACTTCAGATTACAAAAATACATCCGTAAATTCACAGATAAAAAGCTTAAAGGCAAAGCATTTGATTTAGTGAGTTACGCGGGAAGTACTAAAAGCTTGGCTATAATCGTAAAACAAATTGAACTATCAGTAAAACTTCATCAAACAAAAGAAGTATATTTAATTCACCACGAAGACTGCGGAGCCTATGGAAAAGAAAGCACCTATGAAAGACATGTAAAAGATTTAAAAACCGCAAAAAACAAAATACTCAAAAAATATCCGAAATTAAAAGTTCATCTTTATTACCTCTACCTTAGTGGAAAATTCGAAGAGATTAATTAGCCTTGTCATAATAGATCAAACGGTATATCATTTTGACAAATGGCTCTCAAGCTAAAAGTTTTTTTCTCAATTTTGGCCATCTCACTTATACCTACCCTTTTAATTTGGATTCCTTTCTTTTTCCGTATTGAAAGCATCTGGAAAATTCCATTACCCAAAAACGGAATGGAGACAATTGTTGCCAATTATGATGGTCCTTTTTATATACTTGTTTCAAAGACGCTTTATAACCCTAAAATGGTAGGTAAATTCAGTTTTACCTTGCCGGCAGAATATTATGCTGCACATTTCCCCCTATTTCCTTTACTCATCAGACTTTTTTCCTATACTTTCGGCTCTCCCTATTCAATGCTTTTTGTTACTGCAACTTCATCAATCTTGGCAATTTTCTTTTTTTACATTTTCACAAATGAATTCACAAACAAAAAAAACGCTCTCTGGCTAACCTTTATTTTTTCTGTCTTTCCGGCAAGATGGCTAATCGTTCGGTCGGTAGGTTCAGCGGAGCCATTATTTTTGGCTATGATAATAGCATCGGTTTACTTTTTCAGAAAAAATAAATTCTTCCTAGCGGGAATCTTTGGATTACTAGCTCAGCTCACAAAATCTCCGGGAATTCTTCTATTTATAGCCTACTTTTTATTTCTTTTTATTTCAGACTTCAAAAGAATCATTATAGAAACATCCCAGCATGCCTCCAAAAAAATTGAATTGAAAAGATATTTATCAATATCACTTATTCCTCTTGGTCTTCTAATTGTATTTTTAATCTATAAAATCCAACTTAAAGACTTTTTCGCTTATTTTCATTCAGGCGATAATATCCATCTGTTTTTCCCACCTTTTCAGATATTTAATTATTCATCTGCATGGGTGGGAACATTCTGGCTCGAGGAGATAATCTTTATCTATCTTTTTGGCTTTCTCGGATTAATCAATTTAATAAACAAAAAAGAAACTCCTTTAGCATGGGTTGTTGGTGTATTTTTTACTTCTTTACTTTTTGTCTCACACAGAGATCTTATGCGATACGCTTTGCCAATTGTTCCATTCTTATTTAGCGCATTTTCAGAAACCTTGGTTAAAAAAGATTTTAAATTAATACTTTTGATTTTATTAATTCCTATTTACCTTTTCTCTCTTTCCTTTATCTCGCAAAATGTAATGCCTGTATCGGACTGGACTCCTCTTCTTTAATTAAATCTTACACAAAATGACTTAGACACTGATATGATTCAAAAAAAATGGCCATAAAAATATGAAAAAAATAAATTTTTGTTTTCTAAATGGGAAAATAATAAAAGAAAACGAAGCAAAATTTGGGATTTTTGATATCGGAATCCAGCGCGGCTATGGAATATTTGAAGTTTTAAGAACTTACAACAAAACTCCATTTCTTCTAGAAGAGCACATACAGAGACTTTTCACTTCAGCCAAAAAGATTAATCTTAAAATTCCCTACAGCAAAAATAAAATCTCACAGGAAATCCACAAATTACTTAAAATTAATAAAGAAAATAAAGATTCACTCATCAAAATCATAGTAACGGGAGGTGAATCCCAAGACGGTTTATCTCCGGGGAAAAAACCCACTTTTCTTTTAACAACCAGAAAACTTAAAGAGCCGAATAAAAATTTGTACACCCAAGGAGTGAGAGTATTAACTCTAAAATACCAAAGAGATTTGCCTTCGGTAAAAACCTTAAATTACATTGAACTTGTTAAATCTTGGAAAACTCTTAAGAAGAAAAAAGCCTTTACCCTCCTTTATATTAAAAACAAAAAAGTACTAGAAGGAGCAACTTCGAATATTTTTTTGTTTCGTAAAAACAAACTTTTAACTCCCAAAAGCGGAATATTAAGAGGCATTACTAGAAATTTAGTTCTCAGACTTGCAAAGAAAAATTTCTCTGTCGAGGAAAAAGACATAAAACTAAACGAATTAATAACCGCCGATGAAGTTTTTTTAACCGGAACCACAATTGGAATACTCCCTGTTGTAAAAATTGACAACAAAACTATAGCTGAAGGAAAACCGGGAAAAAATACATTAAAACTTATAAAAATATTCAACCAATACACAAAATCCCTTCAATAGGAACGTGTACTTTTAGATTTATAAAAAGACTAATATTACATGCTAGAATATTATTCACCTTCTCGCTATTGGAGATTAAAAGGCCAACTTCTTAGACTTGAAGGTTCGAATTGTCAATATTGTCAGAAACCTCACTTTCCGCCAAGAGATATCTGTCCTGAAGAAAATTGTCCCTCAAGAAAAATAAAAATATTTAGTAGTCATATGGAGAAAAGCGGGGAAATATTTAACGCCGATCAGGAGGCAAGCATTTTAAAGACAACTACTTGACACTCCTTTTCAAGATCTTCTCTAAATTCCAGCTTCTCCAAATAACCACGTTGTACATAAAGTAATTGTAAGGAAGCACCAAAAACACGATGATAAAAGGAAGTGCAAGTTGTCTATATTGCGAACCAAAAAGAACATCGGAAATACTTCCGAAAACCACCTGAATTAATAAAGCTCCAGCCGAGGTCATATTAAACTGTAGAAATTTCTTTAAAACATTTACAAGTCCAGTTATTTTTTCTGACTTGAAAGTCCAAAGATTATTTAAAATAAAATTATTTACAATCGCCAATTCAGTTGAAGCTCCCCAAGCAATTGGACCCGGAAAATTCCACTTAGTGAAAAGCCACAAAGTAAAGGCATTAACAAGATAGCCTAGAAATCCAACCGTGCCAAACTTAATAAATTTAGCTTTGTCTTTAATCCCAAGAATCGTTGCTACCTTCAGAGTTGCTATTGTTTCTTTTGTGTTAAATTTTGACTTATCTGTTGTCCTTGGCCTGAACTCCAACGGAACTTCAACAGTTTTTTTAGCGTTTTTAATAGATTGATATAGAAGATCAACCTTATAGGCAAATCTTTCCTTTTCCATTAGATTGTCTAAATTTATCCTATCCAATACTCCTTTAACCTTCGTCAAGCGAAAACCAGTTGTCAAATCATGAAGTGAAGGTTTAAGAAGAACCAAACGAATATATAAATTTCCAAAATAACTCACAAATTTTCTAAAAAAAGCCCACTCCTTGGGAATAGATCCTCCGGGTATATAACGAGACCCAATAACATAATCCGCACCAGATAAATAAGCTTCGACCATCGGTTTGACAAATTCCGGAGGATGTTGACCATCAGCATCCATCTCCATAACAGCGTCCGCCTTTAATATCTCAACCGCGTACCTAAATCCCTTGATATAAGCGTTTCCCAAACCTTTCTCCGTTCCTTGTTGAATAAGATAAAGTCCTTTTCTTCTTTTTATCTCCTCTCCTACCAACTCCGTCATACCGTCATTAGAATTATTATCAACAATCAAAAGATTCATTTCTGCCTTTATTTTCGGAAATACCTCATCAAAAAGTGCATCAATCATCTTTTTGATATTCTCTGCCTCATTCCACGCTGGCATCACAATGACAATTTTTTCCATAATTAAATCGTAGTAAATAAAAGGGGCTTTAACAAGTGGTTATTCACTTTTATTCGTATCTAATTGCCTCAATCGGGGGAAGTTGGGCGGCTCGCCTTGCCGGAAAAACTCCAAAAAAGATTCCTATTGCGGATGAAATAAAAAGCGTAACAATAACTGAAAATAAATTAATTGCGGCTGGAAAAAACAACCTGATTCCCAATACTGTAAATGCAGACAAAATAAGGCCTAAAATTCCGCCAAAAACCGAAAGAAGCACACTCTCCGTAAGAAACTGCTTCAAAATATCACTCTTGGTTGCTCCAACCGCCCTCCTTATTCCAACTTCTTTAGTCCTTTCGGTTACAGTTGCGTACATAATATTCATAATTCCAATTCCTCCAACCAATAAGGATATAGAACCAATCGCCACCAAGATACTATTTACAATTGTAAATATCTGATTAACCGTTGATAAAATTTCAGTTTGTTCTGTTACCGTAAAATCGTCCTTTTCATATCGTTTCAAAAGCACTTCTTTTGCTCTTTCTTTAAGTATAGGAACCATTTCTTCATCTTTTGTTCCAAGGTATATGGTAAAAAAATTTTTATTCGGATTTAACGTGCCAAAGGTTACTCTATAGGGAACATGGGCAGAATTATCCTGCTCGCGATCTCCCTTTTTCTTTACAACACCAATTACCTTAAAGCGTTGGTCTGAAACCCTTATTGTTTTTCCTAAAGCATTCTTGGGGTCTTTAAAAAGTTTTTCTGCTATCACCTCTCCTAAAACAGCTTTTTTGGATCTTGCCGAAACATCCCCCCGGCTGAAAAACTCACCTGTTAAAAGTTCCAAATTCAAAACTTTGAATGATTGCTCATTAGTGCCAAGAAGATAACCATACTTTCTTACTCCGCCTGATTCAATAATACCGCTTTTCATAAAAACTGGAACTACATAATCAGCCTCCGGTATTCTCAACAGATTAAAATAATCTTTTTCATCAAATTTAGCCCCACCCGCAAAACCAGCTCCAAAATTTGACAAGCCTCCTCCTTCATCACTTCCTGATAGATTTCCGGGGAAAACAATCACCAAATTTGCTCCCAAACTTTCAAACTGCTCATTAAGATAATTCTTTAAACCTATTCCCAAAGCAATAAGCAAAACCACCGACATAACCCCTATCATAATTCCCAAGGCAGTCAAAGCTGTTCTTATCTTATTTCTCTTAAAATCAGATAGTGCTGTTTTTACTAGGTGTAACCAACCGTTTTGAATTCTCATTTTTACAGATATTTATCTACAACTTTTCCATCTTTAATATAAATTTGTCTCTTGGTTCTTCTGGCTATATCTTTTTCATGAGTAACCAAAACCACAGTAACTCCGAAGTCCTTATTTAAGGTTTCCATTATCTTTAAAATCTCATCGCCAGTTTTACTATCCAAGTTTCCAGTTGGCTCGTCAGCCAAAATTACTTTTGGGCTCATAATCAAAGCCCTAGCAATAGCTACCCTTTGTTGCTGGCCTCCTGAAATTTTATTTGGAAAAAAAGATCTCCTCTCATATATTCCAAATTTCTTCATAAGTTCTTCAGCCCGCTTTAATGGATCGAAGTCCAACTTTTCTTTTGCATATTTAGTTGGTAAAAGTATATTTTCGATAACATTAAAACGGTTTATTAAATTAAATGACTGGAAAACAAAACCCACGAACCTGTTTCTTATCTTTGAAAGTTCGTCATCGGAAAGCTTTGAAACATCCTTGCCATTAAGAAGAATTTTTCCCGCAGATGGTTGTTCTAAAAGACCAATTAAATACATTAAAGTCGATTTCCCCGAACCTGACGAACCTAATATACCTATATACTCTTTCTCCCTTATTTCCAAATTTACATCACAAACAGCTTTTACTTCTTCATCTCCTAAAAAGTAAGATTTACAAACATTTTCAAGTTTAATCATTTTATTGAAGTAAAGAAATTATTTCAGATAGTTAAATTTTTATAAAAGACCTTAATTTACTATTTTACTTCTTTGATCTTTTCCTTCCTTAATCAAATACTTTATCATTCTCTTTAACTTTCTCGCTTATAATCTGTGTAAATTCTTCTCCCTCAAGGCCAATTTCCACATAAACCTTATTTTTTGGTCTTTTAAGATAGACAAATCTTCCCTTAGAATCAGAATTAATAAAAGTGCTTGGAATATACAAAACATTATCCTTTTTTGACGTAACAAACTTGGCATCACCCGTCATTCCAATCCTTACTTTAGATATATCAATGCTTTCAACCATCCTTACTTTAACAGAATAAACTGTTCCTAACTCACCCGCCTTTGGTGTAAAACCTACATACTCTACCTTGCCTTTATATTCCTCATTGGGAAAAGCATCTAAAATAATCTCCACCTCCTGATCTTTTCTAATTTTATTCACTTCAGTCTGATCTGCAGTAACTTGAAAGTAGATAGTTTCAGGATTTACTATTTCAATTTGAGATTCAGTCAAGGAGGTATTAACCCCAGTATAGGGATGGGTAATACTTGCAATTATCCCATCAAATGGGGCTTTCAAAATCGCATTATCCAAATTCTTTTGTGCCGCGATATAAGCACGGTAGGCCTTATCCCTGTTAGTTTCGGCTATCGTTCTTAACTCAATTTGCTCATAGCTCTCATCTTTCTCATGCCCTTGCAAATCGTCATAGATCTTATCACGGGATGCGTCAAATCTCCTTAAATCAGCCTCTGCCGATAAATAAGTTTGATAAAGGACTGTCGTATCAAGTTTTGCCAAAACTTCTCCTTTCTTAACCTTTTGACCTTCGGTGACTCCCAGATAATCAAGCTCACCCGAAGTCAAAAAAGAAAGTCTTGCATGTTCATCTGCCTTGATTTCTCCGGATAAAATGAGTTCTTCTTTGACCGTCCCTTTTTCAACTTTTGCTTCTTTAAAACCTTTCTTGGAAGGGAAAAAGTTTCTGATTATTAAATACCCACCCAAAAGTAAGGCTAATATTGCGAATATAAAAATTCTTTTACTAACTTTAAGTTTTTTAATCAAGTTTCTTTTCATAAAAAAACGTCAATTTTTGACGCTAAACCATTTTATAACAAACCGATAACACAAGCAAACCTACCCTGTTTTCTTAAAGGTAAATTTCTCTCCCTCGTATGAGAGAAAAAGCACTTATCCTTAACCGTATCAATTTTGCTGTCAAAGATATTTTTTTCTAAAACCCCTACATCTATTAATTGTTTCTTACAAAGTCCAACAAAATCCACCTTGTACTTATTACTACCAATTGGCTCAATAAAACCACTCCACTTGGGATCGCTTTTTTGTGAAGGATCTTCTTTTTTGTATGAATCCTTCCTTGCCGCAGGTCCAAATCCCACAACCAGATCTTTTGGATTCGTTCGATACAGATTAATCATTCTCTCAACAGCCTTTTTTGAAACATTTAAATCAGTCCCCTTCCAACCCGCGTGAATAAGTCCTATAGCTTCTTTTAGAGGATCATATAAAATTATCGGTAGGCAATCGGCTATCAGTAAAAAAAGATAAATTCCTCTCTTATTTGTCAACAAACCGTCAACTTTTAAAGCCTTTTCATAATTCCTCATACTCAATCCAACACTTTTTTCAGAAACTTCGATAACTTCACAGCCATGAGTCACCCACATACAAACACATTGATTAATATCTACCCCAATTTTACTCAAAAATCTTTCACGAGTTGCCATAACCTTTTTAAAATCTGATAAATTTCCCAAAATTGAATTAGCCATATTACCATCTTCTTTAGTAGAAAAAGCATGAAAAAGTTTGGGGTATTTTTTAAGTTCCGGAATCTGGTACATCAGAAAATATTACACCATTAAATCCACACAATCACACCTCTAAGGTAAAATGGCTTCACACCTCGGGTATATTTCTACTCTAATGTTAAATGCTTTATCTTTTCAACACTTCTTTGATAATCCGCTTGGTTAAATATAAATTTTCTGTAATCTTGAATATCCTTAAAATGACTTTCCAATACCAGTTTTTTGTTACAATGCTCTTCCTTAGTTAAACCAAGATATTCAGGTAAAGAAGAATAAGGATAATTCTCAAGCTCATTTAAGTTTTTTACAATAAAAAGGAATAGGGATTAAGATGGATATATCTTTGTACATGCAATAATTGATTATCTGTTTCTATTCTAACAGCATTAAATTTACCCTGAAAGATAGGACTAGTTCTTTTTCTTTTTGCATTAAAATACCGTGTATAACTATTACACAGATTACTCATATAAATAGAAATTCCTGAATTTTTCAACTGCTTAAGAAGAAAATGAATGTGATTTGGCATAAAACAATAGGCAACAATATCAACGAGGAAATTTTTTTCTTTTCTAAGTTTTTGTAAAATTTCCAACCTCCTGTCTTTTATTAATCTTACAAAAAAGGAGTATCTTAAAGGAGTATATAAATTTTGGTAAAAAAA
>CAYSJW010000017.1:0-2265 GCA_964431555.1 uncultured Gammaproteobacteria bacterium | reverse complement strand
CTTTTTAAATTTAGAAAACGGGGTGTGGCTCAGTGGTAAAGCGCGCCGTTCGGGACGGCGAGATCGACGGTTCGATTCCGTCCACCCCGACATTTTGGCTAATTATAGTTATTACTCATCAACCACAAATTCCAATCATTTACTTAACTCAAAAAAGTTTATAATCTATTAAGAAGCATTAAGTAGTTATACTAAAAACTTTATATATCTAAAATACTAAAAAATAGCAATAATTTAGTTATTAAAATTAAAATATAAGACCTCTTTTACAGAGAAAAATAATAGTTCATATTTATAAATCGTATATGACATATCGTTTAGATGGAATTATAGATCCATTCTCAAGGTTTAAAAACGCCCCTAAAGTTGCCAAACACACCATTTTATGTCATCACCCTTCATTTTTCGACATACTAACTAAACTCGAACATACAAAAATCATAAAGATTATAGACTGTGACAAATACTATAAACACGCTTTAATTAAGTATAAAAAGATAAATATCAATATAGTGAACGCTTATTTCGGACCGGTTCCTACTGCTCATAGGGTATTTGAATTTTTTGCGAGAGGATCAAGAGTTTTTGTCCAATTTGGAGCTTGTGGATCGCTCAAAAATCTTCCACTTGGTAGCATAATACTACCAATAGAAGCAAAAAGGTACGAAAACACTTCCAGTGTATTCATTTCCAAAAAAATCAAGGCCGAACCAGATTCAATATTGCTTCACACTTTGGAATCAGCACTAAAATTAAAAAAATACCCATATTACAAAGGGTTAATAGGTAGTGTCGATTCAATATACGGATATTCAAAAAAAGATATAGCAAAATTCAAAAAAGATAACATTTTAGCTCTTGATTCAGAAACATCAATGTTTTTTTTGGCAATCAAATGGCTCTCTAAAAAATATCCAAAACTCGAAAAGCCAAAATGCGCATCTGTCAATTATATATCTGACATTATTCCTTTAAATAGAAAAACAAAATGGATCTCCGATTTAGATTCAATTTCTAAACTACTACCCTACAAGGAAAATTGTCTTATCATCTGCATGGAATCAATATTTTTATACTCCAAAAAAACACCAAATTTTTACAAACATAAATAAACAATACATAACACCCGACGGGTGTAATTCAATATAAGTTCCTGCAATCTCTTATCTTTTTTGCTCTACTGCTTCAGAGCGATAGAGCAATTTATAAAAGTTCTTTTTTAAGTATCACACAATATTACATCTCACACAATATTACAGCAGATAAAAAATAAGATAGAAAGTAGATAGTGGATAGTGGATAATGGATAATGGATAATAGACAGTAGATAAGAGATAAGAAATATGAAAAAAGAGATTAAACAAAAAAAATAATTTTTTTTGATATTCAACCTCCCACCTCACAATTATCATAGTAAACAATCTTTTTAATTACTCCTCCACGCAATTACCCTAATTCGCAAATTCCTTTATTTCCTCAACAAGAAGCGATTTTTTAAGATCGGAGAATTTACCCTTCACAATCACTTTCTTACCCTCATAAGCACCCAAATTAATATTTTTATCCGCCAAAAGCAAAATTGCCTCATTTCCAGCAACCAAATAATACTCTTCCCCACTAACTTTCCCAACGGTACCTGTTACAAACCTGTCCGACGGAAGTTCTGACCCAAATGCCGGAATGTATTGTCCAACGGGAGTTGTATCTTTAATCCTATTTATAAGGCTTATTGTAACTCCACCGGAAAAAATAATTGTCAAAAGCAAAAATGCGGTTAAAGGTTTTATCTTCAAAGAAGCCCTCATTTCAATACCTTCGTTGCCGATAACCCTCCTCCACCATCTTTTCAAATAAGCAATTGGATTTGTAACTTTTACATCAACCAATGGCGGATCCTCACTTGTAAGACTAGGTTTATTTTTATCCTCGCTTATTACGGCATTTGAAAGTAGAGTTTGGTTTTGTTTAGCAGGAACAACTTGAGAGGTAAAACTTTCATTTTTCAAACTTACATCGTTTTTTATAAATACCCCAGTTGGTCCTCTTGCCCTTTTTTTGGCCATTTCGGAGCGCAAAATACTTAAACGCAATTTTTTCTTCATCTCATTTTCCATAATATCAGTATATCCGCCAAATCAACCCTCCACAACTACTGTTAACATGTACCGCCTGAAGCTAATTTTTCACTACAAACTCAAAAATTGAAGCCAATTTGTGGACCACAAACCACAAACGCTTTTGTGGTCTTCAAAACGAAGCTAAAAT
>CAYSJW010000016.1:0-23417 GCA_964431555.1 uncultured Gammaproteobacteria bacterium | reverse complement strand
GGTTGCTGCAGTTATTACACCTCCTGTTGTCCAGGAATAACTTCCACCAACCGTTAATGAAGCTCCAGTTACATCAACTCCTCCTGTTGCATCAAGATTACCTGTGAAGGTAACCTGGCCTGTTCCAGCTTGAGTTAAAGCTCCTGTATCTGTAAAGGTAAAGAAAGCCGTTCCATTATCAGCAATTACAAAATCTCCAGTTGAGGTTAAATCTATGGTCAAGTTTCCAGTTAAAGAATTGGTTATTGTTGTTGCTGCATCTAAAGAAAGGGAATCCGAAAACTCGCTGAAATTAAGAGAATCCGCTCTTATATTTACGTTAACTTCATTACCACCACCTTCTGTAGTTAAGTTGAAGAAGTTATTAAAGTCTAAGGTATCAGCTGTACCACTCACAAGTACATCGTCTTGTTCAACATTTATAATTGCGCTTGAGGCTCCTGAATCGTTGGCACACTCCCAGAGATCGGAAGATTCATTCCATTTTAATATTTGACCATTTGTGCAGCCCTGAAGCAGTGAAAGCCCTGATGAGAGAATTTCGAGTCCCGAAGCAGATGAGGTTGTGGATGAAAGACCATCTTGGGGGGAGACTAGTTGGATTGTTAGAGCACCGGATAATATTTGAAGAGCGTTGCCGGTGAAGTCGGATATTGTGTCTGAATTTATTGTAAGATTTCCAGCTATGGTTAGATTTCCTGAGTTATTAAGTGTGAGAAGGTTATTGGAAGATGAATTTTCAATCTCAAAGATATTTGAGGTTTGGGTGGAGTTACCCCTAACTAAAAGCTGAACTTCATCAGTATCCGCTACTATAGCTAATTTGCCCAGGTTTGATGATGTTCCAATACTGACATTATCATTAAAGTTTGTGAGTCGAACTATCGCTCCATCATCAGTCCAACCACTTCCACTTATATTTGAGCTTATATCAACCCAAGTAAAGCCACCGGTTGATGAGTTATAAGTTAAAGTATATCCATTAATGGGAGTGTTTGATATATTAAGATCCTCTTCTAATATAGTCCCATTTGTTATGTCTGTTGTGTCTATTGATGTGCCAAGAGTAGTTGTCAAGACACCATTGACATTTGTTAAACCTGGACCAACAAGATTGGTGAGATATTCATTATTAATATTAAGGGATTCTATTTGTAGATTTCCGGAAAATATTGCTTGTGAGCCAAAGAGAATTCCAGCAATTTCCAATTCATCAGAGATGAATAAATCTCCACTTGATGAATCAATATTGGAAGGAGATCCATTACCAACGATGCCGTATCCTAGAGTATATAAATTTCTATCAATAGTGATGTCTTTATTAAATATTGAATTTTCGGAGAACTTACTTTCAATATTTACGGAAAAAAGCATGTTTTCAAATGTGGAAGCTGGCAATACTTTATTGAAATCAATTTCACTTGGGGGGTAATCTTTTATTACTGATTTTCTTGGTAAATTTATTGCTAAGTTGTTATTGATATAATTTTGTATATTATTATTTAGTCTTTCAAAAGTATTTGGAAATTTGTTGGATAAAGTTAGAAGAATAAAAGTTATAGGTATAAATAAAATAATTAGTGAAATTAGAAATTTATATGGTGTGCTTAATTCTTTATAAATTTTGTTTACAATTTCCTTGTATTCCAAAGGAGAAAAAATTTTATATGTAGCGGAAGGAGAAGCTAAATCTTTAGTTGTAATTTTTGTGCTTGTTTTTGTATAATGCGGTTTATATGCGGTATTTATTATTTTATTAATATTATGTCTTTTTTTCCTGCTTTTTATCTCTTTTATTATAGATAATTTATATCTTCGATGTCCTCCTTTTGTTTTTAATGGGATTAAAATTCCTTTTTTTTCCCATCTTCGAAGAGTCTTTTCTGATACTTTTAAAATATCAGCCGCTTGTTTTATTGAAATTATCTGATCGTCTATTAACATTTTGGCAGGAATAAATAGATTTTCTATATTTAAAAATAGACATTTTATTTTAAATGTCCATATTTATTTATGCATTTTTAATATAGTATTGTCAATAGTCTTTTATAAAGAAGTTTAATAATAAATTAAAAGAAGATTTTATAAATTATAAAAGTGATAAAAAGAATTAGTGGAATTATGTGACTAAAATAAATTTAATAATCAAAAATATAGTTTTTTAAAAATCAAAAAAAGAAAAGAATATTTAATAAATTTGTATTTCTTGACTTTTTATTCGGTAAATATGCGTTATTTTTAAATATTTATATTAAATATGAGGTAATTATTAAGTAAATATTATGAGTTAATATAATTTTTTATTCATTTAATATTTTCTACGTAACCTTTTAAAAATAATTTGATATTTGAAATTAAATATATACGCAAAATAAAAAACTTTTATTATACATATTAAAGCTAAATGTACAGATTTATATGTAAGAATATTTAGTAAATTAAAAAGGAAAAATAGTTAATTAATTTATAATTAATTGATTTAGTATAATAATAGTAATATATTTTATAGTATAGGTTTAATAGAACAAATTATAAAAATGAAAAATAAACTAAATATATTAAAAGTTGTAATAATTCTAGTATTGGAGTTTTTAACTATAAAAGAAACTTTAAAAATTATATCTATAAGTGCAAAAGTTGATTCATCCGGAACTGCGATTTCAATACCAATTTCAGATACAAATGTAGAAGATGGAGATATTATATGCTCATATTTAGAAGGTAATAAAAAATGTTATCAGGAATACGATACTTCTATATATGGCGTGGTAAATGATAATCCAGCTCTATCAATAAAAGATTTTAGTTATGATACATCAAAATTAGTATTATCATTGGGTATAACGACGGTAAAGGTTTCTAGTGTAAATGGAGATATTAAAGAGGGTGATTTTATAACTTCTTCTACAAAACCGGGTGTTGGTCAGAAGGCTACAAAAAATGGCTATGTAATAGGAAAAGCATTGGAAGATTATAAATCCACTGATGCTAATGCGGTAGGAAAAATTCAGGTTGCCTTGAAACCTCAGTTTGTTAATGAGTTATCAAGTTCTTCAGGAAATTTACTTCAATTTATGAAAAAGGGTTTAAATGTGCCATTTTATGAACCGCTTAATGCATTAAGATATTTATTGTCGGCATTGATGGTTGTTATTTCATTTACCTTGGGTATGATATATTTTGGCCGTTCTTCTAAAGCAGGTATTGAAGCTATTGGGAGAAACCCATTAGCCAGAAAAGTGATACATTTCACAATAATTACTAATATTGTGTTAACAATTGTTATAGTATTAGTAGGATTGGCGATAGCATATTTGATACTAGTGCTTTAATTTAAGTTAAATGATAAAACTGCCCTTTATTGGTGTTAAAAAATTTAATATAAAACCATTTGTTCTTATTATATTGGATGGTTTTGGAATTGCTCCTAAATCAGAAGGTAACGCAATTAGTTTAGCTAGTAAACCTAATTTTGATTTTTATTGGAATAATTATCCTCACGGAGAGCTTTTGGCGTCAGGTGAATCGGTAGGTTTACCTGCTGAGGAAGTTGGAAATACGGAAGTAGGTCATCTTACAATTGGCGCTGGAAGAATAATACTACAGGATCTAGAGAGAATTAATTTGGCTATTGAAAAAGGTACTATCTACGATAATCGAGCTTTTATCTCTGCTTCTTATCATGTAAAGAAGTTTAATTCTCAACTTCATATCATGGGATTGGTTGGATCAGGAGGAGTTCATTCTTCAATAAAACATCTTTATGCAATATTGGAGTTTTGTAAGAGAGAGGAGATACCCAATGTTTGTGTACATATGTTCACAGATGGTAGAGATTCTCCACCTAATGATTCAATTTTGGTGGCAGAAAAACTTGAAAAGTTTCTTAAGGAAACTGGGATAGCAAGGATCGCTTCGGTATCTGGTCGTTATTATGCCATGGATAGAGATAGACGTTGGTCAAGAACAGAAAAGGTTTATAAAGCTATGGTTTTGGGTCAAGGTATAACAGCTACTTCAGCGTGTGAAGCAATCAAAATGGCTTATTCTAAAGGTCAAACCGATGAATTTATAGAGCCTACAATTATTATAGGTTCAGATGGGAAACCATCTTTAATTGATGATAATGATGCAGTGATATTTTTTAATTATAGGGTTGATAGACCTCGTCAACTAACCATGTCTTTTATTATGCCTGATTTTGAGAGACTAAAATCTTTTGATTTTGGTTATAACCCTGAAGCGAGTAAAGAAGAAGGAGAGGTTAAATTTTCTGAAACATTTATCAGACAGAAGATTTTGAAAAATTTATTTTTTGTTACAATGACAGAATATCAGAAAAATCTTCCTGTTTCAGCTATTGCATTTGCTCCGGAACGAGTTGAGGATCCGATTGGTTTTGTATTATCTGAAGCTGGAATGAGACAACTACATATGGCTGAGAGTGAGAAGGAAAGATTTGTGAAATATTATTTTAATGGTCTTAAAGAAGAACCATTTAGGGGAGAAGATGATGTAATTATCGCCTCGCCAAAAGTGTCAACTTATGATTTAAAACCAGAAATGTCTTTACCCAAATTGACAAATGAGTGCATTAAAAGGTTAAGAAAAGATATTTATAATTTTGTGGTGATTAATTTTGCTAATCCAGATATGGTTGCACACACCGGTAATTTAAAAGCAACTATAGAAGCTATCGAAATAGTAGATAAATATTTGGGAAAACTTGTAAGTGCGGTTTTAGATCAAGATGGCATGTGTATTGTTACAGCTGATCATGGTAATGCAGAGGAACTTTTAACATTTCCTTCATCATCTTTTTATTTTACGAGCGCTAGAGGTACTGTAAATACCGAACATTCAAGTAATCCAGTGCCTATAATAATAATAGGGAAGGTATTTTTTAGGAGGAGTTTAAACCTGCCTAAAGGTGGTCTTTCTGATTTGGCGCCAACTATTTTGGATTTAATGAATATACCAGTATCGGAGGGTATGAAAGGGAAAAATCTTTTAGATTTTGAAGTTGTTAAAGAAAAACCAACAATTTGAGTTTATGAATGTTATAGCTATAAATTAAATTTTTAAATATATTTATTAATAATTCTATAATTATATATGCAAATTGATCAGAGTACAGTTTATTTGGTAATCCTAATATTTTCTATATTAATAATTTTTATTTTAGGGTTATTTATGGCTTATCTTAAATTATTAAGAAATTATCTTGACACTAAGGAGGGTAAAGATAGATATATCGATCCAAAAGAACTTCTCTTAAGAGCCCATGCAAAGTCACAAAGGATTTTAGAAGATGCTACGGATAAAGCAAATAAAATATTGTCTTCATCTGAAGTTTTTAAAGTAAAAAACCTTGATAGTATACAAAAACAAATCGAAAAATTGCATTTTGATAATTTAAAGGTCTACCAAGACTCGGTAAGTAAGATTCAGGATGTTTCTCTAAGAATGCTGCAAAATGTACCAGAATATATCAAAACATTAATAACTAAAGAGATATTAATTGTAAAAGATGATCTTTTTGCGGAGATTAAGAAGGCTAATGAAAGTGCCAAAGATTTGGTGGCTCAAGCTTATAGAAAAGTAGATGAAGAAGTTGCGGAATATAAAAAATACAGGATGGAGGCTTTGGAAAATACCATAGTGAGCATAGTGCAGCAAATAAGCAGAAGAGTGCTAAATAGAGAGATAAATTTGGTGGAACACGAGAAGCTGGTTATGAAAGCTTTGGAGGAAGCAAAAAGACAAAATATTTTTTCTGATGAAAATAATAAAAACGGTGAAGAAGCTGTCAAAAGTTGATTTATATGGAATATGAAATTATTGGTAATATAAAGACTTTAGATTCCGCAGAGGTTCTAAAACAGGAATTAGAAGTTCTATTAAATTCCTTATATTCTGGTAAAGAAGAGTTTGAATCAGTACTAAGAACAAAAGTTCGTAGCAGTTTTGCGGATTTTATAAGGAGAAAAATATCCCAAGAAGATGTAAGAATTGATTTATTTTTAAAAGATTTTATTAAGAAGCTGGATAGTGTTCCGGTTGTTAAGCTTATATTGGCTTTTGAGCCTTCAGAAGAAACTGTTAATCGGATTTATTCATACATAGTAAGTGCATGTAAAAGAGAGGTTTTTTTGGACTTAGGCTATTCGCCAGATATTATTGGCGGAGCAATAATTATTTATCGGGGGAAGTATAAAGATCTTTCTTTTAAGTATGTTTTTGAAAGAGAATTTGAAGAAGAAAAAAAGAAAATTCTTGAATTTATGAAAATATGAAAGATTTTCAGTACTACCTAAACAATATAGGTGAAATAGGCTATGTAGCTAGGAGTCTAAATTCCATAGTCTATATTTCTGGTTTACCAAAAGCGCATCCAAATGAGATTGTTATTTTTGAAAATCAGGAGATGGGATTGGTGCTTTCAATGGATGAAGATTATCTTGAGGTTTTAGTGTTTTCAAATTTTGAAATTAGAGTGGGAAGCAAAGTCGTTCGTACGGATGAAAATATAAAAGTTGGAGTGGGCGAAGCCCTTCTGGGACGATTAGTTGATCCTTTAGGCTATCCTTTAGATGGAAAAGGTGATATTGAGAATCTAAATCCTGTTTTTGTTGATATAGATCCGCCGAAAATATCTGAAAGAAAAAATGTGGAGAAGCCCTTATTAACGGGAGTAAAAATAGTTGATATGGTGCTGCCTTTGGGTAAAGGTCAAAGGGAATTAATAATAGGGGATAGAAAAACTGGTAAGACAGAATTTTTGCTTCAAACGGTAATAACCCAGACAAAGAAAGGTACTGTATGCGTTTATGCTGTGATAGGGCAAAAGTTAATGGATACTAGAAAGCTGTATGAATTTTTTGTGAGTAAGGGAATAGTTGGCAATACAATTATTGTTGCTTCTAACTCTTCGGATTCACCTGGGCTAATTTTCTTAACACCTTATACGGCCATGACAATTGCTGAATTTTTTAGGGATAAAGGATTGGATGTTTTGGTGATATTGGATGATATGACAACCCATGCGAGAAATTATCGGGAGATATCTCTTTTATCCAAAAAATTTCCAGGTAGAAATTCATATCCCGGGGATGTTTTTTATATTCACGCAAAGTTGGTTGAGAGAGCAGGCAATTTTAATAAAGGTTCGATAACTTGCCTTCCGGTAGCTGAATCAGTGTTGGGAGATTTGTCAGGGTATATTCAAACAAATTTAATGTCCATGACCGATGGTCACATCTTTTTTGATATAGATTTGGTTAGTCAGGGTAAAAGACCGGCCATTAATCCATTTTTATCGGTTACCAGAGTAGGTAGGCAAACTCAAACTCTTTTGCAGAGGGATGTAGGGAGGGAAATTAGTGAGTTTCTTGTTACATATGATCGTATGAAGCAGTTTATGCACTTTGGAGCAGAGATTGGAGACGCGGCAAAAAATATTTTAAATTTGGGAGCTAAATTGGATGTTTTTTTTAATCAGGCCGAAGTAAAAGATGCGTCTTTGGATTTAAATATATTAATTTTGGGAGGCTTGTGGGCAGGATTATGGTCAGAAATAGAGGTTGATAAGTTGAAAATGGAACTAGAGCAATTGGAGCTTTTATATTCTACCGATGAAAATTTCAAAAAAGAGGTAGATCAGTTTATCGGATCCTGCGATAATTTTTCCGATATTGTAACAAGATTAAGACGTGATAACAGTATAATCTTATCGAGAGTAAGATTTATTAGGAAATAATAAAAAATGTTTTACTCAAGAAATATTGTTAAGGAAATAGCTGAAATTACATTATTAAAGGATTTGACTGAAGTTTACGGTGAAATTGCTTCAATCAGAATGAGAAGGATAAGAGATTATGTGCTTAAGAATCGCGATTTTTTATCCTCAATAGAATCTATATTCAAAGACGCACTAGATTACTATTTGAAGAAAATTTCGGATATGGTGAAAGGAGGAAAAATAAAAGATAGAAGTAAATTAACTTTTCTTGCGCACAATGGAAGAACGGTGGCTGTTTTGATATCTGCAAATACAGGTTTTTATGGGAATGTAGTTAGAGATACGTTTAGGAAATTTATACAAGATATTGAAAAAGAGAATGTGGAGGTTACTATTATAGGACGTTTAGGAAGGACTCTATTTATTGAAGAGAAGCCAAAGCATCCGTATACCTATTTTGATCTGCCAGATTATGGAATAGATGAGAGTAAGCTAAATGAAGCAATTAGGCACTTAGTTCAGTACGAAGAGATAAGAGTTTACTATGGAAAGTATTATTCTGTTATAACCCAGAAGCCGGAAATGTTTATAATTTCTGCGGGTCATGTTGTTAGTGATAAGGTAGACAAGGAAGTTACCGAATATATATTTGAACCAAGTGTGGAAAATATTTTAATGTTTTTTGAAACGCAGATCTTTGCGTCATTATTTGACCAGGCTGTGAGGGAGAGTCAGCTTGCTAAATTTGCTTCAAGAATTTTATCTATGGATAAAGCGAATAGTAATATTAGTAATAGGTTAAATAGCTTGAATATTGAGAAATTAAAGATTATTCATAATAGCCAAAATAAAAAGTTGATAAACTCGCTAGCGCCATTGGTATTCAGAAATTGATTTTTACAAAGGAAACGCAGAGGAGTAGACTATTATGTATCATAATATATCAAAATAGCTATGATAGATGCAAAATATTATGGAGAAATAATTGGTATTAAAGGTCAGGTAGTTGAGGTGGAATTTAGAAAAGTAAAACCATCAATTTATGATTTGTTGTTTCTTGTGGATAAGCCAGATATTAAGTTGGAAGTATATTCGTCAGCTGGTGATAATTCGTTTTATTGTTTAGCATTATCTTCAACGAATCAGATGTTTCGTGGGGCGAAGGTGGCCAATAGTCAAACACAAATACAGTTTCCGGTTGGCCCGGAAGTTTTGGGTCGTGTTATGGATATTTTTGGTAGCCCTATGGATAAGAAGGGAGATATTAAGACTAAGGAAACAATGCCGATACACAATATTGTAAAAAGGGATATAGATATAGAAATAAAACAGAGGGTTCTTGAGACAGGAATTAAAATAATTGATCTTTTTACACCTCTTATTAGAGGAGGTAAAATGGGTCTTTTTGGAGGTGCGGGTGTAGGAAAAACTATTTTATTAACGGAGATATTACATAATATTGTGGGGAAAGCGAGGGAAAGTTCAGTTTCTGTGTTTGCAGGTGTGGGTGAAAGATCAAGAGAAGGTTTAGAGCTGTATCAATCGTTGGTTGACTCAAAAGTTATGGATAATTCTTCTTTAATTTTTGGTCCAATGGGAGAGAATCCAACTGTAAGATTTTTATCTGCTTTATCTGCGGCTACGTTAGCGGAGTATTATAGAGATGTCATGAAGAAAGATGTGCTTTTTTTTATTGATAACGTTTATAGATATGCTCAAGCTGGTAACGAAATCTCAACGCTGACCCAAAGATTGCCGTCTGAAGATGGTTACCAAGCGACTTTAGAATCAGAAATGGCCAGGTTTCATGAAAGGTTAGTTTCTACAAAATCTGCTTCAGTAACAACTCTTGAGGCTATATACGTTCCTGCGGATGATCTATTGGATCATGGTGTTCAAGCAATTTTTCCTTATCTGGATTCTGTTGTTGTATTATCAAGGGGGCTTTACCAGGAAGGTTTTTTGCCAGCGGTTGATATTTTGAGTTCGACTTCGGCTTCATTACACCCCAATATTGTGGGAGATTTGCATTTTGAGGTGGTCATGAATGCAAAATCTATTTTGAAGCGTGCCGAGAGTTTAGAAAGAATTGTTTCTCTGGTCGGAGAATCAGAGTTGTCAGGTGAGGATCAAGCTATCTATAGTAGGGCTAAAAAAATAAGATACTTTATGACACAGAATTTTTTTGTTGCTGAAGAACAAAAAGGAAAAGAAGGATTGTATGTTCCTTTAAAAGTAGCTCTTGAGGATCTGAAAGGCATTGTAGATGGAAAATATGATCAAATACCTGAAGAGAAGTTTAAATTTATCGGGAGTATAGCTGATATTAAAACTAATTAAGTGAATGGAAGAAGAGAATTTTCATTTAAAGGTAGTGTCAAGAAAAGGGGTTATTTTTGAAGGGGAGGTAATTTCTATCACTTCATATAATGAGAAAGGGGTTTTTGATGTGCTGGCAAGTCATGCTAATTTTATTTCTTTAATAAGTAAAGGAGTAATTATTAAAGATTTACAAGGAGTTGAGAAAAAAATTGATTTTGATAATGCGCTTCTTAAAGTCTTTAAAAATAATGTGGAAATTTATATAGGTGTAGAAGGTTTATCTTCAGGATTTATGAAATAAGCGATATTATGCATAGTATTATATACATATGTATATATTATTTATAATATTGTAAATTAAGTTTAAAAAATTAATTTAATCCATGATAATGAAAAAAAATAAGTTAGTTAATCAAATTATTAGATAATATGAATTTGTAATAATATTAAAAATAATCGCTTATTATTTTATCTTTAAATTAGAGGTAATTTTTAATGTTTAAGCAGACTTTTAGTTTAACTGCTAATTTTTTTCAATGGAGTATATTGCCTTAAAATTGGTGCTATTTTTAAAAGCTTTAAATTTTTTAAGAAAGTTAATATAATATTCAGATAAAGCATTTATTATATATAGTCTCTCGTAAAAAATATATATGAAAAGATTAAATCATAAAAAAATAGAAAGTTATTGGAGAGAAAAATGGCTTAAGAATAATTTATATAGTCCTGATATTAAAAAAGCTAAAAAACCTTTTTATAATCTTTGGATGTTTCCTTACCCTTCTGCCGAGGGAGTTCATGTTGGAACTATCTTTGCCTCAACTGGTTCGGATGTGTTTGGTCGTTTTAAGAGGATGAATAATTATGATGTTTTTCAACCTATAGGTTTTGATTCTTTTGGTATTCATTCCGAAAACTATGCAATTAAAATCAATGAAAATCCTAAATATTTTGTAGAAAGAGCTATAAAAAACTATGCAAAACAATTCAAAATGGTAAGTCATGGCTATGATTGGGATAGAACTGTTACTACTTCGGATATTAAATACTACAGATGGACTCAATGGCTTTTTACGGTTCTTTTCAAGGCTGGTTTAGCTTATAAGAGGGATGCATTTGTAAACTGGTGTCCTTCGTGTAAGACGGTATTGGCGGATGAGCAAGTGATGACACCCGCTCAAGCCGGTAAGGAACCAAAGGATAGTAATGGTAATTTAGTTGAAGGTAAAGATGATGTTTTAGTTTGCGAAAGGTGTGGAACTATTGTTGAGGAGAAAGAGCTTAAACAATGGTTTTTTAGAATTACTGATTATGCTGATAAGTTATTAGATAATCTGGAGAAAATAAGGTGGACTGAAAAGGTAAAAATAGCTCAGAGAAATTGGATAGGTAGAAAAGAGGGTGTAAATATAAATTATCGTATCAAGGAAACTGATCTTGTAGTAACAGTATGGACTTCAAGGCCGGATACCAATTTTGGTGCTACATTCATTGTAGCCTCTCCTGAATACGCAAAGAAATATTTGCTAAACATTGTTCCAGATAATTGTAAGGAAGATGTAATTAAATATATCAATATATCTCTTAATAAGACAAAAGAAGACAGAATAAAAGAGGGAAGAAAAAAAACGGGTGTATTTACCGGACTTTATGCGATAAATCAATTAAATGGTTATGAAATGCCAATTTGGATTGCGGATTTTGTTTTGGCTGATGTGGGAACAGGAGCTGTTGTAGGTGTTCCTGGTCATGATAAAAGGGATTTTGAATTTGCGAAAGAATTTAATCTGGAAGTTAAAAGAGTGGTAGTGGGTCCGGATAATGATACTTCAGAAATTGGTGAACTTTCACAAGTATATGAAGGTGAAGGAAAAGTAATAAATTCAGATTTCCTTAATAACTTAACTACCAAAGAAGCTATTAAAAAGATAACTTATTATTTGGAGGAAAAAGGTTGGGGTAAAAGTGCTAAAAATTATCATCTTAGGGATTGGTTGGTTTCCAGGCAAAGATATTGGGGAGCTCCTATTCCTATGATTTATTGTGAGGAATGTGCAAAATCTGGCAGGGGTTATTTTTACAATGGTTTTAAATCGAAAGGGGAAAATTTTAGGTTACTACACAAAGATCAGTCTGATTGGGATTCATCTGGGTGGTATCCGGAGGAAAACCTTCCGGTTGAACTTCCTGATATAGATGATTTTAAGCCCGAGGGAAGGGGTAAAGGACCTTTGGCTAATCATCCTGAATTTTATAAAACCAAATGTCCTTTTTGTGGATCAGCTGCCACACGGGAAACTGATGTTATGGATACGTTTGTGGATTCGTCTTGGTATTTTTTGAGGTACCCTTCAGTTAATTCAGCCAGTTCGGATAATCTTCCTTTTGATCCTCTAATTACCAAAAAGTGGCTTCCTGTAAATTTATATTTCGGAGGAGCTGAACATTCTGTTCTTCATCTTATGTATTCTCGTTTTATAACAATGGTACTTTATGACTTAGGTTTTCTGGTTTTTGATGAACCATTTCCTTGGTTTTTTGCACATGGACTGATGATTAAAGATGGGGCAAAGATGAGCAAAAGCAGGGGTAATATTGTTAATCCTGATATCTACATAGAAAAATATGGTGCTGACACTTTAAGGATGTATTTAATGTTTATGGGTCCTATGGATGGTTATCCCGATTTTAGAGATGCCGGAATTGAGGGAATGAGGCGTTTTTTAGATAAGGTTTGGGGACTTTTTTCTGATTATAAGAAGGGCAGATTGAGTTTTGTTGCGGATAAAAATCGTAAGAATTTATCTATCAAAATGCATCAAACTATTAAAAAAGTGACCGAAGATATTCAGAATTTTAGATATAACACCTCGATCGCGTCAATTATGGAATATGTAAATGAAATTCGTTCTTATATCCAATATTGCGACACAAAAAAGGGAAAAAAAGTAAATTGTAAGAATGAGTATAAGAATGATAATTTTTATAAGGCTCTTAAGACATTGGCTTTGCTTTTAGCGCCTTTTGCACCTCATATAGCCGAAGAAGTTTGGGTGAATGTTTTGGGACAAAAATTTTCTATTCACAAAGCGAAATGGCCAAAATATGACCCAAATTTAACAAAAGAAAAAGAAATAACTTTAGCAATTCAGATAAACGGTAAATTAAGGGCAACGATAATTTTGGATTGCGAGGATATAAATAAAAAGGATTTGGTAGTTAAGGTAGCTAAGTCAAACAACAAAGTAAAATCATGGCTTGAAGGAAAAAAGGTTATTAAGGAAGTTTATGTACCGGGGAGAATATTAAATATTGTAACTGAATAATATTTTGACTTTATAATAGATTATAAAGGATTTCTGATATGCCCGGTGAATCTTCTTTAGAGAATAATTTATTTGAAACCGAAAGAACAAAAATATTAAATTTTATCTTCGCGAATAAGGTTCTTATCTTTTTGGTTTTGATGGGTCTGATTTTTTTGGGTTCTGGTATTTTTTTATTTAAAAAATCTCAAAGCGATTCGGAAGTTGAATTTGTTAGTACAAAAAATATTAATGATGATGAGGGACAAGAAGTTATAGTGGAGATTGTGGGTGCAGTGGAAAAGCCTGGTATTTATAAATTAAAACAAGGTTCAAGAATAAACGATCTTTTGGTGATTTGTGGAGGTTTATCTTTTGAGGCAGATAGGAATTGGGTTGATAAATATGTTAATCGAGCAGCTAAGCTAGTCGATGGTCAAAAGTATTATATACCCAAGGTTGGTGAGCAGTTGAACAAAGAGAGTGCTATTTTTTTAGGTGGGGAGTCTGATGGGATTTTGGGAGTGGGGGGTGAAGGCCAGAAGCTTATAAATATCAATACAGCGAGTCAAAAAGAGCTAGAAGATTTGCCCGGAATTGGCCCTGTTTATGCGAAAAGTATCATTGATCACCGTCCTTACTCAAATGTGGAGGAGCTTTTGAGTAAAGGTGCTCTTAAGCCATTTGTGTATGAGAAGATAAAAGATAAGGTAAGAGTATATTGAAGAACTTAATCAATTTTTCTCTTTCTGGTATTGGGGCTTGCCGAATAAATTTATTTAAAAGGAAAGATTCTTTATTGATAAATTTAATTTATGCGCTATTTTTTTGTTTGTTTGATTTTACTTGGGGTATTTGTTAGAGTAGTAATCCATTATTATAAAAGAGTAGATTTTCCCGATGGTACAGTTGTAAGAATTAAGGGAAGTATATTAACAGAGACTATTAAATTTGATAAATCGCAGTATTTTGTTTTCAGGGGTTATAAGATCTATATTCCTCGGTATCCGGAGGTGAACTATGGTGATTATTTAGAGATTGAAGGAGTTGTTGAAGGAAAAAGCTTAAAAAATGCAAAGATTTTAAAGCAGGAAAGTTCAGATAAGATTCTAATAGGAGTTAGAAATAGATTAATCTATTTTTTCCAGAAAAGTTTGCCTTATCAGCATGCTGGTTTGATTGCCGGGGTTGTTTTAGGTTCAAAGGAGGCTTTGGACAGTGCTTTTTGGCAGAGATTGAAGGAAACAGGAACTGTACATGTAGTCGTAGCGTCGGGGATGAATGTTTCGATAGTTGCAAATTTTCTTATTTCACTTTTTGCTTTGGTTTTTTCAAGAAGAAAGGCTATTTTTTTTGCACTCTTGGGAATTTGGGCATATAGTTTTTTATCCGGGTTTGACGCTCCTATCATAAGAGCAAGTTTCATGGGAAGTTTAACATTTATGGCTCAAGGATTGGGGAGAAGATATTTTGCCGAAAGGGCTCTGATTTCTACCGCCTTGGTTATGATATTTATCAATCCAGGTTGGCTTACTGATATTGGTTTTATCTTATCTTTTGTTGCAACTGGTTCAATTCTTTTATTGAATGATTTTTTTGTTAGGGTTTTTAGGAAAGTGCCATCGGTTCTAAGGGGTGATCTCTCATCTACTCTTTCAGCACAAATTGGTGTTGCTCCAATACTTTTTGTTAGTTTTGGTCAGTTTAATATTTTATCACCTTTATATAATCTGGCGGTACTCTGGACGGTCCCATTTATGACCCTGATAGGAATGTGTGCCGGAATAATAGGATTGATATATGTACCTTTGGGTAGGTTAATACTTTTGTTGACCTACCCTTTTACGAGTTGGTTTATTTTTTGCACAAATATTGGCTAATGAAAAAAATTTGGTATTTCTCTTTTGTTTTTTTACTGGTAATTTCTGTATTTGTATGGTTTTTATTGATTACCTATCCAAGTAACAATTTAAAGATTATTGCTTGTGATGTAGGCCAGGGAGATGCCTTTTTAGTGTCAATAAGGGATTTTCAAATTCTCGTTGATGGAGGACCAAATGACAGAGTCTTGAAATGTTTATCCCGAAACATGCCCTTTTGGGATAAAAAAGTTGAGGTAGTTATCTTGAGCCATCCAGAGAAGGATCATTTTCTAGGTCTGATTAGCGTTTTTAAGTATTATGAAGTTAATTATTTGTTTACTACACCTCTTAATAATAGCAGTCATGATTGGAAAGTGCTAAAAGATGTTGTGGGGGGTAGTGATACAAAGGTTTTAAATCCTAGAGCAGGAGATAAATACAGGTTAGGTTTGATATATATAGATATATTTAGTCCGTCAGAAGATTTTTTGTCGGCTTATTTGGAGAAAAATAATTCTTATAATGGGAAAGATGGTTTGGGCTTGTTTGAATCAAAAAAAGATCCAAATGAGTTTTCTTTGGTCTTTTTATTAAGTTATAAAAATTTTGACGCATTATTTACAGGAGATATAAATAATTCAATTTCTGATATGATGGCTAAAAAATATTCTTCATATCTTGACAAGGAAAGGAAAATTGAATATCTCAAGGTGCCGCATCATGGTTCTAAAAATGGGCTTTCAAGTAATCTTTTAAGTGTTATTAATCCCAAAGTTGCAGTTATATCTGTTGGGGAGGCTAATCCTTATGGCCATCCGCATGAAGAAATAATAAAAATGCTTGAAAATCACAAAATAAAAATAATTAGAACAGATAAAGTAGGAGATATTTTTATGGAAACGGATGGTGATTATATGAGGATTAGAAATTAAATCTGGAGTTGTGCCTTTTTTTGGCTGTAAAATAGTAATATGTCATTTTACAAGGATAAAATATTTGAATGTGTTAAAGATTCGATAAAGACCAAGATCCAAGAATCCTCACTTGGAATTCCTGAAAGAGAAGAACATGGCGATTACAGTTTAAATATTGCCTTCGAGTTGTTTTCAGAGCTTAAAGGTCAGGAGAAAGATTTGAGTGAATTAAATTTTGATTTTGCTAAACTAGAATCACCAGTAGATTTAGCCGAGAAGATAGTTGAGAGGTTAAAAGCAAACGAAAAATTAAAGGATTTTGTGAGTAAAATTGAAGTAGCTGGGGGAGGATTTATAAACTTTTGGTTGAAAAAAGAAGTTCTTATAAATGAGATAAAAAAGATTTTATCTGGTCAAGAGGATTACGGAAGGTCGAATATTTTTCAGGGTAAAAAGTACCTTTTGGAGCATACTTCACCAAATACAATAAAAACTCTGCATATTGGTCATGTAAGGAACAATGTCTTGGGTATGGCGGTACATAACCTTCTTGAATTTTGTGGAGCAGATGTAAAATTGGATGCGATAAATAATGATCGTGGGATACATGTTATGAAGGCGGTGTGGGCTTATGAAAGATACGGTCAAGGAAAAACACCTGAAGGTGAGAGAGAAAAGCCCGACCATTTTGTTGACAAATTTTATGTAATTGGAGCTAAAGAATCGGAAGATCCTTTAAAGAAACAAGAAATGCAAGAATTATTGCAAAGATGGGAGAAGGGAGATTCTTACGTAAGAGGTATATGGAAAAAATTAAGAGACTGGACGCTTAAGGGATTTGCTGAAACCTACAAGAGGCTTGGTAGTTATCATGATCATCAGTGGTATGAGAGCGATTTTTATGAAAAGGGAAAGGAAATGGTTGAAAAAGGTCTTAAAATAGGAGTTTTTAGAAAGCTGGACGATGGGGCGGTACTTTCTGATTTAAAGAAATATAATCTTCCCGACACTATTGTTTTAAGATCCGACGGTACGTCTATGTACCATACACAAGATTTGTATTTAACCAAGTTGAAAAGAGATAAATTTCCCTCGGATTTGTATATTTGGGATATCGGGCCGGAGCAGGAACTTTATTTGAAACAACTTTTTGCCATGTGTGAGCAATTGGGAATAGGCAAATGTTTCGATTATTATCATTTATCTTATGGCTTTGTTTATCTTAAGGGGGTGGGAAAGATGTCTTCGCGCAAGGGAAATGTTGTTTCTGCGGATGATTTAATGGATCAGGTTGTGATGAGGGCAAAAGAAATTATTGAAAAATCTGATGCTGGTAGAGGTTTATCAAATGATGAGAAGAAGATTATATCAGAAATAGTGGGATTGGGGGCAATAAAGTATGGTTTTTTAAAGATGGGAAGAACAACAGATTTTCAGTTTGATATTGATGAATCACTTTCATTGGAAGGAAATAGCGGGCCATACATTCAATACACCTATGCAAGAATGCAGAGTGTAATAAGAAAGGCACAGAATTCCGGAGAGTTGGAGATTAGTTTTCCCGATTTAATGTCTGATGCCTACTTTTTAATTTCCGAGGAATATGCAATACTTCGGTATTTAGCCCGATTTTCAGATATAATTGAAATGTCAGCAAAAAATTACTCGCCAAACATTTTATGCAAATACCTTTATGATTTAGCGCAAAAGTATAATTATTTTTACCAAACGCAAGATATTTTAGAAGAGAGAACAAAAAATAGAGAAAAAAGTGAATTTCGTATAGCTTTAACGAAAGCGACAGCGCAGATTATAAAAAATGGTTTAAATCTTTTGGGAATTCAAGCGCCTGAAAGAATGTAGGTTGCTGGTCATAGTTTGTATTACTTATAAAATTACTTTTATGGAAGATGAGGTTGGTGAAAAGGCTGTAAAAGGTGGTATAGATACAATAGATGAAGTTAGAAAATACCAAAGGGGCGTTCACACTGATATTGTTGCTGATAAATTAAGACAGCAAGCGGGGGTAAATTTGAAAGACAAGGAGGGTAAAGGAATAGGAACAGATGTAAGAGGAGCTGTTGCGGTTCTGGAAAAAAGAGCTGATGAAGAAGGAGTTGAACTACGTGAGACATTAAGATTATTCATTTCTCCCGATGATCCACAAACCGATCTTGCTAAAGCTGAAATTACCCAGAAAGGATTATTAGATCTTGGCGATCTTGCCCAAATTAGAAGTAAAGTTTTAGAAAGTGTTGCTTTGTGGCTTTCGGATAAAAGTTCAGATGAGAAACTCAGAAAAATGGCAGAGTATCAATCGGAAATTAATGCGAAAGCTAAAAAGTCACTTCTTAAGATAGCAATACTAAGAAAAGCTACAGGTGATGACCCTTGTCTTAAACCAACCCTTGATCTATATGAGGAATTTATCCGTGAAGATCTTCATATAACCGAAAGTGAAGGTGTTACTTTGTATTCAGGGAAAAAAGGTGAAACTTACCAAGAGAGGGCAGAAAGACTTTTTAAGGGCGAAAAAGGAGAAAAAGCCAAAAGATTAATGGCGGCAATTATTAAACCAACCGATGAGTCTTTGGCAAAATATTCGGTTAAACTGGAGACTGATCTTTTAAGGATTGCAACTCAGGTAAATCATTTAAGGCTTGTTGAGATGGCTGATGAGTGGATAAGAAAAAATTCAAAAGAATTAAATTTGCATTCCTCAAGCCTTATGGAGATAAAAGATAAAATTACACAAATAATTGCTCGAGAGGAGGAAGGCGGTGATCAAAGAAAGGTAGAAGAAATTCTTGAAGCAATCTCTCCAGTTATCAGATTTATAGTAGATGTATTTCCTCACGATCATGCATATCTTCTTTCCCATTGTCTTAAGAAAAATCAGGCAATATGCGCAGGCAAAGAAATGATGCTGGGAATGATATTAAAGGATTTTGGCCTTGATCCAAAATACACATATACATTGGTGCGTCAAGATAATAAGATAGGAAGACATGTTGTAACTCATTTAAGGCTTGGTGATTATCTTGCTGAAATAGATTTGAATTACTCATCAGAAGACTTCTTCTGGCAATCTTTAAATTTCAGATGCCTTGTAAATATACTTGAAGCAACCGGTGAATCTCAAGACAGATCTCCATTACTTGATGAAATAAGGAATATTGATGATACCCAGTGGATAATTGAGGAAGGAAGATGGAAAAAATTCAAACTTGTAAAAGGAAAAAGACCTCATAAAATAAGCAGTGAAGGTGAACTGGAAGATATTGATAGTGTTAATCTTGCCAATTTACTTTGGAACAAAGATTACCTTGATTTAGCTGTAGATGATGATCCTGAAAAAAGAAAAGCAAATTACCAGGAAGCAGAAAGACTCTACAGAGAAGCAATTGATCTTAATCCAAATAATCCTTCACCTAAAAACAACCTAGCCAATTTACTTAAGAACACAGAATACTTTGATCTAGTTGTAGGCGATGATCCTGAAAAAAGAAAAGCAAATTACCAGGAAGCAGAAAGACTTTACAGAGAAGCAATTGATCTTAATCCAAACGATCCTTTATTCAAAAACAACCTAGCCAATTTACTTAAGAACACAGAATACCTTGACCTAGTTGTAGGTGATGATCCTGAAAAAAGAGAAGCAAATTACCAGGAAGCAGAAAGTCTGCTTAGAGAAGCAATTAAACTTGATCCAAACGATCCTTCATTTAAGAACAGCCTAGCCAATTTGCTTTGGAACAAAGAATATCTTGATTTGGTTGTAGGTGATGATCCTGAAAAAAGAAAAGCAAATTACCAGGAAGCAGAAAGACTCTACAGAGAAGCAATTGATCTTAATCCAAATAATCCTATTTACGATAATAATCTTAATTTATTACTTAATAATAATGAGTACAAAAAGCTCATGCGAGATAAAACAGAAACCCTTTTCGGGAGAATAAAACGATTATTTGGGAGGAGATGAAATATAAATTTATAATTGTTTTTACAGTCCACCAGATGTAAAAAATGACTTAATTTATTAGGGTAGATGATCCGGAAGGAATGTAAGAAAAATAAAGAAATTATTTGTTAAACTGCAAGGGGTAGCTCGGAATAATCATCAAATTGGGGTTTTTGAAAGATTGTGCCTTCTGGTTTGTCTATTACTACATAAGAAGAATTATCACCAGATTTGTCTTTTAGGTTTTGACTTGATAAATTACTATTTTCTATCTCTTTTAGAGCTTCATTGTATGCTTTAATGAAATCGTTTCTGTATCTTTTATCTAGGTTTGCGAACTCTTCATTGGTAAGTTCATCTATAGGAGGAAGAATCCCTTTTCTTGAAAATTCTTCTAATTTTTCTGCAAATCTTAAGATGATTTGGGCTCTTTTTTTGTATTCTTCCTCTTCTTCATTTTCTTTGCTTGGGATTATTTCCAATATTGAAATAGGATTTTCTTCTTTTTGTTTTTCTTTTAGGCGCGATACCCATTCTTTTTTGGCTTGGTTGTATATAAACGAATCTTGTTCGCTCATGTTCAAAAATCCCGGTCCCTGGGCAATTTGCATCATTTCGTCAGGTTCTCTTTCGCCCCATGGTTTGTACCAGGCAATCCAACTGGCGATTATCAAGCCGTTTGGAAGGGTTACGAGCATTGCGCTATAGCCGAATTCTCCACCTAAAGTATTCCTTTCGGGATCGGCAAGAGCGTGGTTGTTTTCGTGTTTTATTGTTTCCGATACCTCTTTGGGGAAAACTTGCGCAAGAGGTTTAAGGAGATTTCCTGGATCTAAAATTTTTTCCTGTGTTATTATCCTTATTTCTGATTCCACTATAAATTATATAATTTTATCCAATTGAAAACAATATCTTTTTGTAAAATCTTGTTGTAAAGCAAATAGTTATTGATTATTAAGTAAATCGTGTATAATTTGTTATTCGTATGAAGTGTAGATTAAAGGTATTAAAAAATAAGCTTAATCTTTTGACAGTTTTTTTACCTTCTTTAGAGTCTGCAACAGTATCTGTTTGGATTAAAACTGGTTCAAGAAATGAAAAAGATGAAATGCTTGGTCTATCTCATTTTTTAGAGCATATGGCTTTCAAGGGGGGTAAAAAATATCCTTCGGCGAAAGCTGTATCCGAGGCAATAGATCAAGTTGGAGGGGAGTTTAATGCTTCAACTTCAAAAGAAGTAACACAGTACTATGTAAGGATAAGGTCTAAACTTATAAAAAAGGCATTTGATGTTTTGTCTGATATTGTTCTTCAGCCAAATTTGGATTGTAAAGAAATAAAAAAGGAAAAAGATGTGATAATTGAGGAAATGAATATGTATGAAGATACACCGGTACGTAGAATCTGGGATCTTTTTGAACAGTTGATTTTTGAAGGACATCCTTTGGGTAGAGATATTATCGGTACAAAGGATACATTAAAAAAACTGGAAAGAGGGGATTTTATCTCATACCGAAACGAGTTTTATAAATCGGGTAATCTTTTGATTAGTGTTGCCGGGGGTTTTGATCAAGATTTGGTTGAGGATTTGGCTGATAAGTATTTTTCTGCTATTCAGGAGGGCAAGAAGGATTTTGATTTGAAAAAGCCAGTTTTGGAAAAAAGGAAGATCAGTTTGACAACTAAAGATGTAGAGCAGGCTCATATGATTTTGGGATTTCCTGCAGAACCTTTTGGAAGTATGAATAGGTACAAAGATGCAGTTTTAAATGCGATTTTAGGTTCAGGTATGAGTTCTAGGCTTTTTTTGGAGGTAAGAGAAAGGAGAGGTTTGGCTTATGCGATAAGAAGTGATTTTGAAAGATTTGCTGATGCTGGATATTTTGCGGTTTATGCGGGTGTTGATCCAAATAAAACTCAAGAGGCGATAAAGGTAATTCTTGATGAGCTGTATGGTTTGGCAAGTGGGGAAAAGAAGATAAAAGGTAAGGAGTTAGAGAAGGGTAAGGAATATATTAAGGGAAATTTAGCGCTAAGTCTTGAAGATACGAGAGGAGTAAGCGGATTTTTTGGTTATGAACAGTTGATGTTGGGGAGAGTAAGGAGTCCTGATGAAGTTTTTGAGAATATTGACAGAGTAGTTTGTGAAGATATTTATAATCAAGCAAAAAATATCTTTAGAAAAGAAAATTTAAAGATTTCCATAATTGGACCTTTTAAGAATGAAAGTGAGTTTGTTAAAATTCTTGAATAAGTAAAATTTTTATTTAAAAGGATTATGAAAGGATTGGAATTTCCGATTATTGGTACAAAGGTTAAGGGGCTAAAAACAAAATTTGATTTAGAGAGTCCTGAAGGTAGAAGAGAGTATTTTCTGGCAAAGGCAGGGGATGAAATTAAACATATTAAGAATTATTTGAAAGATAACACCTTTATAGCTTATCTTTTAGGTAAAAAATCATCCGGGAAGGGGACTTATGCCAAGCTTATAGCTGAAATCTTAGGTGAAGATAAAATTGCCCATGTTTCGGTTGGAGATTTGGTGCGGGAAACTGATGACTGGAAATCTTTTATTAGAACAGAAAAGTATCAAAGGCTCAAGAGGTATTACCGAGGATATGTTTCTTTTGAGGAAATTTTAAAATCTTTGTCAGGAAGGTCGACCGAAAAACTTTTGCCGACAGAATTTATTTTGGCATTGATTAAGGCTCATATTGACGATCTTGAGAATAAATCAATTTTAATTGACGGATTGCCCCGAAATATGGATCAAGTTTCTTACTCTCTTTATTTTAGAGACATTGCCAATTATAGAGACGATCCGGATCTTTTTGTCTTGATTGATATTCCTGAAACGGTAATTGAAGAAAGAATGAAGTTTAGAGTTGTTTGTCCGAAATGTCAAACATCGAGAAATACTAAACTTCTTGTTACTAGTAAGATTGGTTATGATATAGAAAGTAAGGTATATTACCTGGTTTGTGATAATCCTTCTTGCGAAGGAGCGAGGATGGTTAGGAAAGAAGGAGATGAGAAAGGTCTTGATCCCATAAGAGAAAGATTGAATAAGGATGAAGAATTGATGAAAATAGCCTTTAAACTTTATGGGATTCCGAAAATTCTCTTAAGGAATCATGTACCCATTAATCAGGCAAAGAAATATTTTGACGATTACGAATTAACACCTGAATATAGTTTTAGTAGGGATAAAGGCGGAAAGGTTTTGGTTCACAAAAAATCATGGATGATAAAGGATGATAATGGAGTTGAGTGCTTTAGTTTACTCGCTCCACCAGTTGTGGTTTCTTTTTT